>AQRW01000129.1 GCA_000402295.1 Candidatus Aerophobus profundus SCGC AAA252-L23
TTCTCCCCGAGTGCCGGCTTGACAAAAAAATCAAATAAATATATGGTATTATCCGGTTGTGACAAAGATCTTTGAAAACAAAGGGGGTGGTTACGATTAGTGGAATCTATTCAATTGTTATATATTTTGTAGTAGGAATTTTAGGAGGGGGGGGAATAGCCACTTCTCTATATAGATTTAGTTCTCGTTCTTTATTGGCTAAAGCTCGAGAAAAATTAGCCCGGGCCGACGAAGAAATTAAGAGTAAACGACGGGAATTTGAGCTGGAAAAAAGGGAAGAACTCCATCGGCTCAGAGCCATCTTTGAGAAAGAGACTTTGGAAAAAACTGGTGAGCTGCATCAGCTTTCTAAAAGATTGATTGAGCGAGAGGAGAAAGTAGATCGTCATTTCCAAGAATTAGAAAATAAAAGGAAGGAATTCATCGCTATAGAAGACAAGATAAAAGTGAGAGAAAATCAGATAGAGGAAACGAAAGTAAAGTGGCTCAGGGAAATGGAGAGGATAGCTGGGATATCGGTTCAAGAAGCCAGGAGAAATCTTCTGGAGACTATAAAAAAAGAAGCTCGGGAAGAAGCATCCCAGATTATTCAAAAGGTAGAAAGAGAAACTAAAGAGATAGCCGCCAAAAAGGCAAGAATGATAATAGCCACAGCTATTCAGCGATGTGCAGTCGATGAAGCATCTAACTCTGTTATTTCTACCGTTTCCTTGCCTAACGATGAAATGAAGGGTCGGGTGATTGGAAGAGAAGGTAGAAACATAAGAACCTTCGAGGCCCTGACCGGGGTAGACCTTATCGTGGATGATACTCCGGAAACAGTAGTCATTTCCTGCTTTGATCCTCTAAGAAGAAAAATTGCTCAGGTTAGTTTAGAACGACTCATTGCTGATAGTCGAATTCACCCGGGAAGAATAGAGGAAATTGTTGAAAAAGCTAAGAAAGATGTGGAAGAGTTAATCCGAGAAGAGGGACAACGAACAGTTTTTGATATGGGAATCTCGAATTTATCTTCGGAACTGGTCAATTTACTGGGTAAACTGAAATTCCGCACCAGTTACGGCCAGAACGTACTGGAACACTCCAAAGAAGTAGCTTATATTGCCAGCATTATGGCCTCAGAAATCGGGTTGGATACAGGTATGGCCAAAAGGGCCGGACTGCTACACGATATCGGTAAAGCAGTGGATCAAGAAATGGAAGGACCCCATGCCTTAATTGGCGCTCATTTGGCTAAGCGATTTGGAGAATGTTCCAACGTTGTCCATGCCATAGCTGCTCATCACGAAGACAAAGTAGCCGAAACCACACTGGCAGCAATTATCCAGGCTTCTGATGCTATTTCTGCCTCAAGGCCTGGAGCCAGAAAAGAAGTTCTCGAGGCTTATGTCAAGAGACTGGAATTACTGGAGAAAGTAGCTAATTCTTTTTCAGGAGTGGATAGGTCTTACGCAATCCAGGCTGGAAGAGAAATAAGAATAATTGTCCAACCAGAAAGAGTCAATGATTATACGGCCGGTGAGTTGGCCAAGGAAATAGCTATCAAAATCGAGAAAGAACTCCATTACCCAGGCCAGATTAAGATTACGGTAATAAGAGAACTCCGAGCCATAGAGTATGCCAAGTGAGAGAAAAAATCACTCTGGGAATTATGGGTGGAACGTTTAATCCTATCCACCATGGACATCTGGTAGCCGCTGAGGTTATCAGAGATGAATTTAAGCTGGATAGGGTATTATTTGTACCCTCGGGTAAGCCTCCACACAAATATGATAATGAGATAGCCTTACCCGAGCATCGCTGGAGGATGACGGTTCTGGCCACCGATAGTAATGCGTATTTTTCCGCCTCAGCTATCGAAATTAAAAGGAAAGGCCAATCTTATACTCGGGACACTATTATAGAGTTAAAAAAGAGTTGCGACGAGACTATCAAGTGTTACTTTATTACCGGAGCAGATGCTATTGCCGAAATCTCTACCTGGCACAAAACAGAAGATTTACCCCGGTTAGCTACTTTTATAGCTGTATCCAGACCCGGATATAAACTTACTATTGATAAAATAGATCCTCTTTTCAGGAATTGCACCTATCTAATAGAAATACCTGCATTGGCTATTTCCTCTACTGATATCAGAAAGCGATTGAAAGAAGGTAAAACTATCAAGTATCTTGTGCCAGAGGTAGTAGAAAAGTATATTTACAAGAATCATCTTTATCAAGCAAAAACAACGAAAACAGAGCAGGATTGACTCTCTTTTAAACTTATGTATAATAAACCTATTATTTGCGAAAATAGACTTTAAGAAACTATCCCTGGGAGGAGAAAAGAGATAAAAAGTTCTCTATGACAAACCAAGAGAGGAAAAATGAGATTGAATTCTCGTTCTGTGGTTCTTAAAGCAGTAGAGATTGCCGAAGAGAAAAAAGCGCAGAAGTTAGTAGTTTTAAATTTAAAGAAGATATCGCCCATAGCAGATTATTTCATAATTTTCCACGGGAATTCCTCTGTCCATATGAAGATTATTGCCCAAGAGTTGGAAAAAAAGCTCTCTGAGGTGGGTGTAGCTCTTCTTAATTCCAGGAAGTTTGATAATGATCGTTGGATATTGCTGGATTTTGGTTTTATAGTTATTCATATTTTTTCTGAGGAAGCCAGGGAATATTATCAATTAGAGAGACTGTGGATAGACGCCAAAAGGGAATTACTTTCAGGATCTGTCTCAACTAATTAGATAAGAGTAGAAAAGGAAGAACTTTTCCACCTTTTTTCTTGGTCGCTTCAATACAAAAAGGGGGGGCATAGCTCAGTTGGGAGAGCGCGTCCTTGGCGTGGACGAGGTCGGGGGTTCAACTCCCCCTGCCTCCACCATTTTTTTATGGGATTTGAGAATCCAAAATTACTTAGTTTCTACATCAGAAAAACTATTCTTTCCTACCTTAGAGATTTGATTTGTGATTTCTGGATAATTTCCGTAATAACAAAAGGGAAAGTGTTTTGTCAACTTTGAAGAATGAAGTAAAAATGGGAAAAATTACCGATATTGGACAAGCAGCTATTGAATTACACCGCAGGTTCAAAGGAAAAATTGAGGTAAGAAGTAAGTTTCCCATAAATGATACCCTCACTCTTTCCTTAGCCTACACTCCTGGAGTAGCGGAACCCTGTCGCCAGATCGCTTCTGATAAAGAAAAAATTTACGATTATACTTCCAAGGCTGGCATGGTGGCTGTGGTAACTGACGGCTCAGCAGTGTTAGGCCTGGGTAACATCGGAGCAGCCGCATCCCTGCCAGTAATGGAAGGCAAAGCTATCCTTTTCAAAGAACTGGCCGGAATAAATGCTTTTCCCATATGCCTGGATACCCAGGATGTAGATAAGATTGTGGAGACTATCAGTCTGATAAGTTGCGTCTTCGGAGGTATTAATCTGGAGGACATATCTGCCCCTCGCTGTTTTCAGATTGAAGAAAAACTAAAGGAAAAAATAGATATTCCTGTCTTCCACGATGACCAGCATGGTACGGCTGTTATTGTCTTGGCAGCTCTTACCAACGCCTTAAGACTGATCAATAAAGATATCACCAAGGTAAAAATAGTAATCAACGGAGCTGGAGCTGCAGGCATAGCTATCGCTAAATTCCTCCAGCGGGCTGGAGCTAAGGGAGAGTTAATTATCTGTGATACCAAGGGAATCATCTATCAAGGAAGAAAAGAAGGAATGAATTTCATCAAGGAGGAAATGAGTAGACTTACCAATCCGGGAAAAAAGAAAGGAGATTTAACTTTTGCTTTAAAAGAGGCTGACGTCTTTATTGGAGTTTCTTCTGGCGGGATAGTAAAATCAGATATGATAAGAAAAATGAATTCCTCCCCTATCGTCTTTGCTATGGCTAACCCCATCCCAGAGATTTACCCGGAAGAAGCTTATCGGGCTGGAGCTTCAATTGTAGGCACAGGAGGATCTAACTACCCTAATCAGATTAACAATATCCTGGGATTCCCCGGTATCTTTAAGGGAGCTCTTCAAGTTAGAGCACGAGTGATCAATGAAGAAATGAAGTTGGCCGCTAGTTTAGCTTTAGCAAATGTGGTAAAAAATGACCTGAGGAAAGATTACATTCTCCCCAAACCATTGGACCCTCGAGTGGTAGAAACTGTGGCCGCCGCCGTGGCCTCAACTGCCAGAAAAACAAAGGTAGCTAAAAAAATGAAATCAGTCAAAATACGCAGTGAAATTATTAAAAAAGGAATGGAAAAGGCACCCAATAGAAGTCTGCTCTATGCTACGGGAATACATAAGAGTGCTATGAATAAACCCTTCATAGGCATTGCTTCGAGTTACAGCGCCTTAGTTCCGGGACATATCTTCATGCGAGAAACAGAAAGATTCATAGAAAGGGGAGTGGAGGCCGGTGGAGGTTGTCCTTTTATTTTTGGCATTCCGGCTGTCTGTGACGGTATAGCTATGGGCCACTCTGGAATGAGATATTCCCTTCCCCTCCGGGAACTGGTCGCTGACTCTATCGAAACTGTAGCCGAAGCTCATGCTCTGGATGGTCTCGTTCTCCTTACCAATTGCGACAAAATCACCCCGGGTGCCCTTATAGCGGCAGCTCGGATAAACATTCCCACCATTATTGTTACTGCTGGTCCCATGCTATCGGGCCGCTACCGGGGAAAGAAACTTTCTCTGGTCAGAGATACATTTGAGGCGGTAGGAAGATTTCAAAAAGGGGAAATTGGAGAAAAGGAATTTCTTTGTCTGGAGCAAGAAGCTTGTCCGGGAGCAGGCTCCTGTCAGGGCCTTTATACAGCTAACACCATGTCCTGTTTAACCGAGGCTCTGGGAATGAGTCTTACAGGAACAGCCTCCTCGCTGGCTGTCTCGGCTCGAAAAATGCGAATTGCTTATCAGGCAGGGAAAAGAGTTGTAGAGCTTGTATCTGAGCAGCTTCTCCCCCGAGATATTTTGAGCCAACAGGCCTTTGAAAATGCCATCAAGGTAGACATGGCCCTGGGAGGATCGACTAATACCGTACTACATTTACTGGCAATCGCCCGGGCAGCCGCCATCGAGATACCTCTATCTCTTTTCGATAAGATCGGCAAGCAAACTCCTCACCTGGTAAATCTGCGACCAGGAGGAGAGTATTTTATGGAGGATCTAGAATGGGCTGGAGGATTACCAGCTCTTCTAAACAGACTAAAAGAAAATCTCTGGGAGACTCCCACAGTTAGCGGGCAATCTATAATTCAAATTGCTCAGGAGGCGGAAGTAATCAATGAAGAAGTCATTCGCCCTCTTACCAATCCCTATCATCCAGAAGGGGGAATTGCCATTCTCTTTGGTTCTCTGGCTCCGGAGGGAGCAGTAGTGAAACAATCCGCAGTTAATGAGTCTATGAAACAATTTCAGGGTAGAGCCCGAATTTTTAACCAGGAAGAGGATGCTCTTAAAGATATATTAGCCGGCAAAATCAGAAGAAAAGAAGTTATTGTTATTCGATATGAGGGTCCCCAAGGAGGACCGGGGATGAGAGAAATGCTTTCTCCCACAGCCGCAGTAGTGGGAATGGGTTTGGCTGACTCGGTTGCTCTAATCACTGATGGTCGTTTCTCCGGTGGCACCAGAGGTCCCTGTATCGGACATATTTGTCCCGAGTCAGCTCAAGGAGGACCGATTGCCCTTCTCAAAGATGGGGACTTAATTTCCATTGATATTCCCTCACGGAGACTGGAAGTGAAAGTATCCGAATCAGAGCTACGGGAACGACGAAGAAAATGGACTGCTCGGCCATCAAAAGTAAAAGGAGGGTATCTGGGTCGTTATGCTCAACTGGTCGGCCCAAGTAGCCAAGGAGCTGTTCTGGGACTACAATGAAAAAATTCACTGGGAAAGAGGTGATTTTTGAATCACATCCTTAAGGTAGCTACGGATTTGGGAGTACAGGATCTGCTCAAGATTAGACCTTATGTTCCGGGTAAACCTATAGAGGAAGTCAAAAGAGAGTTAGGTTTGAAAAAAGTTATCAAAATGGCCTCTAATGAAAATCCTCTTGGTCCATCACCTAGAGCTATTCAAGCAATCAAGGATAATGCCAGTAAGGTTTACCTTTATCCTGACGGAGGAAGTTTCTATCTTAAAAAAGCTCTGGCCCAAAAACTTGGCGTGAATGAACAAAATCTCATTCTCGGAAATGGTTCCGATGAAATCGTGTCTTTCCTTACCCGGATATTTCTTCGAAACAAAGGAGAAGCTATCGTTGGTTACCCCTCTTTTCTTATGTATGAGATTGATACCCGTTTATCCGGTGGCCAGCTCATTTCAGTTCCCCTAAAGCAGTTTAAATTGGATCTTTCAGCTATGAAAATGGCTATATCTGCTCGGACTAAACTTATCTTTATTGACAATCCTAATAATCCTACGGGAACAATAGTAGAGAACGAAGAGGTCCAATCATTTCTTATCAATCTTCCTTCTCATCTTCTGGTGGTTTTTGATGAGGCTTATTACGAGTATGTAGAAAGTACTACCTTTCCTCGTCTTTTAGATCATTTTAGCTCCAAGAATATTATTATTTTGAGAACATTTTCCAAAATCTGGGGTCTGGCGGGTCTACGAATTGGCTATGGTATTGCCAACAAAGAAATAATAGATATACTCAACCGATGTCGTCCACCCTTCAATGTGAATTCTTTGGCTCAAGTTGCCGCCGTGGCCAGTCTTAATGATAAAGAGCAAGTCAGAAAAAGCAGAGAATTGGTCAGAAAAGAAAAAAAGTTTCTCTATTCCGAGCTAAGAAAAATGGATCTTTATTTTGTTCCTACTCAAGCTAACTTTATTTTGATCAAAGTTGGAGAAAAAGCCTTGGAAATAGAAAATAAGCTTCTTCACCAGGAAATCATAGTAAGAAATATGGCGGGCTACAATCTGCCCGATTATTTAAGAATTACCATAGGTACCAGGAAACAAAATGAAGTTTTTGTCAGCCGTCTCCGAAAGATTATCTCAGAATCAAAGTAACCAAAGTAAGAAATATCCAATTATAGCTATCGATGGACCAGCAGGTTCTGGGAAAAGTATTACGGCTTACCTCTTAGCTAAAAAATTAAATTACCTTTATCTGGACACAGGAGCTATGTATCGGGCCTTGACACTCAAAGCCATAAAGAATAAGGTAAATACCGATGATGCCCAGGCTCTCGCTGATTTAGTCGGCCAGACCAAGATTTCCTTGAAGCTTGGCTCTGCGCAAGGAACCCGGGTTTTTCTTGATGGAAAAGAGGTATCTTCTGAAATTCGTTCCCCTTTGGTGAGTCGTTATGTTTCACAAGTGTCCACCATCAAAGAAGTTCGTGAGTACCTGGTTTCTCTACAAAGGAAGATTGGAAGTAAGAGTCAAGTAGTAGCTGAAGGACGGGATATAGGAACAGTAGTTTTCCCAGAAGCTACCGTCAAAATATTTCTCACCGCTAATCTCGAGGAGAGAATAAACCGACGCTGGCAACAGTTAAGAGAAAAGGCAGGTTCTTCTTTATCCCGAAAAGAGATAGAAATAAATGTGAGACAGCGAGATTTGACAGATTCCCAGCGAGAGATATCACCTCTCAAAAAAGCTTCGCAGGCGATTATTATTGATAACACTCATCTAAGTATTTCCCAAGCAGTGGAAAAGATTTGGCAGATAGTTCAGAAGGCATTACGGAAAACAGGGTATTCTTCTGAAAAATGAAAGAAAGCCCTATCTGGTATCAATTACTCTGGGGACTGACTTTTATAGTTTTCAAACTACTGTTCCGCATACGAATAGAGGGAAAAACTAACATCCCTCTTCAGGGAGGGGTTATTCTGGCATCCAATCATAGAAGTTACCTGGATCCTATTGTGTTAGGTCTTCTCACCCAACGTAAGATAAACTTTTTGGCCAAAGAAGAACTCTTTCGAAACCCAGTCTTCGGCTATTTCATAAGTAAATTGGGAGCTTTTCCCATAAAAAGGCAACATCTAAAGAAAAAAAGTTATTTAAGAGCTGTTCAACTCTTGAAAGATGGAAAAATACTGGCTCTTTTCCCCGAGGGAACAAGAATGAATTCACCTCAGTTGGGCTTTTTCCACAAGGGAGCACTCAAGATTTCCTACGAGACAAAAGTTCCCGTAATACCTGTTTTCATTAAGGGGACTGATAGAGCCTTACCACCTCATAAGGAAATGATTCGTCTTGCCCGGATAGAAGCTCGAGCGGGAGTTCCTCTAAATAAACATCTCCAGGAAACGAGATTAAATAAGCGGCAAGAAATTAACAACTTGAGCAAAGCACTGGAAAACAAATTAAGAGAACTGGGGAAATTGTCCTCGTGAAAATATTTCTTCCTCCCAGAATTGGCTTTTGTTCCGGAGTTAAGAAAACAATAAGATTAGCAGAGTTAGCCTTAAAAAAAGGACAACAGGTTTACAGTCTGGGGGATCTTGTTCATAATCCCGAGGTGATCCGCAGTCTTATAGAAAAGGGAATGAGGCCGATTTCCAGCCTGGATGAAGTTCAGGAAGGTACAGTTATAACCAGATCCCATGGGATAGATCCTGCTCTAATAAGAAAAGGCCAAGAAAAGGGATTGAAAATGGTTGATACCACCTGTTCTTATGTACTTAAGGTCCAGAAGATAGCTAAATTTCTCCAGAAAGAATCTTATCAGTTAATCATTGTGGGTTCAAGACGTCATCCAGAGATAGAGGCACTAACAGCTACTTTATCGTCAAATAGGGTGCATGTTATCAACAATCCTCGGGAAGTCAGGTTTGCACCTACGTTTATCAAGGCAGGAATTGTAGCTCAAACTACGGAAGGCCTTGACAACTTCACTAATATTATCAAGAATCTAATACAAAGACAAAAGAGCGGGGAGCTCAGAATATTCAATACCATTTGCCGAATAGTGAGAGAAAGACAAAGCGATGTCCAGTCTCTGGCCAATAAGGTAGAAGCAATGATAATTGTAGGGGGTCGTAATAGTTCCAATACTCAACAAATGGTTAATTTGTGCCGAAGGATGAAAGTAAAAACTTATTTTCTCGAAAAAGAAACAGACTTAAATTTGGAGGAACTTACAGGCTTCGAAAAAGTGGGTATCAGTGGGGGTACTTCCACCCCAGGAGAAACAATTTACAGAATAAAACAGATTCTGCTTTCTTTTGGAAAACGGAAAGAATATATTTAAAGAATCAATTTAGGAGGAGAGAGGTAAAGTGGCCAAGTCAAAAGAAGAAAGGATGTTGGATAGAGCAGCGGATAGCGTCATGAGAGCCAACAATAAACAAAATGAGTTGATGGAGTACGAATCAACGGGGGAAAACACGGAAAAAACCGGGCCAGTATTGAGCAAGAAAAAAATTGCTCCGGAAGAAAGTGAAAAGTTTGAAAGTAACTTGAATCTGGCGCAAGAAAAGATCGCCCAAACCAAGGATGAGAAAACTGAATCGCCGGAAAAAACTGAAGTAGACCAAGAAGATTTCGCTGTTCTTGTCCAAAAATACAATAATTTCAAGCCACCCAAAACGGGGGATATTATTCCAGCTAAGGTGGTCCAGATTACTCGAGAGGGACTTCTTCTCGATATAGGTACCAAGTCAGAAGGATTTATGCCCTGGGAAGAACATTCTTCCGAGAAAAACCCCCAGTTAGGGGAAAAAATGTTAATCTTTGTAAGTAAGAAAGATGAAGCTGGCCGTTTTATCCTCTCCAAAAATGAGGCTGATCTTCACCTTGATTGGGCTAAATTTACTGAGGCATTTGAACAGGGCGAACCTATAATCCTCAAAGTAGAAAAAGTGATAAAGGGTGGACTGTTAGCTAGCTTGGGATCTCTAAAGGCTTTTATTCCCGCCTCCCACGTAAGTTTAAAAAAAAGAGAAGACTTGATGAAATATCTTGATAAAAATATAAGAGTGAGAATAATTGAACTAGACAAAAACTCTAAAAATATTGTAGCCTCCCGTAAGTTTCTACTCTTAGAGGAAAAGGAAAAAAGGAAAGAACTCACTTTGTCCGGCCTCCAAGAAGGAAAGATAGTTACCGGCCGGGTTAATTCAATTACTAATTTTGGTGTTTTTGTAGATCTGGGTGGAATTGATGGCCTTATTCACCCCGAAAACCTCTCCTGGGGCTGGGTAAAAGACCCTCAGGAGGTAGTCTCTGTAGGTCGAAAGATAAAAATAAAAGTCTTAAAGTTGGACCGAGATAAGGGGAAAATTTCTCTTGGTCTAAAGCAAACCAAACCGGATCCCTGGAGTCTGGCAAAAGATAAGTATCAGGTGAGCTCACTTGTTAAAGGGAAAATAACCCATTTAACCAATTTTGGCGCTTTTGTGGAAATTGAAGAGGGTTTGGAGGGACTAATTCATATCTCTGATTTGTCCTGGGATAAGCGAATAGAACACCCCCGAGAGATTATCGAGGTAGGAGATAAAGTTGAGGTAAAGATTCTGGGCGTCGATGCTGAAGGGAAAAAAATGGCTCTCGGATTGAAGCAAACCCAGCCGGATCCCTGGGAGAAACTCCTTCAGGAATATAAAACTGGAGACATAATCTCAGGAAAAGTTGAGGAAATAACCAATTTTGGAGTTTTTGTTAACTTAGCTCCTGGAATAGACGGGTTAATTCATGTATCCGAATTAGACAATGAATATGTAGCTCACCCAGAAAAGGTTACGGCAGTGGGAGAGGAAATAAAGGCCAAAATCGTAGAGATAGATCATCGGAGAAGGCGTATTAGACTAAGCGTCAGGCAGTTGAAAGAGAAAGTCAAGAAAGTCAAAGAAAAAAATGTTCCTCCCCCAGTTTCAGAGGATGAGGGAATTTCCATAGGCGATTTTATCGGCGAAAGAATAAGAGAGAAATTGAGAAAAGGATTTACCAACAAGTGATCGTTGTAATCATCCTGTTACTTGGAGGATATCTGATAGGTTCTATTCCTTTTGGGTATTTGATGGGTCGGGTCAATAAAGGGGTTGATCTAAGAAAAGTTGGTAGTGGAAATATTGGAACTACCAATGTTTTGCGTACTCTAGGGTGGATCCCGGGGTCGGTCGTGTTCCTGGGTGACTTTGGAAAAGGTTTGATAGCTGTCAGTATAGGACATACTCTTGCACCTTTAACTGGTTTAGATTCCTCGCTGGTTAAATCTCTAGCTGGGTTTTCTTCCATTATAGGCCATAACTGGCCTATATTCCTGAAATTCAAAGGAGGTAAGGGAGTAGCTACCTCGGCAGGAGTTTTTGCGATTCTTACTCCGATGCCATTCGTCCTAAGTGGGCTAACTATGATAACTGTGGTAGTTTTGACCCGGTATGTTTCTGTTGGGTCTATCTCAGCAGCGGTGGGACTACCAATTTTTATCTGGATCTGGCCGGGAAAATCGGTGTTTTACCTCCTTTTCAGTACTCTAATAGCTATAATGATCATCATCCGACACAGATCAAACTTAAAGCGTCTCTGGCAAGGAACGGAAAATAGGCTGGGACAGAAAATAAAGACCACAAGGTAATTACCTTGTCAAGAAAAAAAACTATGGTATAGTGTGGAACACTAACCCATACGAGGAGGTGGATAGATGAACAAGGCTGAGTTGGTTGAGGAAATAGCTAACCAATCGGGTCTTACCAAAAAAGCCTGCCGGGAAGCGGTAGATGCTATTGCTTCGGTTATCACCGAGTCATTGGCTCGAGGAGAGAAAGTTACTCTGGTTGGGTTCGGCAGTTTTAAGGTGATTACCAAGAAGGCGCGGAGGGGAAGAAATCCTCAAACAGGAGAAGAGATTCAAATTCCGTCGAAAGACGTCCCCAAATTTGAGTCGGGGAAAAATCTTAGGGAAGCCGTCGTTTGAGAAATATTTTGGAAGAGACAAAAGGGAAAAATTCCTTTTGTCTCTTCCCTTTTGTCTCTTCTTTGGGAGGAATATGTGCAAAAGGACGGCCGAGACATTCTACAAAAGCTGTATTTCAGTATTAGCGAGGTAGCCAAGATTGCAGATGTCCCTCCTTATGTTCTACGATTCTGGGAGGGGAAATTTAGTCAATTACATCCTCAGAAAAGTCGTGGAGGACACAGACGTTATCAACGTAAAGATATAGAACTTGTTTTAAAGATCAAAGAGCTTTTGCATCAAAAGGGCTTTACCATGCAGGGAGCCCAAAGAGAACTAACGAAAAAAGAAAATACCTTTAATCCTGAGAACCTCAAAGAGGAACTTAACGAAGTTTTGAGAATACTCCAAGAAAATTAAAGTCGGGGCGTAGCGCAGCCTGGTTTAGCGCACTTGCATGGGGCGCAAGAGGTCACCGGTTCGAATCCGGTCGCCCCGACCATTCAAGATTCTTTGAAAATTCAGAGGAGTTTGTATGCTTGCTCCGCCTTGCCTTTTCCCGCTTCTTTTTCGCCGCCGGTTTTGGGCGTATTTCGTAAAACGAAATACGCCGCTTAAAAGGAAGTTGTATTTGCCCCATCCTCCCGTACCCACACAACCGGATTACTCCCTTTATTTGTTTGACTAAATAGTAAAAACTTCATATACTAACCATAGATAATGAAATATAAAGTTGCTTATCTTTATAATAGTAAAACGTAACTATTCAGCCGGTCCAAATATATCAATGAGGAATAAACCTGAGGACTAATTGACTGTCAACTATTTAGCGGGTAGGGGTGACTTCAGTCGCCCAGAAAAAGAGCCAAGGGAGACTAAAGTCTCCCCTACCCAAGTAGAGAGGTTCACCGAATTTTAGACTGAAGTTAATGCCAGGTACCTGAATAGTTACAAAGTTTTTTCATTTTCTGCGGAAGGCATACGCTTGCAACACTTCCGCAGTGGGGGAATTTTATCCTTATTTTCCGCCAAAATCCGCTATTTTTTCTTTCAGTGCCAGCCGATTTTTTTGTCCAGCATTGTGGGTAGCTCTCTCTAATTTTTTCTCACTACGCCAAAAAACTCCCTTCGTTCTTTGCCTTCGGCGAAAGCGGGAGAAGTTGAAAAATAAAAGGCTAAAGAGAAGAGTAGCGGTAAGGCGTGAGGTTTGACAAAAGACATGGCATAACACATAATCAGAACAATATAAAAGGCTTCTTTGAGCTATGTCGCAGTAAAATTTTGGTAAGTCTCGCCAATTTTTGTCATGAGGAGAATTAATGAGAAAGCGCATTTTAAGTGGAATGAGGCCCACAGGAAAACTTCATTTGGGTAACTATCTGGGAGCTCTGGTTAATTGGGTAAAGTTACAGGATGAATATGAGTGTTTTTTTATGATTGCTGACTGGCACGCCCTCACTGACCGCACCGACACCACGAGGATTGCCTCCGATGCAAAAGACGTATTGATAGACTGGTTGGCCAGTGGTCTTGACCCAGCCAGATCTACTCTCTTCCTTCAATCTCATATCAAGGCCCATGCCGAGTTGCATCTGATTCTTTCTATGATTACTCCACTTGCCTGGCTGGAGCGCTGTCCCAGCTATAAAGAAAAAATAGTTTTGGGAAGCGAAACCAATTACGGCCTTATGGGGTATCCGATTCTCCAGAGTGCTGATATTTTGATTTATAAAGCTAACAAAGTTCCGGTGGGAGAGGATCAACTGGCTCATCTGGAAATATGCCGGGAAATTGCCCGCCGGTTTAACCATCTTTATGGAAGAGTCTTTCCGGAACCTGGACCCTTGCTTTCTCGAACCACCAAGATTTTAGGTACTGATGGGGTGAAGAAAATGGGTAAGTCTTACCATAATTATATTGCTCTCTCTGATTCCCCGGAAGTAATCCGGTCTAAAGTAAGAGGGATGTTTACTGACCCAGAAAAGATTTATCGGGGTGATTCTGGACATCCTGATAAGTGCAACGTCTATAGTTACCACCAAACTTTTGGTCAGCCTCTGGGGAAGGATTTGGGATTAATTTATCAGCAGTGCCAGGAGGGAAAATTAGATTGTACTAAATGTAAAACTGACCTGGCGGAAGTTCTCATTCAGACCCTCACTCCTTTTCGGGAAAAACGGAAGGAGATAGAAACTCAAGAGGAACTTTTAGCTTCTATCTTAAATAAAGGAAGAGAGGAAGCTAATCAAGTAGCTGAGGCTACTATGAAAAGTGTGAGAGAAGCTATGAAGATGCTTTATTAAGAAAATCGCCTAATGTTTTGCGGGTTTGCGAATACCTCCCCCTTGGGTGGGGCCCTCCGCGTAGCCAACCATAAACACCGTTATATGAAGTGATAGCTTTTCGTTATCCTATAACTTCTCCATAATCCACCTCGATCCTATTCTTGACCTTCTGGTAATATATGGTCTTAACTGCTATATCCTCGTCATTCCTTTAAAGGATGCGTCAGACATCTTTTCAGTATTTCTATTTTTAATACGACTCATAATACCTCTCAATTTTTTGTTTTTACGTGTTTCGCCCGACTATGTCCGACAACGTTCAAGAGTTTGTGAAGTACCCCAAGGACATTTAGGCGAAACTGCGTTAGCACTTGAGCCACAAACTCTGTGTTATCTGCCGTTTTGGGAAACATTCTGGTGCTTGAAGATATTATTCACCGTGTAGCTACTTGGGGCTCTGCTGAGCTCAGATACTGAATTATCTCGTTCTCCCGCTGTTGCAACTCCATCAATATGGGTTCCGACATGGCCTTGTATTCGGATGGACTGTGAACTTTTCTTGCTTTTTCCAAAACTAGCTCTAAATTCCTAACAGCTTCTTTTGCCTTCTTTAATTGTTCGTCATTTTCGATCATCGATTACCACCTCCACAATACCACGTGGTTCAAAGTCACGTGTCATTTGGTATGTCTCCAACCACAAATTAATCACCTCTTTCCCAATTGAAGATTTGGCCCAAAAGATGTCTGCATTGAACGTAATCCTCCCCTGCACATAATCAAACACCCTTTTTACCTTAGGGACAACCTTATCAGCAACAAAATCTTCTTTCATTATGAGTAGCAAGTCTATATCTTGCGGTAATTCTTTGTTTGAAACAAAACTACCCCAAACTATCACTCGTTCCAACCTTCCCGTTGATTTTGCAAGTTCGATTATTTTCTCCAGATTTCCAATTAACCATTTTCTTCTTGCTGAACTTGCACCAAAAATTGCCCTTACCTCATCTAAAGTTGCTTTACACACTGCCTTAGGTAAGTTGCCACTTTTTTCAAACTTTGGAATCATTTTTATTGCCCATTATTTTCTCCTAAAATAGCAGATAACGTTTTAGTGGCGAAGGCAATTTGGGCAAAGGTGCGTAGCACCGTAGCTTTTTATCCGCTGTTATCAGAAGTCGCACAAATCATTTTGTAAATCTCCCATCATCTTTTGATGTTGAAAGTTTACGTACATTTCTCTCAAGCCACCCTGTTTTCTCTACTTCTCGTATGTCAAATTCCGGGACATATGGCTTTATATCCAAAAGAGGGGTTCCATCTACAATATCTACATCTTGAATATGGAGTATATTTTCTTCAATCCTGACAAGACGCACTACTGAGATGCCGATTGAGTTTGGTCTACTTGGACCTCGCATTGCAAAAACTCCGTGCGCCTCATTATCCATATACGGCCTCACTTTTAGGGATGGGCCTTTAGATAAATGGAAGTGATATAGCAAAATAATGTGCGAAAAGCCTTCCAAATCTTTTAGGCCTTCAGCATATTTTGGAAATAGCTCAACTGTTCCCTCAATGCCCTCAGCACCTGCAGGTTGTATAGGTGTTCCCTCGGGTTCTTCAAAGAGGGAATGAATGACTCCGATTGGCCTATACTTTATCTCGTTCATAATTTTCATTCCTATGATTGTTTTGAATAAATTGTAAAGTGTTGTTCTGGTAAAAAATCGAATTCCTTTTCCAGTAAATATCCAGCCTCTTCCATTTCTCGTGTAATAATTTCTTTAGGAACATCGTGTCTGAATATTCCACGAAAAGTGAAAAATTTACCCTTTTTATATTCTATAATGATAATCTTGCCATCCGGTTTTAGAAAATCTTTTAAATTTCTAAAATATTTTACTCGATTTGGTATATGATGGGTAACATTACGCATAAATACAAAATCCAAACTTTTTTCGGGTAAATCCAATCTATCTTCTTGGGGTGGACCCCATTGGCCGGACAGTATTTTGGGGTACTTAAGGTACTTTTGAGACTGTTTCTTAGTTACTGTGGTCATAGTATACCTCAACTGGTGTTCGGTAGTCAAGTGCCTGATGGACTCTTTCCTGATTATAGAAGGCCAGATACCGACTAATTCCTTCTTTTGCTTCCCGAACCGTCTGGTAATCATTGATATACACTTCCTCATACTTCACTGAGTGCCAGAGCCTCTCAGTGAAAACATTGTCTATGGCTCTGCCTCTTCCATCCAGGCTAATCTGGAGCTTCTTCTCCTTTAGTTTATCGATAAAGGTAACGCTGGTAAATTGTGATCCCTGGTCTGAGTTGAAAATTTCCGGAATAGCCAGAGAAAATGCCCTCTCCAAGGCTCGAATGCAAAAGTCAACCTCCAGGTAATAGACAGTTTCCAGGAGAGGACGTACCGGCTCATCCAGTCCATTATGGCCACTAAATAGAGCCAGCCATGTCTCATTCTGATGTAAGTAATATCAGTACCCCAGACCTCATTTACCCGCATGATTTTGCGGTCTCTCAAAAGATATGGGTATATCTTATGACCAGGATGAGGCTTACTGGTATTAGGACCCGGATAGATGGCCTCAATCCCCATCAATCTCATTAGTCTTTGTACTCTCTTTCTATTGACTTCATAGCCCTTTCTTCTTAGAACTGCCGCTATCTTACGGGAGCCATAGAAGGGAGCCTTGGTATACTCTTCATCAATTTGGTGCATCAGCTCCAGACTGGAGGTATCAGCAACCGGCTGATAGTACACCGTAGAGCGAGCAATTCCTAAAAGCTCAGCCTGTCTTATCACCGGTATAATGTTATCTTCCCTCATCGATCACGCAAGGTCTTCTCCCTCGCTGAGATAGCCACATTTTTTTTTAAGCCAGTCTAGTTCCACCTTGAG
>AQRW01000130.1 GCA_000402295.1 Candidatus Aerophobus profundus SCGC AAA252-L23
GATCCGGTAGCTCTTCTCCTCCAAGAAGGAGTAGACGTTCTCCCATAGGTTTCCTGTTGCCTCGATACCGNCAGTGATNTTNTCTTNGCTCGTGCTGATNCTCCTGAGCATTTTGGCNAGCTGAGCAANNCCTTTNTGATNAACTGTGAGTTTCACCGGTGATTTAACAATTTCTCCATCATCGTTCAGGACCGCTACCACCAGAGACTTTTTGCTAATGTCAATCCCGGCGTAATACATTCATGAATCTCCTTTTCTTATCCTCTTCTCTAAGGATGGTTCCTCGCCGTCTCCCAACTACATAGCCTCACGGGCTGGATGAACGATACCTACACAATGTGCAGACTCGCATGCTACTTGATAAATGTTTTATTCTTAGCTTAACTTACAGAACTATACGGTCCAATACATATTCACCTCATAGTGAATATTATACCAGGGTAGCTATAAGTTTCAGCCCAGGTAGCCGCAGCTTTTAAGCTGCGAAGAAGAGACCACCGTGCAAATAAACGCAGGCTAAAGCCTGCGCCTACCAACTGCTTTTCTAATTAAGAATTTCCAAGTTGATGCGCTAACCTGTCATTGAGAGAAGCGACATTTCTCTCCGGGCTCGGAAGAGGCTTAGCAACCTCTGAGATTGCCACGCCTACTTTCAGGAGGCTTGCAATGACAGAGAGAGTGAGATTGCCACGTCTGCCTGCGGCAAACTCGCAATGACAGTGGGGGAAAACAGCCTTGGTAGATCCCCATGCCTTAGGGTTGTTGGGGAAGCTGGTCGGTTGACAAAAAAATACAGGGCGGTATTATGAAAATCACTATGTTAACGTTAACATACAATCCATTAACCAGGAATTAGATTCCTGGTAAGGGCAGGCAAAATGACCCTGTCTCAAAAAAACTACAGTGTTTCTCCCCGGATCCAAAGATTAAAAAAAGAGATTCTTTCAACTAAAAGGGAAATCTCTATTGAAAGAGCTATTTTGATGACTGAAAGTTTCCTGAAGACCCCGGGAGAACCTACCATAATTCGAAGAGCTAAGGCTCTGAGACACATTTTAAATCATATTAAAATAAAGGTAACTTCGGATGAGTTAATTGTAGGAAACAGGTCTCTTCTTCCCAGGGCAGGAGTGGTTGCTCCGGAGTGTTCAATCCGGTGGTTGAATGAAGAACTTGATACCATTAGTATTAGAGGGCAGGAATCTTTTTTTATTAGTGAGGAAAACAAGCGGAAACTGAGAGAAGAAATTTTCCCCTATTGGAAGGGGAAAACCTTAAAAAATGAAATCGAGGCTTCTCTTTCCCAAGAAACTAAAATTGCTCGAGAGGCTAAGGTATTTACTTTAAACCAGACCACCCATAATCAAGGTCATATACTTCCCCATGTAGAGAAATGGCTGAGAAAAGGGATAAGAGAATTACGCAACCAAGTGAAAGAGAAATTACTGGTATCTCATAATGATAGGGAGAAGATAAATTTTTATCGAGCAGTGGATATTTCCCTGAAGGGTGCCTCTGAGTTCATTTTAAGATACGCAAAATTAGCCGAGTCTAAGGCAAAGCAAAGTACCGGAGAAAAGAGAGAACACTTCGGAATAATTATGACTAACTGTGAGCATATTTTGGTTAATCCCCCTTCTACCTTTCATCAGGCCGTCCAATCGCTCTGGTTTTTGTTTTTAATGCTCCATATAGAGTCGGTAGCCAGCTCCTTTTCTCCGGGGAGAATTGATCAATATTTATTCCCCTTTTATTCAAACGATATCCAGGAAAATATTCTGACACCGGAAAAAGCCCTGGAGATAATGGAGTGTTTGTGGCTAAAATTCAATGAAATTGTATTGTTGCGACCGGCCAAGGAAGTTAAGTATTTCGCTGGTTTCCCCATAGGATTTAATGTGGCCCTGGGAGGAATAAATGAGAAAGGAAAGGATGTCACTAATGAGCTTTCATTTTTATGTTTAAAAGCTTCGGCCGATATTCGAATGCCCCAGCCAAATCTTTCGGTGCGTTTGCATAATCGGACTTCCCAAAAATTTCTTATGGAAGTTAGCCAGGTAATTAGCCTGGGATTTGGGATGCCTCAGTTATTTAATGATGAAATAATCATCCCTGCTTTGTTAAACCGAGGGATTAAACCTGATGATGCCCGTAATTATGCCATTATTGGATGTGTAGAACTGGGAATTCCCGGGAAAAGCCTTGGTCTCAGTGATGCCGCGTTGTTTAACTTACCTAAATTATTAGAGTTGGTTATAAACAAGGGGAAAGATCGTCTCACTAAGAGAAAAGCAATCTTTTTAGATAAATCAAACGGCCACTTCAACTCTTACGAATCTCTGGAGAAGGCGTTAGAGAAAGAAATGGATTATTTTGTTGATCAGATGGTTGCGGGATGCAACATAGTAGATCAAGTACAGGCCCGAATTCTTCCCACTCCCTTCTTGTCTTCGGTAATGGATGAATGTCTAAGGAAAGGTGAGGATGTATCTCGGGGAGGCGCCAGGTATAATTTTACCGGACCTCAGGCCATCGGAGTAGCTAATTTGGCTGATTCTTTGATGGCCATCAAGAAATTTGTTTATCAAGAACAACAAATAGATCTTCTCTCACTCAATCATCTATTAGACAAAAATTTTCTTGAGGATGAACCCTTACGACAAAGACTATTGAATTTTTCTCCTAAATTTGGAAACGATATTGATGAAGTTGATCAAATTGCCAGGAAGTGGGCCAGACATTACTGTTTATTAGTGGAGAGAAATAAGAATCCCCGAGGAGGAAGCTACCAACCAGGACTTTATACAATCTCAGCCCATGTTCCCTTGGGTTTAGTTGTTGGGGCCACCCCAGATGGCAGACGAGCTCGGGAACCCCTGGCTGATGGAGGACTTTCTCCCGTTAGAGAAAGAGAAAAGAAGGGTCCTACGGCAGTCCTTAAGTCAGTTAGTAAAATAGATCAACTGCTTTCATCCAATGGATCATTGCTTAACTTAAAATTCCATCCCAGCGTTTTTGGAGGGGAAAAATCCCTGAAAAAATTTGCTGATTTCCTGGCCGGTTTTGTTCAACTGAAGTGTACGCATGTTCAATTTAATATTATATCAACAGATATTTTGCAGCAGGCAAAAAAGAATCCAGAAGCTTTTGGAGACCTGGTAGTCAGGGTGGCCGGTTACAGTGCCTATTTTGTCGAGCTGGATGAATCCTTGCAGAATGACATTATTACCAGAACTGAATATGCTGGACTATGAGATTATGGAAGAACAGGAGAAAAATTTGACCCTTTCTAGCGAGCTTGATCATCCAGGGAGGATTTTCGATATCCAACGATTTAGCCTTCATGATGGACCGGGCATTCGCACTATCGTGTTTCTTAAGGGCTGTCCTCTTAGTTGTTTATGGTGTTCAAATCCAGAAGGGATAAGTCATCAAAGAGAATTAATGTATTTCCCTAATAAATGTATCGGTTGTCAAACCTGTGTGAATACCTGCCCAAAAAGTGCTCTAACCTTGGAAAAAGGAACTATCAGAATTGAGAGGAACAAGTGTGACAATTGTGGTCAATGCGCGGAAGCCTGTCCTTCAGAAGCACTGCGTATCAGTGGAAAAGATCTATCCGTAGAAGAAGTTATCAAGGAAGTAGAAAAAGATCTGGTTTTTTACCAGGTTTCCGGAGGAGGAATAACCATTTCGGGCGGTGAGCCCATGAACCAACCGGAATTCGTAATTTCATTATTGTTCGCTGCTAAAAAGAGAGGAATTAATACCGCCCTGGAAACGTGTGGTTATGCCAATACAGAAACTTTTCTCCAGGTTTTAGCCCAGGTTGATTACTTGCTCTACGATATCAAACATATGAATTCGGAAAAACACCGAAAGTTTACCGGTAAAGATAATAAAATAATTTTAGAAAATTTGAAACAGGCTGTTAAAACCGTGTCCGGCTTAACGGTACGTGTTCCCTTGATTCCTGGGTTCAATGATTCATCCGAGGAAATAAGGGAGATTGCTTCCTTTGTCTCGTCCCTTTCCATTACCTCTTTGGACATCTTACCCTACCACAGACTTGGTTTATCGAAATACCGAAGTTTAGGAAAATTCTTTGGAATGGATGGGATAAAGCCTTTGGAACGAAGTAGAGCCGAAGAGTTGAAACATAACCTAGAGGAGAAATATCTTCTGAAAGTTCGAGTGGGAGGATAGAGGAAATGGCCAAAGTAATTATGGGAGTGGACATCGGCGGAACCAAAATTAAAGAGGCTCTCTATAGCGACAACGCGGTTATGCTTGATCACTTAATCTTTTCTACTCAGGCGGAACATGCCTGGCCTGATACCGTTAAGAAACTGATTAATAATATCAGGGCTATTTTGATTAAAAATAAGGTTAAAGTTGCCGATCTGGAAAGTATAGGGGTAGTTGCCCCGGGCCCTTTGGATATCGCTACCGGAGTAATCTTAAAGCCACCGAACTTACCCGGGTGGCGGAACGTTCCTCTGAAAGAAATTTTGGAACATGAGTTTAAATGCCCGGTAAAACTTGATAACGATGCTAATGTTGGTGCCCTGGGAGAACTATATTTTGGAGCAGGAAAAAATAATAATGACTTAGTCTATATTACTATTAGTACCGGGATCGGAGGAGGAATAATCATTGACCGAAAGCTCTATCGAGGCTGGAATTCTCTGGCCGGGGAAGTGGGACATTTCACCATAGATCCGGCTGGTCCAATCTGCCGTTGTGGCCAGGTGGGATGCTTAGAAGCCTTTGCTTCTGGTCCCAGCCTGGTGAGGCAAATGAAAGAAAAGCTAAAGGACAAATCAGATCCAATTTTTGGGGAAGTGGTAGAGGATGACCTGGAACATTTCTCGGCTCGAGATGTACTCAAGGCAGCCCGGAAAGGAAGCAGTTTAGCCAACGAAGTTTTAGAAGTGGCTATTAAATATTTGGCCCTGGGTATTTCTATCGTAAATTATATTGTGAACCCAGAGAAATTCATTCTCGGAGGAGGAGTTATTCAAACCGATCAGGCAGATGAATTAATTATTAAGCCGCTGATTAAGAAACTCCAGGAAATCTGTCGTTATAAACCTTTTGTAACTCCGGTGGTGAAAGCTCTCTTGGGCTATGACTCGGTTATATGGGGTTGTTATGCCTTAGCCAAAAGTGCTATCCCAAGTGATGGGGAGGAGCAAGATTCCTCACTTCGTTCGGGTAGGGGTGACTTCAGTCGCCCTTGGTAAAGCAAGAAATAGAGGTAATTTGGGAGGCCACGTGGTAGGCGCAGGATTCATCCTGCGTTTATTTACGCCAGTTAAAACTTGCGGCTACCTTTTAAGAAAGTATTTTGAGAGAAGGAATGGAGATGGAATCCACTATCAAGGACGTGGCCAAGTTGGCCGGTACTTCTCTAATGACAGTGTCGCGGGTTCTCGATCACCGCAAGAACGTAACCCCGGAAACCCGGGGAAAAGTACGATGGGCGATAAAGAAGTTGCACTATCGACCGCACCGGACGGCTATTGAATTGAGGACTAAACGGTCCAACTTAGTGGGGGTAGTTATGGCCGACATTGCCAATCCATTTTATCCTCCCATCGTTCGAGGCATTGAAGATGTGTGCCGGGAACACGATTATAACGTGATATTATGCAATACTGATGAAGATGTCCAGAGAGAAAATGATTTCATCCAAGTCCTTAAAGAGCGCTATACCGAGGCAATTATTATTTGTTCCGCAAAAGCGAAAATTGATAATCAGGCAGAATTGTTTGCCTCTTTTCGCAGCACCGTATTTTTGAATCGGAGGCCTCGAAATGTTAAAGGAGATTTAGTTGTCAGTGATAATTTCAAGGGTGCTTACCTGGCCGTTGAGTACCTGATAGAGAAGGGACATCAAGAAATTGCGGTTATTAACGGCTCACAGTGTTTTAGTACCGGAAGAGAGCGTTTTAGAGGGATAAAAAAGGCTCTGAGAGATAAGGGAATTCAACTAAAGGATAAGTATGTAGAATTTACTAATTCTTCCATTGAGGGTGGATACCGGGCCGCGAAAGAACTTCTTAATCTACCTTCACTCCCTACCGCTATTTTCTCTGGTAACAACTTTATGACCCTGGGCTTAATGAAGGCGATCAAAGAGGCTCGGATAAAAGTTCCTGATCTAGTCTCGATAGTTGGCTTTGACGAAACCAGTTGGAGCGAAATCACCGACCCTCCTCTCACTACCATTAAGCAGCCGACCTACGAAATAGGAGTAGCCGCAGCAAAACTTATTATGTTCAGGCTTAATAATCCCCAAAGTCCCTATGTGGAGAAGAAATTAAAACCTACGTTGATCATACGGGATTCCGTAAAACAAATAGTCCAACATCAAACCATTATTACCGAGGTCTTGATGGCAAACTGAAGTTAGGTTAAAAAGGTATGATTAGCGGCAAATAAACTATAAAGAGCTAAGGAGGTGATGAAATCAGGAGTCGTGGGTGGAATAATTTTCCAAGTTTTCCAAGAAGGAGAAAAAAATGTCAAAAGGTAAGAGATGGTTAAGTGTAACGATGGTAGTTGTGGTCCTCGGGGCAATGTTTGTGGCGGGAACGGTATGGGCCAGCTCCGGTGAAAAAACCACCATTCACGTTCTGGTGCGTACCGGTGCGGAAGCTGATGGTATGAAAATGGCAGCCGATTATTACAACAAGAATGTGACCCCCCAAACAGGCATCAAAGTGGTTATTGATGAAATCGGTCGGCATGGATATCTCACCAGAGTGGTAACCATGTTTCTGGGGAGATCATCTAAATACGATGCAGCTTTTCTTCTCTCTAATTATGTGGGAGAAGCGGCTAGTGCGGGTGTCATCGAGCCTCTGGATGAATACTTCGCTGATAAACAACTATATCCTTATGACAAAGAGAAAGTGGGTTTTCTACCGGTGGCCTTTCAGTCAGTGGAGTACAAAGGACAGGTATATGCTTTCCCCTTTGTGATTAGTACTATGTTTTTGTACTATCGCCAGGATCTCATCAATGATCCCGAAAAACTGAGTACCTGGGATGGCTTTCTGGACATGGCCAAACAGTTTACCAGGAGCCATAACCCTGCTTCTCCTACGGAATTCGGCACCGTTATGCAAGGCAAGCCGGGAGAGTGCATGCCCAAAGAATGGTACGTCTATTTCTGGTCTTTCGGTGGTAAGTTTTTCGACGAGAACTGGAAACCTCAATTTAACAGTTCAGCCGCCGTAGAAGCTCTCCAGTACAAGGTGGACTTGGTGCGGAAGTACAAGGTGGTTCCTCCTGACGTAGATACCTACGAATATATGGAAGTGCTGTCCGCGCTGGCTACCGGTAAGGTTCCCTTTGCTATTGAATGGGATGCTGCCTATGGGGACATTCAAAAACAAACGGGCGGTACTATGATGAATATTGCTATTCGACAAACACCTTACCAACCCGGATTTGACCCGGCGGCATTCACCCACACCTGGACCTTCCCCATTAACGCCTATTCCAAAAACAAGAAAGAAGTATTTAAATTTTTGGCCTGGCTCACCAGTGACCCGGAAGGTTCGTTATGGGTAGCCAAACAGATGACCATTCCTCTTCCTACCAAACAGGTGTTCTTTAATCCTGATGTTCTGGCAGTCAATCCTCAGTGGGAGTACATGTTCAATTTCATGAAAGGATATGGCCAGGCCGAAGTGGCTATTCCGGAATGGCCTATGATTCATGATACGGTCAATACCTTCTTCTCTATGGCTTTTGCCGGAGAGATAACTCCTAAGGAAGCTTGCGATCTGGTAAATACTAAGGTAGATGACATTATGAGACGAGGAGGTTATTACAAGTAACTTTAGGGAAAAACCAACCAAGGACAGTCAGACCCATTCTGACTGTCCTTGGTTGGTGAAATGGGAAAAGATCAGGGATAAAGTTATGTTCATGACAAGTTTTTGGGAAGAAATAGGTAAGGATAAGACGGTCAAATATCTGCTGATTATTCCGGTTATTGTGGCTTTGGTAGGAGTAGTAATTTATCCGTTTGCTTATTCCATCTGGTTGAGCCTGCATGATGTGACTATTATGAACTATTTTCACCCTCCTTTTAGTGGAGTGGATAATTTTGTGAGAATTTTTAGTGATCCTTTTTTCTGGAATTCCGTTCGAGTCACCTTTACTTATGTCCTCCTCGCCACGGTAATGGAACTACTTCTCGGATTCCTCCTGGCTTCTCTGATGAATAGAAATGTCAAAGGAACGGCTATTTTTATTTATCCTTTAATTGCCCCCTTGGCTCTCTCCCCGGTAGTTGTCGGTCTCATGTTTAGAATGGGTCTCAACCGTCTTTACGGCCCCATTTCCTATTACTTAAACCTTCTAAATCTTCCTCGGAATTTGTTGAGTGATGTTAATACTGCCCTACCTACCTTAGCGGCCATAGATATCTGGCAGTGGACTCCATTTGTGTTCGTGATTCTTTATGCCGGACTGCAAGCACTTCCTAAGGAACCCTTTGAGGCGGCTTTGATGGATGGTGCTTCGGGCTGGCAGCGACTGTGGTACATTACCCTGCCTCTGTTGAAGCCGGTTCTGGCGGTAGCTGTCATTTTCAGAATTATGGATTCCTTCAAGACTTTTGATATCGTGTTTATTCTCACTAAGGGGGGGCCAGGAAAATCTACCGAAACCATTAGTATTTTTATTCAGAGGATGGCCATGGTACAGGGAAATATGGGATTAGGAGCGGCCACGACTTTACTCGTTCTGATATTGATTACTGTCTTTACTCAGGTTTACGTGAAGTATTTCTCACTGGGGGAGAAAAAACGATGAAGCGGAAAACTATGGGCAATGTTCTCACTTACATTATTTTACTCTTAGCTTCTATTGTGGCTTTGATTCCGATTCTCTGGACTTTCCATCTTTCCATCAAACCAGAAAGCCTACTTTACAGTCTTCCGCCGGTCTGGAAATTTAAGCCAAGCCTGGAACACTACGTCAAAGTTTTCACTTACTATCCTTTTGCAAAATATATTTTAAATAGCATTATTATTACCACGGTGAGTACTTTGATTACCCTG
Source organism: Candidatus Aerophobus profundus SCGC AAA252-L23 (assembly GCA_000402295.1). Lineage (GTDB taxonomy): Bacteria > Aerophobota > Aerophobia > Aerophobales > Aerophobaceae > Aerophobus > Aerophobus profundus. The sequence continues at coordinate 9,084 of AQRW01000130.1, forward strand.
GCCGTCTCTTTTCCGGCGGCTTACAGTATAGGAAGATTCAAAACCGGTGGTAACAATTTTTCTTTTTGGGTGCTTTCCATCCGTATGCTTCCTCCCATCGTATTTGCCGTCCCTATGTTTTTGCTCATGCAAGGTTACGGACTTCTGGACACCTGGTGGGCGCTGATTTTGGTTTACCTGACTTTCAACATTCCCCTGGCCGTATGGATTCTCAAGAGTTTCATTGAGGATCTTTCGGTAGAAACTGAAGAAGCAGCTATGTTGGACGGCTGTTCCCGACTCAAAGCAATGATTATAATTACCTTTCCTCTCATCGCCCCGGCTCTCATTGCCGTGGCCATCCTCAACTTTATTTTCTCCTGGAATGAATTCCTTTTTGCTCTGATTCTTACCTTTACCGAGGCCCGAACAGTTCAGGTGGGGGTAGCCGAGTTTGTTACCGGATATGCTATCATTTGGGGAGCCATTGCCGCCGCCGGGTGCATTGCGGTTATTCCTACTTTGGCGTTTACCATGCTGGCCCGACGATATCTGGTAAGAGGGCTTACCATGGGAACGGTAAGAGAAGAGATTTAGAAATGAAATTTAGGTAACCGGTTAAATAATTAATCTTAATTCCAGGCCCAAATCCTTCATCTCAGTAGGATCTGAGAGTTCTCCTTTTCTCAAAAGCACAAACTTGGCCGTTTTTCTTAGAGGAACGGGAGGCCAGTGCCAGTTTCCTTTGTGTAGAGCCACTCCCAGCGTGCCATCTAAAAGAAAAGCACGAACTTTGGTCAGATCAGGTATTTCTTTTGAGTTATCGGCGGGGGCCATAACGAAAATGGTCTGACCGGCAAGAGGAATAAAGATTTCCGAGGTCATTTTATGTCTTTCCATTTTAGTAATCTGGCTATTCACTTTCTTACAAAGTAGAAGACCCCCGTCTATTTTCTCATTGTCAGGACCTAAATCGACATTTCTTGTCCAATAACTTAAATGAGCAAAGTCCTCCAGGGGAATTCTGTTCTCCAGACCCATAATTTGACCATAAGGTTTAAAGTCGGAGGGGGAAATTTCGGTTAATAGTTCAACCTTTATTTCTTTGATTTCCATGTTCATTCTCCTCTTTGTTATTTTAGTAGGGTCAAACATAATCTATTCTTTTGGTAATTGGTAGGCGCAGGCTTTAGCCTGCGTTTATTTGCGCAGCTTAAAAACTGCGGC
>AQRW01000131.1 GCA_000402295.1 Candidatus Aerophobus profundus SCGC AAA252-L23
CGCAATGACAGAGGAGGAAAACAGTCTCGGCAGATCCCACGTCTTAGGATTATTGGAGAAGCTGAGGCAGTTGGTTGACAAAAAATAGTTATTTGCATAGAATGAAGTATGAAGTAATACTTTATGGTTTTGAGAGATGACTATGAATAATAAATTGTACCGAATTGGGCAGTTATCAAAAAAAAATAAAACTTCCTATAAGTACAATCAATTATTATTTAAACCTTGAATTGATAAAACCCGAAAAAGTAACCAAGTCTGGTTATCGACTTTTCTCTGAAAAAACCATTGAAACAATATTAAAGATTGAGAAGTTAAAAAATGAATATTTCCCATTAAGTGTTATAAAGCAGCAACTAAAGAAAGGTGGAAATTTGCTGGTCAAAGAACCTCCTCTAGGATATGGCCAACTAACGTTGCCCACTTTTGAACCAGAGTATCCACCTATAACTTTTCAGTTCCCATCAACCAGGTATCAAGGAAGTAAACTCAAGTTAGTAGAGTGGATTTGGCAAAATTGCAAGCATCTAAATTTTTAATTCTGTTTTGGATGCGTTTGGAGGAACTGCTTGTGTAAGTTATCTATTTAAGACTAAGGGTAAACAGGTTTTTTATAACGACTATTTAAAATCTAATTATTACATTGGCTTAGCCTTGATAGAAAATTCAAAAGAAACGTTAACACCAGAAGATGTAGAAAAAATTTTGAAACCGCATCTTAAAATAAAATACCCAACTTTTATTCAAGATACATTTAAAGGGATATATTTCACCGATGAGGAAAATGAATGGTTGGATATGGTTGTCACAAATATAGACGAATTAATAAAAAATATATACAAAAAAGCAATTGCATATTTTGCTCTATTCCAATCCTGTATTATAAAGAGACCTTATAACCTTTTCCATCGGAAGAATTTATATATAAGAACAGCAAAAGTCAAAAGAAGTTTCGGTAATAAAATCACTTGGGATACCGCTTTTCCTGTACATTTTGTTAGATTTGTTGAACAAGCAAATGAAAGTATTTTTGACAATGAACAAAAGAATAAAGCATTTTGTAGTGATACTTTTGAGATTAACGGTAAATATGATTTAGTTTATGTTGATACCCCCTATATTTCTTCTAAGGGTGTTGGAGTTGATTATTTTGAGTTTTATCATTTTTTGGAAGGGCTGGTTAAATATAAAGAATGGGGAACGCTAATTGATTGGAAAAGTAAACACCGTCGAATTAAACACGAAAAATCTGTTTGGAACGATAAATATAAGATTTGTCAAGCCTTTGATAGACTTTTCAAAAAGTTTGCGAATAGCATATTAGTGGTATCTTATCGTTCAGATGGGATACCTTCAGATACTGATTTGATAAGTCTACTAAGAAAATATAAAAATAAAGTGATAGAATTGAACCGGAAAGATTATAAATATGTGTTAAGTAATAATAATGGGTCTCAAGAACTTCTTTTTGTGGCAGAATAAATTATTTTTCCTCTCGACTCTTTTTCCATTTAAAATATTCTTCTAAATCATGATATGGCCTTTTAATTACCATTCTTTGAGCATCCTCATTTCTTAAATAGTTTCTCCAGTAATGTTCAAAGACTTCGCTTCCATATTTTGCAAAAAGTCCTATTCCGTTTCTTAGTTTTTCTAAATTGGTAACCGAACCGATATTAGCTGTATTTCCACTTCCGGGAATAAAGTTAGCAATTTTATATTTCTCTTGTAAAATAATCTCCAGATCAGTAATAACTGATTTAATCGTTGGCAGTTCATCGAGGTTATAAACTCTTTTTTCATCAATTCCTTCTTGTCTTGAATAAATAATACCTAATATCCAATGCTTCTTGTATTCTACATAAGGAAATCTGCTATATCTGGTTGAATGAGGTTTTCTAAGGTAACCTCTAAAAGAACCCAATGTGAATCCTGCTCGGACATTTTTTCCTGTACCTGTTCGATATGTTGTTTTTATGTCCAATGCGTATTTCTTCATCCCCAATACTTTGCCTTCTAAAGTAATATCTGGATATTGGATTTGGTTCTCTGCCAAGTAATATTTTAATTTATATTTCTTACAAAAATCGACCAATAAGGGTAGTGTTGTTAATTCCAATATTTTAGAGAGAAGTTTTGTATCCAGGGAAATAGGATAAATTTTCTTTTTCGCATCAATAAATCCTTTTATGCTCCAGTCTTTTTTATCAATTATAGATTCTTTTTGGATATGGCTTCTAAGTTCTTTACTAAAATCAAACATTTACTGCTCCTTTTAATAAGATTATGTCCTATAATGTCTGTAGTTTTAGGGGGCCTTGACAAANAGGCCATTGTTCCTCCAAGATAAAGAGAAAAATTTAAGAGCCTTATCAAAAAGACGTACTATAAAAGTCAAGTGGTGAATTTGATCTTTCTCATGTCTGGACAAATATCCTTTGGGGGTCGTAGAAACTCCCGTATTTGATGATACTGTACATCGTGCAGGCTATTTTGTTACCTACACAGATGAGAGCTNGTTTAGCCTCTTTCCCNTGAGAGCGTTTCTTCAAATACAGAGCTCTCATCTCTTTGTTGTGCTTCAATGAGGCAACTGCGGCCATGTAGAGTGCAGCTCTTAAGGGAGCAGATCCTTATCTTGGACATCTTGGGATGTGGATTCTTCTTCTCGCCTGACTCAGAGATCTTTGGGTGCCAGAGGGTGAACCCAATCATCTCTCGGTGGGAAGAGAATCTGGTAACATCTCCTANCTCACCAAGAAAGGCAGCTACGGTCTTGGGTCCCACTCCCGGGATGGCAAGAAGTCTGCCTTCAGGAGAAGAAGGCTCCTTGGGAGCAAGAATCTCATCTATGTGCCCATCGAGACGCTCAATTTTCTCCCTTAAGCTTTGAATCTCTTCCAGAAGAATGGTGAGGTTCATACCTCTCACCTTATAAGCCCTACCGGAGTAAATGGAGTTCTTGGCGGCAGAGACTAATTTGGAAGCCAGCTCTCCAGAATAGTTGTTTCCTTGAATACGGCGACACAGTTTCACTAAATTAGAGACTTTAGCTTCTCTCAGGTGATAAGCCGTAGGGTACTTACTAAGAATGGTGGAGGATACGATACCAAAGGGATTTCCTATTAGGCCAGTGTATTCAGGAAATACCAGTCCCAAGAGGGCCTGGGCCCGTCTTTGGTAGTTCTTCTTGGTCTTCTTCAGAGCAAATCTGAGACGGACCAGTTCTTGCAAGATCTGAACCTCTTCTTCGCCCACATAGGATCCCCGAGCTTTTCCTGAACGCAGCAGTCCGGCAATCACGATTGAGTCCACTTTGTCGGTTCTTACTTTGCGCTGGGCCAACTGATGAAACTTCCGTGACTGATAAGGATTAATCAGCAGGATCCGGTAGCTCTTCTCCTCCAAGAAGGAGTAGACGTTCTCCCATAGGTTTCCTGTTGCCTCGATACCGGCAGTGATCTTATCTTGGCTCGTGCTGATACTCCTGAGCATTTTGGCCAGCTGAGCAAGACCTTTCTGATCAACTGTGAGCTTCACCGGTGATTTAACAATTTCTCCATCATCGTTCAGGACCGCTACCACCAGAGACTTTTTGCTAATATCAATCCCGGTGTAATACATTCATGAATCTCCTTTTCTTATCCTCTTCTCTAAGGATGGTTCCTCGCCGTCTCCCAACTACATAGCCTCACGGGCTGGATGAACGATACCTACACAATGTGCAGACTCGTAGCGTACTTGATGAATGTTTCCAGTTGGGAGGGATGAGGAAGGGGCAGTCTTACAGCAAATGATCCTTTTAAACAAGGTCATCGGGAGAGAGTCGAGCCCTCTTCCCATCCTTTCCGGATAAATGTTTTATTCTTAGCTTAACTTACAGAACTATACAGTCAAATACATATTCACCTCATAGTGAATACTATACCAGGAGGAGGTAGTGACAATAACACAATTTAATGAGCGATGGTTCGTGTTGGGTGATATTACAAAATCTACTCGCTTTTTCCATGTGTTGGACGAGACTACTAATAATATAACACCTGGGAATCAATTGCTTTTTAAAGTCACTCATAAA
>AQRW01000132.1 GCA_000402295.1 Candidatus Aerophobus profundus SCGC AAA252-L23
TGAAATTAAGAAGTTAATAAGTAATAGCGAGCTAACATCCTCTGAAGCTATTTTTAGAGCCTATGAAAATTGGGAGAGAAGCCATGCCAAGAATTAAGAAGTCACATATTCATGGGTATAGAGGAATAACTAAGGAGGTAAATTTACCACTTGAAGGGAAGTCGCTCATACTTTTCGGCGAAAATGGTACTGGTAAAAGTTCATTTGTTGAAGCTATTGAAAAACTATTGACAGGGAAAGTATCAAGCCTTGACGGACGAGCCAAGGGACTGTCATCGGCTAAACATGGTCCAAGCATCATGGTTCCCAAGAGTGGTTCCGAAATAGAGATTACTTTTGACGATGGCAGCATTTTCAATCTTGATACCTCTTCGGAGTCTTTGCCTACCCCTATTAAAAATTATCTAGTTGGAGCCAAACAACCAGTTTGCATATTACGACGTGCTCATATTCTCCAACTGGTTGAAAAGGAACCTAGAGAAAGAGGTTCCCTTCTGCAACCCTTCTTGCCATTATCGAAATGGAATGAAATTGAAGATACCTTTAAACAGTTTAAGGAGAAAGCCGATCAAAAGGTACGGGAATCAAAACAGGAACTTGAGCGTGTAGTAAGGAAACTATCTCACTTGTTGGAGTTGCCTTTGCCCCCGGTAGCCATTACTGAAGAAGCACTTATTAAATCCATAAATAGCCGTCTCTCAAAGAATTCTTTTCCAACAATTAATGATGCTCAAGAAATTCAGGAAGCGTTTCACCAAGTTGAGCGAAAATTCTCTTCTCTTGGAGATATTTCGGCTCATATCGCCTTCCATAACCTAGCAGAACAAACAGAAGCAATCACTCCAAACTTGCAAATTGACTGGCTATCAGCTTTTTTGAAGAAAATTCGTGAATTACAAAGACAAGAGCAAGTCCAGGCACGTCTCTTCTTTGAGGAAGTACTACAGAAGGGACTTGAATGGATTGAACAAGCAAAGCTTGATTATTGCCCTCTTTGTGAGCAACCCATTGACAGGTTGGCAACAACTAGGCATATACAGCATCGCTTAAGTGAAGTGGAACAATTGATTACAGCTCGTCGCAATGCGGATAAGGCAAGGCATGATGTCATTTCCAATTTGAAGGATCTTACCCAAAAGCTTTCAGCTATAGAAGAGAAGGCTTCCTCAGTTAAGAGGACAGACATTGTCAGTTTGATGGTAGAATTTCGAACTTGGGTTTATAAAATCCTTAAGCTCTTGTCACCTCAGGTTGACGACATCAAAATTCAGGAACTTAGAGAAGCTCTAAACTCTTGGTCATCCTACAGCTTCTCAGCTCGCTTTTCAAAAATCCAGCACCAGCTAAAAAGGACTCTATCCACAATACCTACGTCAGACAGGATCCAACCTTTGCTTGATCTTAAGGGTTTCTTGTCAGAGGCACAATCACTCTGGCAAAAACAAGAATCTTCAAAAGCATGGAGTAATCAGGAAGAGAAAATATCTGAGATAGCGGCACATGTCTTTGAACATGCCGAACAATCAAGAAAGGAGGAAATCCAAACAATTTTTGACCAAATTGCTGGAGACATCAATAATCTTTATGATAGAGTTAGATGGGATAGAAACCGAGGAGGAATGAGATTGGAAATCCGCCCTGATGTGGGGCGCTTTAGTGTGAACCTCGGGACTGTATTTTACGGGCGGAAGGAAGACCCCCGTGCTTACTTCAATGAGGCAGATTTAGATATACTTGGGTTGTGCACCTTCTTAGCCCTCCGCCGATGGTATAGGAACCAATATCCTGAGTTTAACCTGCTTATTCTTGATGATGTCCTTACCAGCATAGATGCTGAATACAGGGTAAGATTTACAGAGCTTTTACTAAACGAATTTAAGGATTATCAAATCATTCTCACAACTCATGATCGGATATGGTTTGAGCATTTACAAGACATCCAGGCAAGGTGTGGAGTGAGCCAACAATTTATCACTAAGGTAATACACAGATGGAATCCTGATGAAGGTCCTGACTTGAGAGAGCCCCAAGAGAAACGTGAGCAGTTGGGGCAACTTATAGGGACAGGTGAACCATCTCAAATAGCTATTGAAGCTGGCCGGCTTCTAGAGCACATGCTTCAAGAGATGCGGTACAACCTTCCCCTTGCAGTTCAAGCCAGACGAGGTGAGAGATACGAGATTGGAGGACTTTGGCCAGCTTTTTACAGCAAGATAAGGAAAGAATATACTGGTTTCTACAATAAGGCGCAGACTAGCCTTGGAGCTCTTAATATTCGATGGCCACTCCGCAGTTGGGTAGGTGCCCATTTTAATGATTGGGCAAGAGGGGTTACCCGCAAGGAAACAGAGGAGTTTAGTAGAGCCGTTGCAAATTTGTTCGATCTCTCTTTTTGCACAGAGTGCCGAAGATTCGTACAACCATCTATCACGCCTGAAGGGCAAATGGCTTGCCGACGTGGTCATCTAATCTATCCCCCTTCTGGCAAAGAAGCAAAACCCGTCAAAGACGTGGAAGATGTCTTGAAAATCACGTTAGGCACTCTAAGAGATACTCACTTGACTAGTGACCAATATCTCGAATGGAAGAGAGCTGAAATCGGAGCTGAAAACTAATGCCTAAAACTTCACATGTGCTCGATACCTCCGCTCTTATTGTATATCTGAGAAAGGAAATGGGATATGAGCGTTTTGTGGAACTTCTGAAGCGAAATGAAACCTCCTTTGCCATGCACATAATCAACCTTGGAGAACTTTATTATATATTTTGGAGGTCAGATGGAGAGAGTAAAGCTGAGAAAGCACAGTCAATGATTCGCGAGATGCCGATTCGGATTGTGAATTCCCTTGGCGAGTCCTTCGTCAAGCGTGTGGGACGTTGGAAGGCAACTCAAAGAATCTCTTATGCAGATGCATTTACTCTGGCAACAGCTGAGGAACACGGTGTTCCGGTGGTGACAACCGACCATCAGGAATTTGATCCCATCGAGCGTATGGGACTCCTTGAATTTTACTGGCTCAGAGATAATTAAGGTAGTAAAGTCCATTTATATTAAGGAGAAGAGTATGTCTACTGAGATAATCAATCTCACCACTCCAATATCTGTATTTAGAATTTACAGACAATGTCCCTGGCTATAATGTAAGCGGACAGGTATAATATGTCCTTAGGGGACGGCAACTTTTACGAGGGAGATATTTGAAAAAAAGGCGAGGTTCCTTTATACTCCTGATAGAGTTTTAAAGCAAAAAAACAAAACAGGAGGAAACCCCGCTATGAGTCGTCTTTCTAAGACGTACTATAAAAGTCAAATGTGAAATTTGATCTTTCTCATGTCTGGACAAATATCCTTTGGGGGTCGTAGAAACTCCCGTATTTGATGATACTGTACATCGTGCAGGCTATTTTGTTA
>AQRW01000133.1 GCA_000402295.1 Candidatus Aerophobus profundus SCGC AAA252-L23
AGAATAAAGTGCTCATGAGTATCTATTAAGGTTATTTTCTCTAATTCTCCCCTTAATTCCTCAAATAAACCTTTTTCCATTTAGGTATCTCCTTTGAAAATATTATTTTACTTCTCTTATTATCCTGTTAGAGATAGTTTTGCTGATCTCTCTTTTCTGATTTTAGATAAAAACTCTTTTACTTCGGAAAGCTCAGTGGTCTGCTGACATCTCGGCAGAGAGGCCAAAAATTTTCCTCCGTAGGAGCGAGTCTTCAAGCGAGGGTCAAGAAGAGCTACCAGCCCAGAATCATCCTTTTTTCTAATCAAACGGCCAAATCCCTGTCGCAGCATAATGATTGCCTGGGGAATTTGATACTCAATAAAGGGATTCTTGCCTTCTCGGGAAAGCTCATTTAATCTTGCCTCAGTGACCGGATCGTTAGGTACAGCAAAGGGGAGCTTAGTAATAATGACTATCTCCAGAGCATCTCCGGGAACATCTATCCCCTGCCAGAAAGTATTAGTTCCCAGAAGAACACAGTTATTACTCCGCTGAAAATTCTCCACCAATTGATGGCGAGGTATATCTCCCTGTTTTAAAAACTTAAACTCCGGGAGAGACTTGCTCAAGCATCCATAAGCCTTTTCTATCATCCGTATATTGGTGAAAAGAATAAAGGCCCGACCTTCAGAATAGCGCAAGATCCCTTCTGTCCTTTTAATAAGCGCTTGATTAAACAGGCTATAATCACCGGAAGGATCGGGTAGATCTGAGGTGAGGTAAAGAAGAACATGATTCTGGTAATCAAAGAAAGAGCCCAAAATAAGTTCTTCCGCTTCCTCTATCCCCAATCGTGCTCGAATAAATCGAAATGAGTTAGCCACTGCCAGGGTAGCCGAAGTAAGGACCACGGTGTTTTTGGTCTTCAAGATTCTCTCTCGAAACTCCTCAGCAATATTGAGGGGAGTCATATGCAGAGATATCTTGGCCCTCTTTTTCCCCTTGATAACCTCTACCCAATAAACCTGGTGAGCTGTTTCCTGCTTAAGTATAGCCTCCAGGCCAAGATTAATCTCCTGACAGCGGTGAGCAAAGGCCTCCAGCTCATTTTTTCTTTCCTCATCCGAGAGATTTTTCATTTCCTCTTTCAACCGACTCTCCAGGGTTAATAAAGGTTCCTTAAGAACATTTTTTAGAGAATCTGGCTCCAGACAAAAAGAAACAGATTTTTCTCCCACTCTGGCCAGTAAATTATTAAAAAAGAGTTTGCTGGCTACCCGCGCCTGAGCCACCGCACTGATCATCTCATCTAACTTATCCGAAGTAATCCCTCTAAGTCGACCTATCAGACCCTTCTTCATAACTGGATTAAAGAGACTATCGAGAAAAAACTTGATTTTGCTCATAGAAACTTCTATTCCCAAATAGCTGGTGGCTACTTCCTCTAAATTATGGGCCTCATCAAAGATGACCGCTTCAAATTGAGGAAGTACTTTCTCCTCAGCGCAGAGATTGGCCATATAGAGGTGGTGATTAACCACCAGAACCTGAGCTCGGGTTTGTTCCTTCCTGGCCTGATTGTAGTAACAGCTTCCTCGGAAGGGACACTTCTCCCCTAAACAAAGGTCTCCCTCCCGGTTGATTTCAGACCAGATAGCATTATTCGGAACAAAACTCAGCTCCGATTTCAGACCGGTTCGGGTATTCCTCACCCAGGCAGCAATTCTTCTCACCTGTGTTTTAGTTGTCAAATCGGCAAATAACCCTTCCAAAGTAGCCTGAGCATGCCTCCTCAAGCAGAGATAATTATTACTCCCCAGGCAAAGGGCAAATTGAAAATCAATTCCTAAAACCTCCTTTAAGAAAGGCAAATCCTTTTTTATAAGTTGCTGTTGCAAAGTCTTGGTATAAGTAGAGATGACTACCCGTTTCTTATTTTCCGTCGCCCAGAGGATAGAGGATACCAGATAAGCCAAACTCTTACCCGTGCCTGTACCTGCCTCGACTAAAAGATAGTGTTTTCCGGCCAAGGCTCTCTCCACCGCCTCGGCCATCTTGAGCTGAATGGAGCGATATTCATACCCGGCCAGCTCGGCGGATATCAGTCCATCCTTACCAAAAATATCTCTTATTCTTTTGCTCATTCTGGTCTTTTTAGTTTCTCATCAATGCTTCCGTCGGGAAGCATCCAATCTGGGTGGAACTTTCCTCTTCTCTCCATCTGGTATCTCACACAACTTTTCCAATCTCCCTGGCAATATCGCTCGATCCACTTTTTGTTCAGTCTTCCTTCTTCCCAAAACCGCTTCATGGGACATATCGGGAACCATTGGCAACTTTTCGAAACCATCTGCACCTGTATAATAGTTTAGATTTCATAAAGCTAACCGCAACCTTTAAGTTGCGCAAAGGAACCATGGTAGCCGCAGCTTTCAAGCTGCGCAAATAAACGCAGACCATAATAGAGGGGCTAAAGCCTGTGGCTACCGGATTTACACCCTCTCTCTTAATCACCTATCCCTTTTTAATCCCACTTCCACATAACTGACAGTCACAGACCCTTGATTAAATGTCTCTGAACTACGATAAAAAGATGAGCCAAGGAAAAGAACAGGGGCTTTATGAGATAAATTATAGAAAGATCTAACTCCCATATCTAAAATGCCAGAGAGGATATTGAATGTCAATGTAGCAGAGAAAGTTGATTGACAACCAGGAGAGTCAGAGTATAATGACTTCCCGAGGAAGGAAAAGTTATGGAAAACAGAGGGAGAGGAGGTAAAAAAATGACTTTTTGGCAAGTAAGAGCCTGCATAAAAAAAGGAGGCTGGTAAATGTTTAAAAATAAGGTAATGAGGGTCGGAACAGTATTAACAGTTACCTTGCTTGTAGCAGCTTTTTTGAGTATCACATCCCTGGGAATAGCTAAGGAAAAACTAACCGTGTGGATTGGTGGTCACGTGGTTGAAGAAGAAGCCGGATGGCAAAAAATTGTGGGAGATTTTGAAGCGAAATACGGTATTGATGTGGAATACCAGCTCGTTGGCTTCGAAGTATATTACAGTAAGTTAATCACTGCTTTCGAAGCTGGGGAGCCACCCGATGTTTGTTTTGCTGACCTGGGTGGCTGGGCACCCGTTTTTGCTTCTCACGGATGGCTGGAACCGCTTGATAACAGACTGGAAGCCTGGTCAGATACCAACCAGATATGGGAAAACTTATGGGGGACCGTTAGCTATAAGAACAAAAGATACGGGCTTCCCTGGTTCACTGACGATCGTTCGTTGTTGTATAATCACAATATGTTCAGGGATGCCGGGCTTGACCCTAACAATCCTCCAGTGAAATGGTATGATCTGGTAGGTGATGCTATGCTGCTGACTGATCCAGTTAAAGGTTGTTACGGCTATGGTGTATCCGGTGCTATGAGTGAAATCACCACTCTGGCCTATATGATATTTCTCTACGGAGCCGGCGGCGAAGTGCTCACTCCAGGATTTGAGAGTGCTGCTTTTAATACTCCTGAGGGTCTGGAAGCCTTAAAATTTTACACTGATCTGTTTCTCAAATACAAGGTTTCCCCGCCAGCAACGATAGGCTACACAGAAGATGATTACCGAACCATGATGTCTCAGAACCGGATAGCTATGGCTATTGGTGGTCCCTGGTCCATTCCTTTGATTGAGGCGGCAAACCCAGCCATAGAGGGTAATTATGGATTTGCTCTTCATCCCTACCTCAAGCAAGAAGCCAGTGTTCTGGGCGGTTGGGCTACGGTGATCGCTAAGAAGTCTCAACACAAGGATGCTGCCTGGAAGTTCATGACTTACATTAGCGGTAAGGACATCTGGATGTGGTGGATTGACAAATATCACGGACCTATGCCGACCAGAAAAGATGTTTGTCTGGAATCACCCATACTCACTCAGGATCCACGCTGGAAAATGATCATTGATATCTTCCCCACTGCCCATATAAGAGCTCCTATTGCTGAATGGACTAAGATTTCCTATGCCATCCAATCAATGGTGCAAAAGGTGCTCTCCAAGAAAATGTCAGCGGCGGAAGCCCTTATTTGGGGCGCATCCGAAGTTGACACTGCCCTGGGAGCCAAATAAACAAGGATATTATTAGTCTGGTTAACCAGTGAGTAAAGAAGACTCCTCTCCCTCTGAATAAAGTCCAGGAGTCTAATAGATAATTTTTCTTCCAAAAAGTTAAGATAAACTAACTAATTTTAGAGCTTAAACACACAGGAAAATAATTCTTTTATCGAGAAATAAAAAATGTATCAGGGGAAAGAATAAAATTTATAGATCCAAAGAAATTAGGCAAGCTTACCTATATATTACGCCTTATCTTGTCATCGTACTGGCACTTTTAGCCTACCTTTTATTGAGAAACGTGGCTATTAGTATAAATGGATTTCACTCTCCCACCCTGAAGAACTACTGGGTCACCATTATGGACCCTCTTTTTCTTACCATCAATTTCAATACTTTAATCTGGGTAGTCGGTTGTGTGGTTTTGCAACTACTTTTCGCCGGCACCATAGCTCTATTATTAAACGTTAACTTTAGGGGAAACATTGTTTTCCGAATACTTATTCTGGCTCTTCCCTGGGCTACTCCCGATGTGGTCACGGCAGTATCCTGGAAATGGATGTATAATGATATGTACGGAGTAATTAATGATATTCTTCAAAAGTTGGGATTAATTAAATTTTATCTTCCCTGGCTAGCTTTGCCTAATCTAGCAAAAATTGCGGTGATCATCAGTAATGTATGGAAAGGATTCGCCATTTCCGCAATGATATATTTAGCCGGGTTAAAGACTATTCCCCGACAGTTTTACGAAGCAGCAGAAATTGATGGGGCTTCCCTCTGGAAAAAACTGATTCATATAACTCTTCCTTCTATGCGTTCAATCATTTTGACTACGGTTCTTTTAACCGCGATGTGGACTTTCAATTATTTCCCTCTCATATATATAATGACCGGAGGGGGACCTTCCAATGCCACCGATACCGTAGTAACTTATTCATATCGACAGGCTTTTTGGCTACTTGATTTTGGAAGAGCAACAGCTTTATCTACCATTGCTTTTATTGTACTCCTGATAGTAGCTATTCTCTATACCCGGTTATTAATGAAAGAAAAATCATGAAAAAACTGAGAAAATATCAAATGGGTATTATCTATGGAGTTCTTGCTTTAATTTCTGCTATAGTCGTATTCCCCCTCTTCTGGTTATTTGTTACCTCTCTGAAGACTACTCCCGAAATATATCGCTTCCCCATAACTTACTATCCTCACCACCCGACTTTGGTGCATTATCAAAAGATTATTGACCTTAATTTTCCCAGATTTTTTCTCAATAGCATTATCATCGGAACAGGGACGATGTTTACCGCTATCTTAATCGGTATCCTGCCCGCTTATGCCTTCGCTCGTTTCCGTTTTCCCTTCAAGAATATCCTTTTGATTTCTATTCTTATTTCTCAAATGTTTCCTATGGTCTCCTTTGTTATTCCCATATTTCAGTTATTAAAACGGATCAATCTAATGAATTCCTATGGGGGAATAATTCTTTCTTATATCCCCTTTGTCAGCCCAGTAGTGGTATGGATTCTCAAAAATTTCTTTGAAAATGTTCCTATTGAGCTGGAGGAAGCAGCCATGGTTGATGGATGTAACCGTCTTCAGGCTTTCGTTAGAGTTATTTTCCCTTTGATTGGTCCCGGTGTCTCCTCCACCGGAATTTATGTGTTCTTATTTGTCTGGGCCGAGTTGATGTTTGCCCTCTCTTTTCTTACCGCCCCCTCGATGCAGACAATCTCAGTATTTCTGACCTTGTTCGTGGGAGAGTATCAGACTCGGTGGGGACCCTTATTTGCCGCTTCAGTCATTTCAGCTGTTCCCCCTCTCATTGCCTTTACTTTACTTCAAAAGCACTTTATCGCTGGCCTGACCACCGGAGGAGTTAAAGGATAAACCGTAAATAATGCTTTTCAGAAATAAGGAGAAAATAATTGCCTTTAGTTAGCACCACCGAACTTTATGAGGATGCCGAAAGATTGGGTTATGCCTTAGGAGCCTGGGACACTTGTGGAGGCCAAATTGACGAGATTGAAGCTATCTTTCAAGCCGCGGAGGAAATGAACTCTCCGGCAATCATTAGCGACGGTTACGGACCTATGGAAAGATATTTCGGCCTGGAGTACTTTGCTACCATTATCCGCATGAGAGCAGCAAAATCCAGTGTCCCGGTAGCTCTGCACCTGGACCATGCTTTTGAATTTGATTACGTTATCCGGGCCATAAGATCTGGATTCACCTCGGTTATGTTTGACGGCTCCAGACTCTCTTATGAAAAAAATGTCCAGACTACCAGAAAAGTGGTAGAAGTGGCCCATAGCGTAGGTGTAAGTGTAGAGGCCGAATTAGGCAGTGTGGGAGGCTTGGAAGGAGATAGCTTCTCTCATACTGATAAATCCTTGTATACCGACCCCGATATTGCTCACGATTTTGTAGAAGAAACGGGAATAGACTCGTTTGCTCCGGCGATTGGGAATGCACACGGATTTTATACTCAAGAGCCCAAGCTGGATTTTGAGCGGTTGAAGAGGATAAGAGAAAAAGTTCGCCTTCCTCTGGTGCTTCACGGGGCTACCGGAATTCCCCTGGACGAGGTGAAAAAAGCAATTAGTCTGGGAATCCGCAAGATAAATCTAGCTACCATAGTTCATCATATTTATGTGAAGGGACTAAGAGAACACCTGAAAAAGTATCCGGAAGATGAGCGGAATGTACTGCAGGGGGCAAGAGAACCATTAAAGAAGTTAATCAAAGAGCAGATGAAAGCCTTTGGCAGTGCGAGAGTGAAGTAGTTACAATTCTTAAGTTGCGCAAATGAGCGTAACTCAGGGTTAAATAGACAAAATTCCATTGGTTAAGGAGTGAGCAGTGAAAGAAAATAAAGAATTTCTGACAGGTCTTTATGAGACTATGTACCGGATCCGGCGTTTTGAAGAAGAAGCCGTCAGGTTATTCCGCGCTAAGGAACTTCCCGGCTGGTTACATAGTTACTTGGGAGAAGAAGCCGTGGCCACCGGAGCCTGTGCTCCTCTGGGTCCGGATGATTACATTACCAGTACCCACCGAGGTCATGGACACTGTATTGCCAAGGGAGCAGATGTAAAGAAAATGATGGCTGAGCTTTACGGTAAAGAAACCGGCTATTGTAAAGGAAAAGGTGGCTCAATGCATATCGCCGACTTTTCCATTGGTATCATCGGAGCTAATGGCATTGTGGGAGGAGGTATCCCCATCGCCACCGGTTTAGCTCTGGGGTCTCAATATTTAGGAAACCAAAGAGTGACTGTTTGCTTTTTTGGAGATGGTGCTTCTAATCAGGGCGGATTTCATGAATCACTAAATTTAGCATCTCTTTGGAAACTCCCGGTGGTTTACCTATGTGAAAATAACCTCTACGCCCAAACCACCCCTCAGTCAGATCATCAACCCATTAATGATGTTGCTGACCGTGCCAAAGCCTACCATATGCCGGCGGCAATTGCGGATGGTATGGATGTCTTAGCCGTCTACTCTAAGACAAGAGAAGCCGTAGAAAGAGCCAGAAAAGGGGAAGGCCCTACCCTGGTAGAATGTAAAACCTACCGCTATCGGGGTCATTGGGAGGGAGACCCTGAAATTTACCGAACCAAAGAGGAAATAAAAGAATGGAAGAAAAAAGATGCTCTAAAGAATTTTAAAGAGTATTTATTAGATAAAGATGTTGTCAGTACGCAGGAACTTTTGTTAATAGAGCAAAGAGTTAATGATGAACTCAAAGAAGCTATTGAATACGGCAGAAATAGCTCTCCACCCCGTCTTGAGATAGCTTTAGAAGACGTTTATAGTGAAAGGAGCAATTGAAAATGAGAGAGATCACTTTCAAAGAAGCAATAAGAGAAGCTCTGGACGAGGCATTGGATTCTGATTCTCGAGTATTCTTAATGGGTGAAGATATTGGTCCCCTGGGAGGAGCTTTTGGAGTAACTCAAGGACTTTTTGATAAATATGGTAAAAAAAGAGTGAGAAACACTCCCATTTCAGAAGTTGTTATTGTGGGAGCTGCTATTGGGGCGGCTGTGGTGGGACTGCGACCGGTAGCCGAAATAATGTTTTGTGATTTTCTTCCCATAGCCGGGGACCAAATCATCAATCAAGCTGCCAAAATGAAGTATATGTCCGGTGGTCAGGTAACTCTTCCTTTAACCATAAGAACAATTCTGGGGGCCGGTCTTTCAGCAGCAGCTCAACATTCACAATCTAACGAGGCTATCTGGATGCATACACCGGGCTTGCGAATAGTAATCCCCTCCACTCCCTACGATGCCAAAGGACTTCTGAAAACGGCAATTCTCAATAACGACCCGGTTATCTATTTTGAACATCGCTGTTTATACGACCTAAAAGGGCCGGTTCCTGAGGAATCTTATACCATTCCTTTCGGGAAAGCTGATGTGAAAAGGAAAGGTAGCGATGTAACGGTAATCGCCATTGCCGAAATGGTTATAAAATCTTTGTCCGCAGCGGAAGAGCTGGAAAAGGAAGGTATAAGTACCGAGGTAATCGACCCAAGGACACTGAATCCCCTGGATATGGAAACAATATTGAGCTCGGTAAAAAAGACCGGTCGAGTTCTTATAGTTCATGAGTCCGTTTTAACCTGTGGTCCCGGAGCAGAAATAGCCGCTCGCCTGGCCGATCAAGCCTTTGACTTCCTGGATGCTCCGGTAAAGAGACTGGCCACCAAAGACGTACCCATGCCGATGGCTCCCAATTTGGAGAGATTCGTCATTCCTCAGGAAGAAGATATTAAAGGAGCTATAAGAGAACTGCTGGGCACATAAGAAAGATAGATATTTTTACTTAAAGGTGACTTCTATCTCCGGGTTTAAGTCAAATTTGATCCCCTCCAGTCCCTGGAGAAGTTCCATAAAATCCTCCCGAGTTGAGGGAGAACCTTTCATTTGACTTAACATCTTAAATTTATCCGGGTTTGAGAGAAGTTCTTCCATATCAAAGTCCACCAAAATAATCCGATTCTTGTCATGCCAAGTAGCATTGGTCGATTCAATTTCCTCTCCACATTGGACGACTATCTGCATTTTCATCCCTTGAAGCATCTCCTTCATTTGAGCTAATTTTTGCCCATCGGCTTCGGTTAGCTCTTCTTCCCGCTCCGGCGCCTTTTCCTCTTCTTCCCCGGTCTCCTCTGTTACTTTCTCCGCTTCCTCCTTGAAATGCTGTCGGATAATCAGATGAGAAGTACTCACTCCTCTTTGCAAGTTAAAAGTCATCGGAGTATTGGATGTCGGCTTTTCAATCCCTGGATCTGCTTCCGGAGCATTCAAAGTAAAGAGGTTAATATCCCTAATTTTAAATTTAGCTACATAACCGACCATTCCTTCTTCGAATTTCTTTACTTCACGAGAGACAAATTCCACTCCTTGTCCCATTCGCCGGGCTTTTTCCCGAAATTGCTCTTCAGGAAAGAGATTGCTGGGAGAGATCTCCGTCTGAGCTGATTCCCCCTCTTCCGACCCCCCGAAGCTGGCAGCGAACTGTGAGAGCATCTCAACTACAAAGGGAGGTAATCTAAGCTCCTCCACCATCATGGCACTTCCATCACGGTTTACTTTAACCTCCTGAGAAATTTGCATACATCCGGAGACTAAAACTGCCATCAGCCCTACTAAGATGACCAACTTTACTTTGTTCATCGCCCTCTCCCTCCCAAAATTATTTAACTCTTTTTACCATAAGAAAAACAGACAATGGACTTAATAACGAACTTTTGCACAAAAGAAATTGATAGCCGCAGGCTTTAGCCTGCGTTTATTTACGCAGCTTGAAAGCTGCGGCTACCATGGGCCTCTTGCGCAAGTTAAAACTTGCGGCTACCTTATCTCGGGAAACCTTACTATCCCCTGCCGCAACTTGGGCAGCTGGGAGACCCGGAATTCCGCCTCTTGACTCCGGCAACTCTCACTCTCTTGGTGATTTGATTGTTTTCCTCGTTAAATTCCTCAATTTCATTTTGCGGATCGACCCTGACCACAATGTCGTACCAGCGACCGGAAGTAAAGGTAAAGCGTATTTCCTTGGTAACTTCTTCTCCGGCCTTAAGAAGAGGAAGTTCAAAAACTACCTCTGCCCCGCTAAAGCGGACACTGGTGGTGACCCAGCTAATCCCGTCAGAATAATTCTCCTGCCCCATATTGGCCACCGTCACCCCTATGGAAACTCTTTTCAAAGCTTTCAAGTTGGGAGGAACTTTTATCTCGGTAACCACTAAATCTGGCAGCTGCTCGGATATAGCTTTTACCAGTATGGTATCATCGCTGGCCGCTTCACCCGAGGCAGCCAAGGAAACTCCCCATAACCCTGAAAGTAAACCCAATGCTACTGTACAAAACAAAATTCTTCTGAAACTAATCATTGGTAAAACCTCCTAATCTCCTTAAATTCAGCCTTACCTCAAAAAGACCTGGTACCAGTTGATCTTCGACTATCTTACCCCAAAATTTCAGCCCGTCAACTAAAAGGGGACAGTTCTCTTTTTCACCCTTTTACATTAGAAAAAAGAGAATTCCTGATAAACTAAAAAAGAGAACCGAGGTTAAGATTTTGGAAAGAGGAAAGTTTTGCCTGGTAATTCTGGAGATAACTCCGGAGGAAACTCCCAGATATACAGCCAAGAAAACTCCCATCAGAGGAATGACAAAGAAAAGATTGTAAATAAACAAAGGCAGAAGAATTGCTCGTCTTACCCCACTTATCCCGGACAAGAAAATCAAGGTGGGAAGATAAATCTGACCGGTACAGATAAACTCTACCGAGGAAGCTAAGAATCCGATTCCCAAAGAAAGAGGAATCAAAAATTTCCCACTTCTCATTTTCTTGCCTATAAAAGTGTTGACCCCCCGGCGCAGTCGGGAGGGAATTTTTAGCAACATACTTTCCGGATTATTCCCTTTAACCCTGAAATAGTCCCCCAAGCTGAGAACTCCCAGAAGGGCGGTAAAGACAACTCCTCCCAGAAAAATAGCTTTCCTGATGGCCGGGAAAAAGCTGGTCCGGCGCAAGAATTCCAGAAGCCCAATCCCGATGAAAAAATAACTGGCAAACACCGCCACGATAAATAAAATGCCCATCTGAAATATTTCTCCTTTTCCTCTATTCAAGTAGCCAAGATAGGTTATCAGAAAAATAACCACGGAAAAGGCACAGGGATTAATCCCATCAATCAAGCCGGCCGTTAAAACAGCCGGGAGCTTTAATTTTTCCAGGTATCCCCGAACAGCACTTTTTTCTTTAATCCTTTGGACATTTTTCTCCGCCTTCAGCCAAATCTTTTCGCTTCCAGTATCACCATAACTCTCTATCACCTCTTGCAAACGTTTAATGCTGATATTCCTAATAAGATATTGCCTTCCCACATAGATAGCCGGGGTAAGATGCCTCTTTTCTGAAGGAACCTGGCAAATTTCTCCCAGGGCTTCTTGAATAAGTCTATTCTTCCCCTCAGCCAGGTTAAAATATTCCACCTCCAGGTAGGGATATTTGCTTTTTAGGTAGGAAAGAGCATATTCAACCGCGCTGCACTCACGACAGCCGGGCTCATAAAAGTAAGCCAAATTAATAATTTTACCAGGCCGGGTTTCCTTTTCAAGACTACGACTTTGAGATTTAATAGTGCTCTTTGGCTGATGAATATTTCTTCTTATTACTTCATCCAATTTAGCCTCTATTTCTGCTTTCCCCATTAGCATCTCTTCTCCCACCACTACTACCGGGAGCTCGTTAATAACCTGCGAGCTTTTCTCCGGGTTCATTTCTGATTGGATATCTAATAAGAGCTGATAGTTCTCGGGATATTTCAGATCATAATAAGTGATTTGCAAAAAACCGTAGTCTTGGAGAAGTCTACTAAAATATTCCTTCTTTAACTGCTGGCAGTGCTCACAGGAAGAAGATTCAAAAACAATCAAATCCAAGAAAACCTCTTCCTCTTCAGAAGCAAAAGAAAGAAAAGGTAAGACTAAAATGAGCAGAAAAACAAATAATAACTTAGTGATTCTAATCTCCTTGCTACCAATGAATCTGAAAAACAGTCTGGATTAATCAGCCTATGGGGAGCCTTTGGGGAGAATTGGAGGTCTTGGATGGAGAAATTCTTCTCTACCCTGATTAGTTCTCACCCAGCCAAAAAGAACCTCCTCTTAGAAGCTCTTCTAAATCAGCAATAAGAGAATCGGAGAAATTTACCTGGATGGACTTTGACCGAATAATAATTGGTAATCCGTTTTGAGCTTCGATATGAAAATACACCCGGCTTTTACCTTTGTTGGCCGAGAGAATATCTCTTAACTTGGGTAAATCTACCGTCGGCGAATCCTCCACGGGAATCCTTATGTGAAGACTATGAGCTTGCTCTTTTACCTGGGAAAAGGGAATAATCTCATCGGCTATTACTTTGGCCGAATCTGTAGAATTATCAACTTTTCCCTTAACTAAAATCAGGTTTCCCTCCTCGAGATAAGAGGAGCAACTTTGATAAACACCGGAAAAAACGATTAGCTCAACTTCGTTCTCCAAGTCTTCCAAAGTCACGAAAGCCATTCTCTTGGCCCTTCTATCATTTTTAAGAACCAGAGAATTAATCATACCCATTACTCTAACCTTTCGTTGACCCTTGACTTTCTTCAAATTGGCAATAGAACTACTGGAATAGTAAGTAATCCTCTTTTTATATTTCTCCAGAGGATGACCGCTGAGATAGATACCTAAAAGCTCTTTTTCCCAGGAAAACCTTCTTTTCTTGGGTACCTCCTCAATATCGGGAAATCTATCCTCAGAGACATCATCTGAGTTTCTTTCCAGATTCTCCAGAAGAGAAAGTTGTCCCTTCTCACGGTCGCGATGAATACGAATAGACGTTTCTATGGCTTCCTCCATCACCGCCAAATTCTGAGAACGACTTCCCGGTAAAGAATCAAAAGCTCCACACTTAATCAAACTCTCCACAACTCTCTTATTTACTGCCTTTAAATCAACCCTCCGACAAAAATCAAAAATAGATTTGAAAGAGCCTTTTCTTTTTCTTTCCTTAACAATTAAGGAAACTACCGTCTGCCCCACATTTTTTATGGCGCTAAGACCAAAACTAATCTGGTTACCCACTACCGCAAAATCTATCCCCGACCTATTTATGTCTGGCGGAAGCACTTTTATCCCCATCCTCCGACATTCATTAACGTATTCCACCAGCTTGTCCGTGTTCTCCTTTTCGGAAGTGAGCAGGGCGGCCATAAACTCCAGAGGATAATTAGCCTTAAAATAAGCGGTTTGGTAACAAATAAGAGCATAACCTGCCGAATGAGATTTGTTAAAACCATAACCCGCAAAGTAGGCCATCAATTCAAAAACTTTTTCGGCGGTGGCCGAAGTCACTCCTTTTTTTATGGCTCCTTCAACGAATTTAGTTCGTTGTTGGCTCATAAGCTGGGGATTTTTTTTACCCATAGCTCTCCTCAGCACATCAGCCTCGCCCAGACTAAACCCGGCCATAACATTGGCAATTTTCATTACCTGTTCTTGATAAAGGATTACCCCATAAGTTTCTTTTAGTATCGGTTCCAGTAATGGGTGGAGATATTTGACTGAACTGCGCCCCCTTTTGCCATCAATAAAATCATCAACCATCCGACTATGAAGAGGACCTGGTCGGTAGAGAGCTAAGATAGCGATAATGTCCTCAAAAATTCCGGGGCATAATCTCTTTAAAAGATCCTGCATTCCCCGACTTTCCACCTGAAAAACCCCCAGAGTTTCAGCTCTATTAAGCAGACGGTAAGTCTTCTGATCATCAAGCCTAAGTTTATCCAATTCAATCTTCTCACCTCTGGTCTCTTTGATAATTCTCAGAGTGTGTTTAATCACGTTGAGAGTCTTTAAACCCAGGAAATCCATCTTTAGAAGGCCGATAGTCTCCAATGAATGCATTTCATACTGGGTAGTTATTTCATTCTTATTAGTTCGATAAAGAGGAGTGAAGTGGGTAAGCTTTTCCGGGGTAATGACTACTCCGGCCGCATGAGTGGAAGCATGTCTGGTCAAACCCTCTATTCGACGAGCAATTTCAAACAAGTTCCGCACTTGCTCATCCTGAGCAAGTAAATCTCTGATCTCACGAACTTCTTTAATGGCTATTTTCAGGGGGGTATTAAAAGGAATAAGTTTAGCAATTTTATCCACTTTACCATAGGGTATTCCCTGGACTCTTCCCACATCCCTTATGGCTGCTCTGGCCGCCATAGTTCCAAAAGTGATAATTTGGGCTACGCTATCCTCTCCATATTTCTGCCGGACATACCGGATAACTTCTTCTCTTCTTTCATCCTGAATATCAATGTCAATATCCGGCATTACTGTTCTCTCCAAATTCAAGAAGCGCTCAAAGAGAAGTCCGTAGCGGAGAGGGTCAACCTGAGTAATTCCAATGAGATAGGCAACCAAGCATCCGGTAACTGAACCCCGACCCGGCCCCACCAAAATACCTTGTAATTTAGCATAATTAATGAAATCCCGAACAATGAGAAAATATCCCGAATATCCAGCCTGGCGAATAACAGAGAGTTCTTTTTTTAATCGATCCCGAATTTCTGGAGTAACTTCCTGGTAACGTTGGGACAAACCCTCCTGGCATAATTTTTCCAGAAAACTGTCCAGGTCAATCCCATCCGGAGTTTCATAAACTGGTAAATGAACTTTCTCTCTTTTAAGCGAAAAATTGCATTTAGAGGCAATTTCTTCGGTTCTCCTCAAAGCATCGGGTAAATAAGCAAAAATCTCCTCCATTTCCTCTGGAGAGCGAAAATAAAGCTCGGTGGTAGAGAATCGTAGCCGGGAGGAGTCAGTAAGAACTTTCCCTGTCTGAATACAGATAAGAACCTCCTGCGCTTTAGCGTCATCGCGGGTTAGATAATGAACGTCATTGGTTGCCACCAGAGGTATGGATAAATCTTTACTCAGTTCAATAAGAGCCCGGTTAGCCTTGTCTTGATCAGGTATTCCAGCATCCTGGACCTCCAGATAAAACTCATCAGCAAACAAATCCCGATAAAAAAGAGCCGCCTTTTTAGCTTCATCCTCTCTACCCTGAAGAATCAAAGAAGATACCTCACCTTTGAGGCATCCAGAAAGAACTATCAAGCCGGCTTTTTTCTGAGAAAGAATTTCTTTATCTATCCTGGGATGATAATAAAATCCGTCGATGAAACCAGCCGTTACCAACTCCATTAAATTCTGGTACCCTTCTCGATTTTTCACTAAAAGAGTTAAATGATAAGCTGATATCTCCCCCCTAATTCTCCTCTTGGTAAAACGAGAGCCAGGAGCTATGTATACCTCACAACCAATGATAGGTTTGATTCCTCTTTTTTGGGCCTTAACATAAAAATCTACCGCTCCAAAGAGGTTACCATGATCGGTCAGAGCCAGAGCGGGCATATCAAAACGAAAAGCCTGATCTACCAATTGGGATACAGAACATGCCCCATCCAACAAACTAAAATCACTGTGGACGTGTAGGTGAATAAAATTAGCCATTAGAAACCCTTTTCAGAAATATAATAAGAAGATTTCTCTTTAAATTATCCTACCCAAAGGTGTTCTCTTGTCAACCCAATCCTTGGCCGCTTAAAAAACGCTATGGTGCCTTTCTCTCAATGCTTTCCGAAGTTTTAGTAGCCAACCTCGAGATATTCTCCTTTTGCTCCTGGAAAACCCCTGGTTAACTCCCCAGGTTGACCAATTTTCCCTGGTAGGTAGAATAATTTCAGCAATACTCTACTGATAAAATCCCGGTGGGGATTCTCGCGAGCAAACGGTCAGACAAAGTACCTTTATAATAGGAGGAATTAGGAATGCTTAAATTAGGTATTATTACCGACCAGGTGAGTATGGACCTGGAACATGCTTTGCCGGTCATTGAGGACTTGGGAATACATTACGTGGAAATTCACTCACTATGGAATAAGACCATAGAGAATCTCTCCCTGGCGCAGGCAAAGCAAGCTCAAGAAATTGTTCGGAAATATGGCTTGGAAGTATCAAATATTTCTGCCACCCTCTTTCTTATGTGTCATCTAAAAGAGAGTAAAACGATTATTCCCCACTTTAGTGACCATTTTATCACCAAGAGAGGAGACTACTACCAACATCTCCAGGCTTTGGAATACTGCATTCAACTGGGTGAGATATTTGCCACCGATAAAATCCGTATTTTTGGATTTCGGAAGGAAAAACCTCTTGATAATGAGACAGCCATAAACCTGATTTCGGAAAAACTTCGCTATCCCGTAGAACTGGCTGAAAAAGCAGGAGTCACTCTCCTACTGGAGAATTGCCCTCATACTTATCTGCAAGCCGGATGGCAAACCGCTAAGGTCATCGAACAAATAAACTCCGAAAACCTAAAGGCCCTCTGGGATCCAGGAAACACCCTCCGTAGAGGAACAATTCCCTATCCTGATGATTATGAGAAGACCAGGCAGTACCTTGCCCATATTCATGTCAAGGATCTGGCGCGGGAAAACTCTGATTACCGACCTGTTCTTCTGGGAGAAGGAGAGATAGACTACCAGAAAATAATAAGAAATCTGGTGGAAGATAACTATGAAGGGGTGATTTCTTTAGAACCCGAATATGAGGCTAAAATAGGTGGACAAATAAAGAGCAGCAAACAAAGTACCGCAAGAATGAGAGGGATATTAAGCTACTTGCACATTCGGGTTCAATAGTGTCAGAAGCATAGGTCATTGGTAACAGGTAATCTTTACTAAAAAGCGAGGTTCAGGGAGCTTTGGGTATTCCCAGGGAAATCTTTTTTAGTTTGGGTAGAGGAGGTTAAAACCTCCTGATTGCTTTTTAACTCTTGCTTCACCGAGGGCGACTGAAGTCGCCCCTACCCATAAGTAAGTTGTT
>AQRW01000134.1 GCA_000402295.1 Candidatus Aerophobus profundus SCGC AAA252-L23
CCGGAGGACACGATATCACCTGTGGTGCTCTGGGGACCGGAGCAGTTGAGGAAAGTGTGGGTGCGGATATCTTAGGAACCGCTGAGATTTTCGGATTGCCGGTAAAGAGTAGAAAAGAAGCTACCCGAATAAGACCTTGTCATTTTGCCTGCTATGCCCACGTACTTCC
Source organism: Candidatus Aerophobus profundus SCGC AAA252-L23 (assembly GCA_000402295.1). Taxonomy (GTDB): domain Bacteria; phylum Aerophobota; class Aerophobia; order Aerophobales; family Aerophobaceae; genus Aerophobus; species Aerophobus profundus. The sequence continues at coordinate 170 of AQRW01000134.1, forward strand.
AGGCAGATTCTTTTTAATGACTCTAAATCAAACCGGTGGACTACTTTTGAAGTGGTTCAGGGACAACTTCGGGACGCAGGAAATGGAGATTGCCGAAAAAGAAAGAGAAGATGCCTTTGAATTTTTGGTGAAAAAAGCCAAGGATCAACCAGCCGAAAGTATGATTCTGCCCCATCTGGTGGGAAGCGGAACCCCTTGGATCGATCCGCTTTCCCAGGGAGCCATAGTTGGTCTTACGCTTCATACCGGTAAAACTGATATTATCAGAGCTGTGCTCGAGAGTGTCTGTTTCGAACAAAAGGTAAGTCTTGATATCCTTGAGGAGCACGGATTCAAAATAAAAGAGATAAGGGCGGTGGGAGGAGAAGCAAAGTCAGTTAAGTGGTTAAGTATAAGGGCGGATATCTTGGGAAAGAACATAAAGACGCTAATGGTGAATGAGGCTTCCTGTTTGGGCGCGGCTATTCTCTCAGCGTATGCCCTGGGATATTATTCTTCAATCGATGAGGCTGCTCAGGCAATGGTCAAGGTGAAATCAACCGTTGAATCCAATGAAGATCTCCACCACCAATACCTGGAAAAATACCAGCTATTCAAAAAAATTTACCCGGCCTTGAAAGAGATAAATCATCAACTTTCAACCAGGACCGGTTAATTAAATATTGGGGAAAAGTGTGGATTTTGATCCAGAAACAGGGAGAAATTTTGGATCTTTTGATATTTTGGTCCGGGAAAGTGGCTTTGAAGATCAAGATGGTGTATCGGCCGAGTTCATGAGATAAGGAAATCTGGAAAGTGCAGGAGATGTGCTATGAGAGCGCTGGTGTATCAAGGAATAAAAAATTTGGTTCTGGAAGAGGTGGAAACTCCCTCCTGTCCGTCAGATGGAATTCTGCTGCGGGTTAAGGCCTGCGGTTTCTGTGGGTCAGATCTTCGAACCTACTATTCGGGACATCGGAAGGTTAAACCTCCCTGGATTATCGGACATGAAGTCTCCGGAGTAGTAGAGGAAGTAGGAGAGAGAGTTGAGGGCTACCGGGTGGGAGATCGCCTGTCAGTTCCTCCGCCGGTATATTGCGGTCAATGTTATTTTTGTCGACAAGGTCTTTACTACCTTTGTGAGAACATCAGAGAATTGGCCCAACACTGGCCAGGAGGATTTGCTGAGTTTATGGTGATTCCTCCTGAGGCTCTTAAATGCGGTAATGTCAATTCTATTCCCAAAGGAATGTCTTTTGAGGAAGCGGCTATCTCCGAGCCTCCTTCCTCCTGCATCAATGCTCAGGAGATAGCTCAGATCACCCTGGGTGAGACTGTTACTATAGTGGGCGCGGGGCCCATCGGCTGTTTTCATCTGGAGATCGCCAGGACCCGGGGAGCATTACAGATAATAATCATGGATATTCTCAAGAACAGGTTGGAATTAGTAAGACGATTTTCCCCGGATCTCATAATTAACAATAGCAAAGAAGGCTACCTGCAAAAAGTGATGCAGGTTACCGATGATCGGGGCTCCGATGTAGTTATTGTAGCCTGCCCCTCAGCCAAGGCCCAGATGGATTCTTTACTTATAGCCAGAAAAGGGGGACGAGTGATCTTTTTTGGGGGACTTCCTCCCGGGGAAAGCCTGGTCTCTTTAGATACTAACCTTATTCACTATAAGGCTCTTAGCGTTATGGGCTCAACCACTTTTTCTCCCAGGCACAATAGAATGGCTCTTCAGCTTATCGCTCAAGGAAAAATTAAGGCAAGAAAGTACATAACTCATACCTTCCCTCTAAAAGATTTTAAAGAAGCGATCCGGGTTATTGAAAAAGGTGAGGCTTTGAAGGTGGTTCTTAAGCCGTAGATAGTAGTTTGGTTATAATTAAATTCACTCTCAAGGAGAATTACAAATGCTTAATTTACCCGACAAATTAGCTCAGTTAGAAAAAGAAGGTCGGACTATCCGAGTAGGAATTGTGGGAGTAGGACAAATGGGAGCGGGAGTAGCCTGCGTTCTCTCCCGGATGAGGGCAATGGAGGTTTTGGCTCTGGCCGACCTTGACCGGGAAAGAGCAATAAATATTTTTGAGGAAATAGGAATTCCCCGAAAAGATATTTTTTGCTCAAATGACCCAGAAGAGTGTAATAAGGCCCTAAATAAAGGGATGCGAGTGGTAAGTGAGCAAGCTACTCTTATTCCTCATCTTACTTCTCTTGAGGCTATAGTTGAAGCTACGGGAGCTCCCCGCGTAGGAGCCGAAGTGGCTCTGGAGGCGATACGGAAGAAGAAACATATTATTATGATGAATGTGGAGACTGACGTTACTGTGGGTCTCATTCTCTCTGAGTTGGCCCGGAGCGCTGGGGTGGTTTATACGGTAGGAGCAGGAGATGAGCCGGGTGTTATCAAGGAACTTTACGATTTTGCCAGGGCTTTGGGATTTGAAATCGTAGCGGCGGGAAAGGGGAAAAATAATCCCCTGGACCGGGAAGCAACACCGGAGAGTCTGCAAAGCACTGCCTTAAAGCAAGGGGTTAATCCCCGGATGCTCTGCGAATTTGTGGACGGCAGCAAAACTATGATTGAGATGTGTGCCGTGGCCAACGCCACCGGTCTCATTCCGGATGTGAGAGGAATGCATGGCCCCAAGTGCGATGCCTCAGAACTTGCCTCTGTTTTTGCCCTGAAGGAGAAAGGAGGAATTCTTAATCAACCAGGAGTAGTTGACTATGGCATTGGCCGAATAGCCCCGGGAGTTTTTGTGGTCATAACTACCCATAATAAGCGTCTAATAGGAGACCTAAAATATATGTCTATGGGAAAAGGTCCCAACTATCTTCTTTATCGTCCTTACCATCTTTGCAGTATAGAAGTCCCTCTTTCGGTAGCCCGAGCAGTTATCTATCAGGAACCAACCATAGTCTCTTCAGGAAAACCTGTGGCCGAGGTAATTACTGTGGCCAAAAGGGATTTAAAGGTTGGGCAGAAAATTGATGGTATAGGGAAGTTTGATATCTATGGGTCTATTGAAAGAGCCGCTGTTTCCCGACAGGAAAACCTCTTACCTCTGGGTCTGGCGGAGGGAGCTGTCCTGAAAAGTAAGGTGAAAAAAGGAGATTACCTTACTCTAAGCCAGGTAGAATTTGAAGAAAGTATTCTAATGAACCTGTGGAAACTACAGAATAAACTCTATTTTTCTCCAGGTTAGTTCTTGCTCTCAGGCTTCGCCGGACCGCATTCTCCCTCCCAGACAGCTTCACCAATGAGAGTAGCCTTTTGATAGATGGCCGCTATGACCTCCAAAAAATCCTCCCGGCCGCGCCAGAACGGGAAAGCTCCCAGTCTTCTCGGAAGAACGGCAGTAAGAGTAGGCTTCTCCACCTGTCCGGCGTCAAACACTACTGATTCACCTCCCCTCCAGAACGCCTCCGCATTAGTGGGCAGTGGTTGGGGAGGAACCGAAGAACACTCCGGCTTGCCCAAGGCATCTATCTTTTGTTTCTTCGTCCCCTCAGCTCCGCCGAGAAGGAAGATAAACTGCTCTCGGGTAACCCCACGAAGTTTCAGTAACAGGAAGGGGTCCTGGTCAAAAGCCTCGGCCAGCAGATAGTACACGGCAGCTATGTGTTTGCACGGGTTAGACCAATCCGGACAGGAACAATCTGTTTCAAGATCACCTTTTTTCCCGGGAAAGAGGGAAAGACCAGCCTTCTGGAATACTGTTTCGATGTCTTCCGGCATCTCGCCCGCTAAAAGCCGCGCTGCCAGGATTGGCCGCTCCGTAAGAGCTGCTGTCACCTCAATCCAATCTTTCTCGGTCAGGATCTTGAGTTTGATAACTACTCGGTAAGGCCGGGAACGAGAGCCCTGAACCTGGGCCCGGATCTCACCCTTCTCGATTATCAAATCCGCCACCTGGCCTCGGCGAGCATAAGAACGGCCTCTGGAGAGGCGAGCCCCAATATTGAAGCTTTCCAGTACCTGGATCCAGCGCCGACCCCACCATTTGCTGGCGAAAGCACCCCGCTTAGACCGAGCTTTAATTCCACCCTTGACCTGGCGAGGGTGGGTGGGTTCGTACCATTGGTAGTCCCGGTAGGATCGTCGGCGCGCCATCTCAGTCCCCCACCGCTTCCCGGCCCAGGGCAAGAACTTGTTTGAGTTCGCCATTGGATAACTCGGTTAGCCAGCCCTCCCCGGTCCCAATTATTTTCTCGGCTATAGATGCTTTAGACTCGATCATCTCATCAATCCGCTCCTCCAGGGTACCGGCGCAGATGAATTTGTATACTTGCACATTTCTGGTCTGCCCAATCCGGAAGGCGCGGTCGGTGGCTTGATTCTCCACGGCCGGGTTCCACCAGCGGTCAAAATGAAAGACGTGGTTGGCCCGGGTTAAATTCAGACCAGTACCTCCGGCCTTGAGGGAGAGAACAAAGACTGGTGGACCATCCTTTTGCTGGAATCGTTCTATCATTTGGTCGCGTCGTTTTCTACTTACACTACCGTGGAGAAACAGGACCTCGCGGCCAAAAACTTCCTGGAGATGCTGCTTAAGGATTTCACCCATTTTGGCAAACTGAGAAAAGACCAGGGCTCCCCCGCCTTCATCAATAACTTCTTCCAGCATCTCCACTAACCGGCTCACTTTGCCCGAACGTTTCTCAATGACTGAGTTGTCCGCCAGGAACTGAGCCGGATGATTGCATATTTGCTTTAGCTTGGACAAAGTGGCCAGAATTACACCTTTGCGCTGGATACCGTCAGTTTCTTCCAGCACCCTGGTAGTCTCCCGGAGCACGGCCGCGTAGAGCGTGGCTTGCTCCCGGGTCAAGGTACAGTAAGTTTTGATCTCCATCTTCTCCGGTAGGTCAGCAATAATGGATTTGTCTGTTTTTAAGCGGCGCAGAATAAACGGACCGGTCAAACGTCTGAGTTGCTCGGCCGCCTCCTGATTCCGGTCTCTCTGGATGGGGATGAAAAACCGCTGCTTAAAAGAGTTTTGGGTACCCAGGAGACGGGGATTGAGAAATTCCATGACCGCCCAGAGATCACCCACGTGGTTTTCCACCGGCGTGCCCGTCAGGGCAATCCGATAATCAGCGGAAAGGGCCCGGGCTGCCTGGGACTGTTTAGTCTCGGGGTTCTTGATATTTTGTGCCTCATCCAGGATAATACTGGCCCAGGGGACGGCCTGCAGAAACTCGAGATCCCGGTGAAGTAAACCATAACTGGAAACAACCAGGGCGTGATCTGCCACCTGCTTGATGAAGGTTTCACGCTTTCTTCGTCCAACCCCATGGTGAACCAGAACCGAGAGTTCGGGGGTGAACTTCTGGGATTCCTTCACCCAGTTGTTAATTACGGAGGTGGGGCAAATCACCAACACGGGCCGTGTTTCGCCCACTTCCCGTTCCCGGGCGATCAAAGTTAATGCCTGCGCTGTTTTACCCAGTCCCATATCGTCGGCCAGGCAGGCACCCAGACCCCACTGCCGCAAGAAAGCCAGCCAGGAATATCCTCGTCTCTGATAGGGACGGAGAGTACCTTGCAACTGCGCAGGAACGACCAACTCCTCAAATAGTTCATTACTTTGAAGTCGGTCAAGAAGTTTTCCCACCCAGCCCTCGGCCTCAACATGGCCAACCGGTAAACCGTACCTCTCATCCCTAACTCCCAGTGCCATTCGGACAACTTCACCGACGGATATTTCTGAGCAGGATCGTTGTTTCCAGAGCTCGGCTACCTCCTTAATCTGACGGGCATCTACTTCCACCCAGGTGCCTCGAACCTGTACCAGGGGTACTTTCATCTTGGCCAACTGGTTGATATCCTCGAGGGAGATGGTCGTATCCCCGAGGGCCAGTTTCCAGTTGACCTCGGTAATGGTGCTCAACGTCAGCCCACTATTGCTTTGCATTTGAGGACTCTTCACCTTGGCCCGGAGCGACAAACGCTGCTTGGTACCTTTCTGGGTCCACCAGACCGGCAACATAAGGCCAAATCCGACCGTTTTCAAAGCCGGCGCATGTCGCCTCAGAAACTCGTAGGCATTTTCCGTACCAAGGATACATCCACCCGGGTGTTTGGACTCCAGGCTAACGGCGATGTCCGGACATAATTCGGACGCCTGCCCCAGCGCTGTTAGCAAGTACTCCTGTACCTCACCAGCAAGCTTCTTCAACATTCTGGCCGACCGACTGCCTGTCTTCCAGACTTCTGCTACTGGAACCTGGAGACTTCGATCGGCGTGGGGCTGCAGCAAATAGCGCAGATACCAGTCTCCGCGCGGGACCCTGACGGAGGTACTTTCTGGACATTTAGGAGGTTCAGGTTCTTCCAGGCGAAAGCACAAGCGACACTTGGCCTGGGCAGTTATTTGAATAGGACGCCGCCATTGGTCTATCTGATTGGCCAGATCAATCAAATGACTACGGTCATCCCAGGGGATTAAGGCAAGGTCAGTTTGCAGAGCGTGCAACCAGGCATCGTGGACACTGTCAAACTTTGGATTGTTCTTAGGTTTACGGGCTCTGGGTAAGACGTCCGTAGCTATGGTTGATTTCCTGATCATCCAGTCCATCATCCGGCTGATAAAGCCGCGGGTGGAATACTCCGGAGGTGTATTCGGAGGTACTGTGGCCTCCGTACTGGTCAAGCAGCGCGCCGAGGCAGGCATACGTCGGGCCAGAATTGTTAGACGATCCTGATCATCTCCCTCAAAAACGGGTTGCCACCGAGCCTCGGGACCTTTTTCTCCTTCTTCGACCCCCGGCAAATATGCCTGTCGCACTGTCAGAGCCCCAGCTAATCGGAGACTCTCGGACCACCACCGAAGATCCGTAGCGGCCAGCACCCCCCGAGCCAGCAAGTCTCCGGACACACAGCGACACAATATCTCACCTATTTCCTCCCACTTTAAGGGAAGTACCGTCACCAGCCAGGGCAAGAGCTCTATTTGGGCAACAGATGCTGGCGGTTCGGCAATCATTGGACTGGAGGCGAGGGGAATCCCACTACCTGACGGGAGCCAAGCGCAGGCCGTGGTCACTCGTCTCTTGACCCGGGTAATCCCGCTTTCAAACGAGGACAAGGAGTTCTGCAATTCTTTTGCTCCGGCATCGTAAGGAAATGGCTTCGGTCGAGGTATCTTGGGCTTTCTCCCCCGCCGCCGATGGGGAATATATGGCGTTTCGGGGGTCATCTCTGCCCAGAGATGGAGCTTTTGTTCAAACCAGGAGGCGTGAAGAATGATCATAGAAGATTTCTCTTTTGGTTCTATCTAAATACGAATAATGAAGTTACCTATAATATCAACTCTTCTGCGGAGGTCAACTCTCTCATTTAGTTGGCTACAATGATACTGCACACATTCCACCTGCACAAGGGAAGCGATGTGATTATTTCAGCAAAGTGAAGGAGGTCTGGACAGCCATGAGAAAACGCTCTAAAATAGGGGTAAAAACACAAGGCGTATTTTCCACCCTAAGAAAGGAGGCATATCTCTATGACCGTCCCGCATCAATCATGCTACGAACTCAAAAAAGAGACAAGTGAGGAGTTTCCCAGGAGAGGGGTGATGACTCCCCGTACACAGTAGATAACTTTGCTTTTGACTCACTCGTTCCTTATAGGAGAAGTTGGAATAATTTATAAAACCTTGACATATTTCACAAACGGTAGTATAATTATGACAAATGACCCGATCAAAGAATTCAGAATTGACTTATCGAATCAACGAGGCTGTTTTGCTTTTAAAGAGAAGGTTGCCTCGCTCACAAATAACAAGAGAACTGATCAACCGGTTTGGAGTCTCAAAGGTACAAGCTTATCGTTACATTCGCGCCGCCCAAAAGAACAAACAAGTGGTAGCAATTCCGGAGGAGAAATCGGTATTCACAGTCAAACTTCCCCAAAGCATAGTTCAACGCATCAAGGCTTTTGCCAAATCCAGAGGCACTTCTATAAGCGAAGTTGTAAGGCGAGCCCTGGAAGAATTCCTGAGAAAAAAAGGTCATGGGTAAGAAGAACCGTAAAAAACAAATCTACTTGTCCTACACTTTTGATAGATTGGCTCAACAAAAACTTTCTCAAGTTTATCGTCTCTTGGTCCCGGATAGGTTTACTACCCATGGAAACAAAGAAGGAAAGATGACTTATTCTTCCATGGGACAAATAAACTAACGATAAGGAGGAATAAGCTATCTGGAAACTATAGCACAAAAGGAGCAAAGAAGTCAAAAAGAGCCTGGCAAAGCCTAAGGAAAGAGAGGTGGAGTACCACCTGGAACATATCGGTCCGGAACAGTCTTGAGAGGAACTGGGCAGAAGAGCAAGAGAAGCTATTCGGATTGCCCTGGAAAAAACAGTCCAGCGTGAATTCAAACAGTTCATCGGGGTACTTAAGTATGAACAGAAGTTTAAAGGAAAAGATCACCACAGGTGGCTATCCCTGTCGTGACTTTGGTACTATCTTGCAGGGCAGATGAAGACATTCACATTCCCCGAGTAAGAAAAGAGCTCTTTCACAACTTGGATACTTCCTCTTCTTTAACAGAAGAGTAGGAAGAATTGGTCGCCTCATCTTGTAGTGGACCCCAAAATTCGGACAACATGCTAAGGTACTGATAGGCTGAAAAAAGAAGCGGTCCGAACATAGGGAAAGACAGACAAAACTCTTTAGGAGCACCCCGCTCTTGTGGTGTATTAACAGCCGGTCTTGACACTTATAGCCTTAGAGTTGATGGGCGAAATCAACAAGCAATACACCAAAACTCTCCTTTACGGCTCCGGGAGAATAACCAGGCAGTGAAGAGAAAAGGCTGCCTGGCGGGCAGGGAAACACTAGCAAGACTAATGAGGCTGATGGAGATGGAAGATATTTATCTGGGACTAAATAACAGCGCATTCTATCCCGGTCATAAGATATACCTATATCTTCTAAAGAGACCGGCAAATCATTTAAGGTTAATGAGATATGGGGGCGGATATCACCTATGTTAGAATTAAGAGAGGGGCTGGTTATACCTGGTGGCCACAATGAACTTAAGTCGGGCCGCTATGTTCTTGATTCTTGAAAGCTGTCTTGTACTCTGAAGGCCCGCTTCTACTTGAAGAGCCCTAGAAAAGGTACTTTCTCTAAGGTTTCCTTAAGATGGCGGGCTTGACATCAAGGATGTCAATTCATCAGTATAGATTTCATCAAGAAGCTTAAAGAAAGACAGATCCAAATTAGCATGGATGCAAGAGGAGAGGCCTTGCGGATAACATCTTGACGGAAAGGCTCTGATACTAAAGTGAAGTATAAGCAAGTATACATTAACAACTATCAAACGGGGTGGGAAGCTGACGAGGGAATTGGTGTCTACATGCCCTCTTGCAATCAGGAAAGGCCCCAACAGGCATTTGACTGCTCAGTACCATTTGAAGTATATTTGGGCAGTGAGGGCAAAACTAAAGAGGCCTTAACGGCCCCTTATAAAGCAAGAGAAAAGTATTATCTGGTCCAATGGGGCTTACTTGAGGAATAAGGAAAACTGAGAATGAAACCAGCAGCCATTTATACCAGAGTATCATCGGATAGGCAGAAAGAAGAACATACCATAGGTAGTCAAGTACAGGCTCTTATCGAGTATGCCCAGGCTGAGGGGTACGCGGTTCCATCAGAGTGGATTTTTCAGGATGAGGGATATAGCGGATCGGTTCTTGTTCGCCCTGGTTTGGAACGAGTAAGAGACTTAGCTGCTGAGGGACAAGTGGAGACTGTTCTGGCATATTCTCCCGATCGTCTTAGTCGTAGTTACACCCATCAAGTGCTTTTGATTGAAGAGTTTTCCCGTTATGGGGTTGAAGTTGTATTTATCAAAGCCCTTAAAGCAGATACTCCGGAGAAAAAGCTTCTCCTACAATTTCAAGGGATGATAGCTGAGTATGAAAGGGCACTGATTAGGGAACGGTCTCGACGTGGGAAAAGGGTTCGAGCTAAATGTGGGGTAGTTAATGTTCTATCAGGAGCCCCTTATGGATATCGTTATGTTAAGAAAACGGAAACTGCTTCCGCTTATTATGAGATAATCGAGGAGGAAGCCAAAGTTGTTACCGAAATTTACCGCCTATATACAGAGGAGTTAGTGAGCATAGGAGAAATTACTCGCCTCCTGCGCAAGAGAGGTGGTTACTCACCAAGGTGTAGTTCTAACCGGGAAAGACCCAGGCAGGAATGGATAGAAATTGCTGTTCCTGCAATCATAGAAGGAGAAGTTTTTGCTCTGGCTGAGGAACGTCTAGAGAAAAACAAACAGCTTTCCAGGCGAGGTACCAAAGAGCCGAGCCTACTGCAGGGGATGCTGGTTTGTAGTAAATGTGGTTATGCATTTTACAGAAGTTCAAGTCGAACATCCAAAAGGAAAATCTATTATTATCGCTGCCTGGGATCTGATGATTATCGATATCAAAATGGACGGGTATGCTCCCAGCGTCCTATTCGACAGGATTATATGGATGATCTGGTGTGGAAAGAAGTCATGAAATTACTGAAGGATCCTCAATTGATAAAATCAGAGATTGATAAAAGAGTTAAGCAGGCTCAACAGTCCAGTCCAATTAAACTAAGAAAGCAAACTCTTCTCAGAAACAAGACTAAGATAAAAAAGGGAATTGATAGACTATTAGATGCTTATCAAGAGGGATTGATACCTCTGGGGCAATTAAGGACAAGAATTCCGGATCTGCGAAAAAAAGAGGCAGGCATAAACTCAGAGCTTCAAGGCCTGGAAGCTCAAGCTATGAATCAAGAAAAATATCAGAGAATCTACCAAAACATGGAAATGTTTCTAACTAGACTGCATGAATCAGCTGAAAACTTGGATATCATAGCTCGTCGAAAAATCTTGCAGCTGGTTGTAAAGGAAATATTAGTGGGGCCTGATAATTTAATAATTAGGCATTCGATACCAACTTCAGGCCACTCAGGAGAGTATCGGGAGCAAAGTTATCTACTGTGTACGAGGAGTAATAAACCCTCTCCTGGGAAATATTAGGTAACTATTTAGGCACCTGGTATTAACTTCAGTCGCCCCTACACGCTAAATAGTCAACAGCCAATTAGTCCCAGGTTATTTGTATTGATATAATTGGACAGGTTGATTAGTCACGAAATAAAAAAAGATTAAAACTGAAGAAACGAAAATTGACAGGGAAGAGAAAAAAGGTATAATTTTTTTCTTACGGGAATAAAGGGGTAATCAATGACCAAATTAAAAAAGAAAGTTGTCTGGGTGGTAGTGTTTTTCATCACTACGGTAATGGGGGTACCCTGGTTTCTCTGGGGATCCTCGCTTCTTTTTATAGGAATACCTCTGTGGGTCTGGTATCATGTTGGGTGGCTTCTTTTCGCCGTTTTTCTTTTTTGGCTATTTGTAAGAACCTATTGGACTAAAGAGAGGAGTGATAGATGACCAGAGCATTAATTCAGTTCGCCATCATACTAATGTTTATGGTGATAGCTCTTTTTATTGGCCTCCGGGGCTATCGTCTGACCAAAAGAGAAGTAGAAGACTATTTTCTGGCCAACCGTAGCCTGGGAACTTTGGTTCTTTTGCTAACCATGTTTGCTACTCTGATGTCATCCTTTACCTTTTTTGGTGGACCAGGTACGGTCTACGCCACGGGGATGGAGTGGATGCTGGTAATGGGAATAATGGACGGCTTCTTAGTAGCCATCCTCTGGTATGTCATTGGAGCTCGTCAGTGGAGACTGGGACAAAAACATCGCTATATTACCGTGGGAGAGATGCTGGAGGACAGGTTTGGCTCAGCTACCCTGAGAATACTCGTTTCGGTTATCTCCCTTTTCTGGCTCTTTCCCTACGTGATGATCCAACAGATGGGAGCTGGCTACGCCCTGGAGGGTCTCACCCGGGGGGTCATTTCTTACCCGATAGGAGCGGGAGTTATTACTTTATTCATGCTTATCTACGTAGTTCTGGGAGGAATGAGAGGCGTAGCCTGGACCGACACCTTCCAGGGTCTCTTTATGCTCATTTGTATCTGGTTGGCCCTGATCTTCATCGGAAGAAGTATTGGTGGTCCAGAGGTGGCTGCTTCAAAGGTACTTTCCCAGGCCAGCAGAGTATTCACTTTGGGAAAATCCTGGACTCCCCAGATGATTTGGTCAGCCGCCGTGAGTACAGCTCTGGGAGTTATCTGTTTTCCCCAGATTAACCAACGTTTCTTTGTAGGCAAGTCAGAAAAAGTCCTTCAAAGAGCCTTTATTATTTGGCCCTTGCTTTGTCTTCTCCTCTTCCTTCCCGCTTTTCTCGTCGGAGCCTGGGGAGCAGGAGTGGTCCCTGGTCTGAAAAAACCGGATCTGGTTCTTTCCATAATGCTGGATAAATACACCCCCTTCTGGTTCGCCGGTATCATTGTCGCTGGAGCGTTGGCAGCCATGATGTCTTCCTCGGACTCAATGCTACTTTCGGCCAGCAGTTATCTTACCCACGACCTCTACAAAAGGGTAATTGATCCCCAAGCTACCAGCCGAAAAGAACATTGGGTGGGCAGATTAATGGTAGCCGTTTTTGCCATTTTGGCCTATGTGGCCAGTCTTCTCTCTCCGGGATCTTTGGTGGGTATAGGTCTGGTAGCTTTTGGCGGGTTTGCCCAGCTTACCCCGATTTTATTGATCTCTCTCTACTGGAAAAGAACTACCGTGGTGGGAGTGATAACCGCACTAATTGCCTCCGAGGGTTTTTATATGGCCAGTAAATTTATTCCGGGTATTCCTTCTCAGTACGGAGGATGGGACCCCTCTATAATAGGGGTGATCATAGCTACTATCCTGACCTTTTTAGTTTCCTTTTTAACTTCGCACTCCCAGCAAGAAAGAATTCAAGTATTTTTTGCTGAATCAAAAAAGTGAGCCGTTTTTTCCCGTCACCACTTTCTGCGACCAGGACTTAAGCAGGTAGGGTTTTAATTCTTCGAATATTCTGGCCTGATTCTCAATTAGAATCTCCGCTTCCTGATTAGTCATATCTTGGGCTTCTTCTACAAAAGAGGCGGTCCGCAACTGATAAAGGGGGACCAGAGACCAGATAAAGAAAAACCTGTCTATCTTCCTCTTAATCTGATAGGCTACCAGATAATCGTAGACAATTCTGGCCCAACTCTCTGCCGGAAGATGAGCATCTTTACTTCTTATTTTTTTGAGTTCTTCTAAATTGTTCTTCTTTAAAATATCTTTCCATAAGGGATAAAATCTCTCCCAGCCTGCCTTGAAACCCACTTTCAAATTCTCCAGAGAAATCTTTACCTCAGTAGGTTCAGCGAATCTCATTTCCCCCGGATGTCGAGGAAGAACACTTCCCTTAATTTCTTTCCAATGGGGATAATACTTACCGGCTAACTCAAACATTGTTCCCACTACCTGGCGAAACATGGGAGTAAGATGAATGGGGTCTTTGGGGTCGTGTATCTTAACTCCCAGAGCGGCCTCACCGGTACGGTAACCTCTGGCCAGGGCAGTGGTCGTCATAAAAATATCTATTCCAAAACGAGCAACATCACTTTCCCAGACTTTCTCTTCCAATAGCTCCTGGGCCAGTTGTCCGCACAAGGCGAAGTCTCCCCCAATGGGTTGCCGGATACGAACTCCGTATAAAGCTCTGGTCAAAGGATAGGCAATATCGTTGGTAATGGTTCCATCAAATTTATGGCGCAAATAGAGGGGAGTCACAAAATCACATTTCTCCAGATGAACTAATTCACCCAGCATCTTTATCCAGGATGGGCTGACAGAGCGCAAATCAGCATCAACCATTATTGCCGTCCCCGCTCCCAGATTAACTACCACTTCCAAAATAGCTCTTATAGCAGAGCCCTTTCCCGGAATTCCCCGATAAATAGTGACTATTTTCTCTATCCCTTTGAGAGGAATGTTCTCCACTACCTCCCGGGTATCATCAGTAGAGCCACCATCGGCAAGTACTAAAACACAGCGATGAGCCGAAAAATGTATTCTCAATCCTTCGGAAACTATCCGCACCACATTGGCAATGGTTGTTTGATCATTACAACTGGGGATTCCCACTACCACTTGGGCAGTTCCAATTTCGGCTAATCTCTTTTCAGCGCTCTTCCGCAGTGCCTGGTACATTTCTTGTCACCTTTATTATTTTTAGCCAATAAGCCGGAATTCATTGGATAAAATAATACAAGAGAACGGTTAAAAGTCAAAGACACTACGAGAGAACACCCTCGACGGACAAGCATGTCTTTAGATTTTTCCAGGAAAATAAGGGTGAATAAAATGACAAATGAGTATAAATAGGTATCATAGATAGGAAGAGAGGAAAAAGTTTTCTTTACCTATCTAAATAAATATGAAGAACTTAGGATATTTTTTCTGGGGTGTAATCAGCTTTTTAGGGATGAGCTTCCTTTGCATAGCCTACGCTACCCAGTTATCTCCTGATATCCCCGGCCTAAATCATTCCGGGAGGACTTTGATCATAGCCCACCGGGGAGCTTCGGGTTATTGCCTGGAGAACACTTTGGTTGCTTTTGAGCTAGCGGTAAGGATGGGAGCTGATGTTATCGAGTTTGATTTACGCAAAACACGAGATAACCAACTGGTGGTTATCCATGACCAAAAAATTGATAGAATTACTAAGGAAAGAGGAGAAGTGGCAGATAAAACCCTGTCCGAACTGAAATCTTTACCTATCAGGACTTACCCTGAAGAAAAATATGAAAATGAGAAAATACTATCTTTAGAGGAAGTGCTTGGCTGGGCCAGAGAAAGGAAAATTCGTTTGCTCATTGATGTTAAGGTGCCGGGCGTAGAGGAGAATTTATTAAAAATTATAGACCGATATCAAATGAGCCAGCGCTGCATCATAGCCTGCCCTGGAGATAACTTTCTTGAAAATGTGAGAAGGCTTAATCCTGGAATTATGACCCTACGGCAGTCTACTCGTCTGGGTACTCAGGCCGATATTCTGGGGATTCATTACCAGCGGATTAGCTCGGAGCTAACAAGAGCTATTCATGAGAAAGACAAGCTTATCTGGGTTTGGACGGTGAATACTCCTGGATTGATAAAAAGATGTCTAAAGATGGGAGTGGACGGTATTATAACTAATTATCCCGATAGAGTGGTTGAAATTTTGGCTGGAGAGTACTAAATGGGCCAAGAGAATTTATTTATCTCTCAAAAGAAAAGGTGTCTACAGGAGTTACTCAGGAGGTTTCAGTTTCTCAGCCAAGGTAGTATAAAGTTGTTGTGAGACCGATTCCACCAAAGAGCGGTATGGCTAAATTGTCTGCCCGGGGAATTAGCTCAGCTAAGGTTGCCGCTCCAGCTCCTATTAGTGAGCCTAGAAAAAAATGGGGATACCTGGCCAACTTGCAAAGGAATAAAGCTATGGCCAGAGATACCAGAAAGTTAGTTAAAGTTCCTTCCAGAGTTTTGTTTCCGTAAATAACTATTCGGCCAAACTTTTTCCCCACTAACTTAGCTGCTCCGTCACCCAATATCAAGAACAATATAGAAGCACAGACAACCAATTTACTAAATATTAAGATACTAAGCCAGCAGCCAATTACATAATAAGTTGTCCCGGCAACCCTGTTTCTTTCGTCAACTCGCATCAGCAATTTGAAGATTCGCTGGGCTAAATTGTTGATTTTCGAATTAGCCAGGCGTAAGAGATCTCCAGCTACGAAAAAAATAGCTATTATTCCCAGGATTATCAGAGCTAAACTTTTGTCTATGTTACTCAAACCATAGATGGAGACAATGGCTACCCCGGTGGCTGTATGAAAGATAAGTCTAGCCCATTTCATCTTTGTATATCCTCAACTTCCTTGAGGTATAGGAATTTATAAATTATCCCAGGGCGACTAAAGTCGCCCCTACCCATAGAGAAAATCCTTATTCTGTATTCTATCTCATGAGATTGCCACACCTACCTACGGCAGGCTCACAATGATGACTGTGGGTAGGTGAAGTTGCCCCTACCACATTATCTTTCTGTCATTGCGAGTGAAGCGAAGCAATCTCGGGTTTTGGGTAGGGGAAGCTATCCTCCCATTTCCTTGATAAATATGGATTATTCACTTATAATATGCCCCATTCTAAGAAAAATAGCAAACAAATGGGAGAATAATCCGGGCGAAAGAGAGCGGCAAAATGTCTGAGTTAAGAAAAGATCCAGTGGTAGACCAATGGGTAATTATCTCTCCAAAAAGAGGGGAAAGAAGGGGAGCCTTCAGAAGAATTCGGCAGATGGACGAGGAAGAACAGTCTGGTCAATGTCCTTTTTGCTCAGGAAACGAAGGTCAGACCCCTCCGGAGATTTTAGCTTACCGGAAAAAAGGGACTGGACCCGATGAGCCAGGTTGGCGAATTAGAGTTTTCCCAAACAAATATCCGGCTCTGGAAAAAACTCAAAAACTAATTAAGAAAAGCAGGGGAATATATGAGGTTATGAGTGGAATAGGGAGTTGTGAAGTTATTGTGGAAACACCCGGGCATGGAGTTTCTATTTTTGACCTTTCTATAGATTATGTCTCAGATCTTATCCGGGTCTATCGGGATAGAATAATTGATTTGACGAAAGATCCCCGTTTCCAGTACGTCCTGGTACTCAAGAACGAGGGTTTTCTGGCCGGCAGTTCCATTGATCATGCTCACTCTCAGATTATTGCTACCTCGGTAGTTCCCAAAAGAGTAGAAGAAGAGCTCTCGGGAGCAAAAAAACACTATCAGCACACTAACAAGTGCATCTTTTCCCCGTCTTACCCGGATAGCTGGTTTTGAATGGGGAACAGGGTTATATATAAATCCCCTTTCTCCAGAGGAAGCAGCCCACAGAATGCGCCAGGTTCTTTCTTAGCCCGCGCCTTGCAATCTTCTTATCAGCGTGGTTTTCCCTCGGTGTTTTCCGAAGGTACCTGGCCGAAGGAGGGAAAACCCGTAACATGTATTTGACGCCCCCGCCATCTCAGAGTAGAATAACCTTGGTGACACTATCTTTAATCTGACGGTAAATTAGTAACCGGTAAGCTTTGCTAAAAAGTAAGGTTCAGGAAGCTTTGGCTGTTTCAAGAGAACGCTTTTTTGGCCAAGATAAAATGGTAGTCACAGACTTTATTAGCCTCCTCTGGTTATAATCAGGTAGCCGCAGGCTTTAGCCTGCGTTTATTTACGCAAGTTAAAACTTGCGACTACCTTCAGAAAATATGAAATATTACCTAGTATAGCGTTTCCAAAATAACCTTACAATGCTTTGTCATTGCGAGCGACAGTAGCCAAAGTTCAGAGCGAAGCGAAGAGGAAGCAATCTCATGGAAAGTATGTCCTCTTAGGGATTGCTAAGCCTGTTCCGAGCCCAGCGAGGAATCTCGCTCCTCGCAATGACAGTGAAGAAATATCAGGTTATTTTGGAAAC
>AQRW01000135.1 GCA_000402295.1 Candidatus Aerophobus profundus SCGC AAA252-L23
TCCCACTTACCTATGGAGAAAGTCCTTATTTTATATTTTATCTCCAAAACAAGATCACCACGGTTGCCCTTGGCAACCTCGTGACGCTTCGCGGATTGTCAGGTCTGTTTTTAGCAGGCTCGCAATGACGGAGGAGGGTAGCCGCAGGCTTTAGCCGGCGTTTATTTGCGCAAGTTAAAACTTGCGGCTACCCTGGCTCCTTTGCGCAGCTTGAAAGCTGCGGCTACCATGGCTTCGTTAGCCAAAATTTGGCCGCTTCTATTGAGGAGATAGAGTGATGAAGATAAAAGAATCGCAAAATTTAAATTTATTCCCCGAGTTAAATCGTGTAGAAAAAGACAAAAATAAGGGACAAACTAGCGAAAAACTTCAGCGATTAGATTTACACGGTCAATTGAGAAGGGAAATATTACCCCTTTGCAGGTTGAAGTATGGAGATATTTGGGAAGATCCAGTTAGAGGACATAAAGTAGGTGTACTTGATGCTACTAAGATTGAAGATGTTAAGAAAATAGTAGCAGACGAAAAAGCTCCACTTATAATAAATGATCCCCCTTATAATGTTGCGGTGGGAAATGCAAATACGGAGAATCTGTTTAAGATAAGTCTGGAGAAATATTTAGATTTTTCCCAAGAATGGATTAAGAATGCCATAAAAATAATGGATAAAAATGCCCATCTATACATATGGATTGGTGCAGATTATAAAGATAATTTCCAGCCCCTGCCTGATCTTATCATCTTGATGAGGGAATTTGAAGAATTAAAACCCAGAAACTTTATTACTTTGAGAAATCAAAGAGGATACGGAACTCAAAAAAACTGGATGTGGGTGAGACAAGAACTTTTATACTATGTAAAAGGAAACCCAGAATTTAAGGTTGTTTATACTGATATTCCCAAAGTTCTAAGAGGATATTATAAGGTAGTAAAGGGGGAATTGTTAGAAAATTTAGAACGAAGTAAATCAAATACGATAAGACCGGGAAATGTGTGGATAGATATTCAACAAGTTTTTTATCGTTTAGAAGAAAATGTACCGGGATGCTATGCTCAAAAACCTTTAAAAACAATTGAAAGGTTGATTTTAACTAGCAGCGAAAAAAGAGACCTCGTTGTAGATTTTTTCGCCCATTCAGGAACGACACTTATTGCAGGAGAAAAGCTTGATAGAAAGGTTTTTACGTTTGATCTAGACCCCATTTTTGCAGAAATTACTATAAGAAGGCTAAAATATTACAGAAGAACAGGACGAACGGGATGGCAATGGAGAAATCCTTTTCCTGAGATAGAAAATGAAAAAGAGGTGACAAAATGGACATAAAACAACTGAAGCAATATTTAAACCTAATTAGGAGGATAATTCCATGGGCTTGATCTTAAAGGCTCGACAGTACTGGCACTTCAGTGTGGGATTGAGCAGTTTTCTCAAGAATACCATCTCCTGGGAACAAGCTCAGGAGACAGTGAAGTGGAGGATAGCCCACAGAGAAGAGCGCTTTCTATCCTTCGTACAAAAGGGGATTTACCGGTATCGGAAGAGTCCCTATTTGAAGCTACTGGAGCTGGCGGGTTGTGAGTTTGGTGACATGGAACAAATGGTACGAAGCCACGGGATTGAAGCTACTCTCAGGAGGCTCAAGAAGGAAGGAGTCTACATCTCTTTTGAAGAGTTTAAGGCAAGAAAACCACTCGTCCGCTCCGGTAGGGTATTTCACTTCCGTGAGCAGGACTTCGATAACCCCTATCTCTCTTACTACTACCAGGCTAGAAGCAGTGGTTCCACTGGAGCTGGGACCAGAGCCAGCATTGACCTCGAGTTCCTACGGGAAGGGAGTACCCATCTGGCTATCAGACTAGCGGCCCATGATCTGAAGAATACTCCCTGCGCCATCTGGCATATGGTCCTGCCTGCAAACGCAGGTATGGTTTCTCTGCTCAAATACGCCAAAGTGGGCCGAGTGCCTTTGAAGTGGTTTACCCCACTGGACAAAACGGGTATCCGGGTGACTTTGAGAAACCGGATGCTCACCAACTACATCATCTATATGGGCCGGGTACTGGGGTTAGCTCTCCCCCGTCCCCAATTTGTGAGCCTGAACCGGGCCGACCTGATGGCCAAATGGCTTGCGGAGATGATTGTCATTCACGGGTCTTGTATTCTCAATACCTTTGTCAGCTTGGCGGTGAGAATCTGCGCCTGTGCCAGGGAAAAAGGCCTCAATCTTCGAGGAGTTACCTTTTTCGTTACCGGGGAACCCTTGACGGAAGTTAAGCTTAGGATTATTGAGTTGGCCGGAGCCAAGGCCGTTCCCTCGTACGCAACAACGGAGTTGGCAGGAGTAGGTTGTGGGTGTGCTCGGCCCTCAGCGGTTGATGACGTTCACTTGTTCCACGATTTGTTCGCTCTAATTCAGTGTTCCCGGAGGATAGAAATCAGTGATCTAACGGTCAATTCGTTCTTCTTCACTTGTCTATCGCCGGCTTCCCCCAAGATCCTCCTCAACATGGAAATAGATGACTACGGGGTAGTGGAAAAACGTGAATGTGGGTGTCTTCTGGGTCAACTGGGCTTCACTACCCATCTCCACCATATTCGAAGTTTCTCCCGGCTTACCAGTGAAGGTATGACGGTAATGGGAACTGATCTGCTGCGGATTGTCGAGGAAGTCTTCCCGCAGAAATTCGGCGGAGATCCCACCAGCTACCAAATTGTGGAGGAAGAAGGAAGCGACGGTTTAACCTCAGTCTCGATCCTGGTGGACCCAAAACTGTCCCACATTAATGAGGAGGTCATCAAGAAAACCTTTCTGGAAGAAACGAAAAGGGTCGGTCCAGCTCAGCGCATCTGGCGGCAGGGGGGCACAATCAAGGTGCGGTATGCCAAGCCGCTACCCGGGAGAACCGGGAAGATCATGCCCTTGAGAATTGAAAGACCCTGAGCCCTAATCCAGCTTTTTCCCGACCGACCGGACTCTCGCAGAAACTTAATGTGGCCTAGGAGGCTGCTGAGAAACCCCAATATTGTAGCGGTCCGATTTATCGGACCCTTTATTAAAGAGAGTTTCATAAATGAAACCTCTACAAAAAACCACTTTATCAGCAGTCTCCTAGTCAGATTCCCGGAGGGCCTGGCTGGCCCATTCACTAAAGCTCTCGTCGATCAAATCCTCCACCGGGACGATTTGATCGACCAGCCCCTTCTGGTGTAGCCATTTCTGAAAAGCCAGGAGACTTTCCAGGTTGAGACTACCCTCGGGGTGGATGGACGGCAAGTTACAGCGACGGAGGAGTTCCGGGTCGAGTTTGGTATACTGGCTGATGATCTCAAGGTTTCGGGAGGTCTTCCCTTGGTTATAAGTACGTACTCCCTTAAGATAGGCCAACATGAATCTGCGGCCCAGGCTACGGTCATCTTGGAGCAGATTGGGGCCAAAAAGTACGGTGCCAATCTGAGCGGCGGGAGCCAGCCAACGGTAGAGGTCCCCGTAATATGCCAGTACGGTACCGAATCCCTCAGAGAGTACGCGGGTTACCTGGGGTTCCCCCAACATAGTTGCGTCAATAGCTCCGGTTTTGAGGGCCTGGACTGCTGCTGGCCAACTTACATAGACTCTTTCAATATCGTCAAGGCTGAGGTTGTACTGGGCCAAGATGAGTTGCATCCGGTACTCAGCCATTCCCCCCGGATGAACGAAATGGACTACCTTTCCTTTTAGTTGACGGAGGTTCTGCAACTGACCGGATTCATAGAGTTCCTTTCTCACCACCACTGCAGACCATCTGTCTCCGGGATTGATGTGCCCCTTATCGGCCACAACCTTGATGTCAAGTCCTCTCGCTGCCGCGTTGAACAGATTGGCCGAGACGGTACCCGTAGAGACATCCAACTGTCCCTGAGCCAAAGCGGGAATAGACTCGGCGGTAGATCGGAATCTGACCAGTTCAATTTCAATACCTTGCTCAGCGAAGTAGCCTTCTTCCATAGCAATGAAGACCGGGGATGCGGTCAGGAAGGGAAGGGCACATATTTTGACCAGGGTTAACGAAGGTTCCATCTTTTCCTGACCCAGGACGGTTTGACTCATGAGAGCCACGATGAGCGACCAAAACACCATTATCCACCAGACACGCCATGTTCTTCCTCTATGCATGCGGTTCGCCTCCTTTAATTCTCGGTATCCGCATTAAGTGTTGACCGCCATTGCAGTCCCTGATGGTTAGTGATGGACTATCTACTGCCAGCCGACGCCTAGACTCCGAGAACCCACTGTGATAAAAATATGTTTGAGGATAGCGGAATCAGTGACGCTGTCAAGTGAGAGTGACCGATGCAAATGGCTACAATGATAGTGCATACATTATGAATAATGAAATAAAAGATTTGATTAAGAAAGCAAATAGATTTCTAAAAAGTGCTGGGGTGTTATTAGATGATGGGGATTGGGGAAAGAGAATCTAAAAACAATTGAAGAAGTTTATCAATCGCTAAATATGATCTCAGACTTGACAATTAAATGGTATTGAAAACAATAAGGGTGGGTCAGTTTTAGGTGGCCATCAACACGGCAAATTAATTTCTGGTATTATTTCTGAAAAGCAACAGGTAAGTTTCCCTAAAAAGTAAGGTTCAGGGAGCTTGGGGTGTTCCAAGGCAAATCTTTTCTTAGTTTGGGTAGGGGAGGTTTTAACCTCCCAATTGTCTTTTAACTCTTGCTTCACCGAGGGCGACTAAAGTCGCCCCTACCTACTGGTTCGTCTGGTTTGTTTGGTTCATTTGGTTCGTCGAGTAGGCGCAGACTTTTAAGCTGCGCAAATAAACGCAGGCTAAAGCCTGCGGCTACCATAACCCTTTGTGCAACCTAAAACTTGCGATTACCTTTATGAAATATAAACTATTACTTTGAAACAAAAGTGTTTCAAAGAAAGGAAACTTAGTTATGACTTTGAGTAGCCGAGAAAGAGTAAGAAGGGCGGTGGAGTTTGGTGGAGTGGATAGAGTACCTATTATGCATGCTGTTTTACCCGCGGCCTGGTTCAAATTCGGCCAGAGGTTAAACAAAATTCTGGAGAAGTATCCTCGAGATTTAGCGTTCAAAGGGAAGGGTGGTAAACCAGCTACCGCTGGGTATAAATATACCAAGGAACTTGCTCAGTCAATAAACATAAATGATGATTTCAGTTATCTTGAGGCCAGAACTTACCAATATGGCGAGGTTGGACAAAAAGGCCGCTCTACCGATGATTGGGGTTGTATCTGGGAAAGAATTGACTCAGGAATAGTGGGGCAGGTAGTCCAGCACCCCCTGGAGAAATGGGAAAAGGTGAAAGAATATAGATTCCCGGATGCTCTGGCCTACTGGAGATTTGACTTACCTCAAATTGATAAGACGGTTCAACAGGCCAAGGAGGAACAAAAATATATCATTGCTTACGGAGGCAATCTCTTTGAGCTCCTGCAATGGCTGAGAGGTTACGAAAACCTGATGGTAGATATTATGCAGGAGCCGGAGCGAGTAAGGTATTTGGCCGAAAAGATTGTGGAATACAATCTAAAAACAGTGGAGAGGTGGATGGAGTTTGAAGTAGATGCTATCCTTTTCCAGGATGATTGGGGAACCCAAAAGCAGCTTATGATTCCTCCTCATTTATGGAGAGATATATTTAAGCCTTATTATACTCGGTTATTTGCCTTAGTTCACCAGGCCGGTCGGCATGTGCATTTTCATACCGATGGATTCACCCTAAACATAATCCCTGATTTGATCGAGATAGGCGTGGATGTTCTCAATCCTCAGTTTTCCACCATGGATTTGGAGCAATTAGCCCGAGTAGTCGCCGGTAAGATTTGTATTCGTAGTGACATTGATCGGCAGTATATATTAAACAGAGCCTCTCCTGAGGAGGTTAAGGATTATATGAAGGGGGTACTGGAACTTTTTTCTTCCTCTCAGGGAGGATTCATAGCCTACGGAGAGATCAATTCCGATGCTTCTCTAAAGAATGTAGAAGCTATGTATGAAGCTTTAGAGCAATTTGGACGTTATCAGTAGAGGCCCGATGAGAGTGAGGTTTTTTTGCTTCCTTTTCTGGCTTTTGTTAGCGGCGACTAGTCTGGCTCAGATTCCGGTAGGAGAGGAAGCTCCGGATTTCAGGGTGGTCTCCGGAGATTACAAAGTTCTCTCCTCCAACTCACTTAAGGGTAAGGTGATGGTCATATTCTATGACACCAGAGAGCCTGAGATAACCGAAAAAAATCGGCAGATGAAAGATAAGTTAAAGTTCCTTCTTAAAGAACAACCGGAAGATGTCAAGAACTCCATTGCTGTGGTGCCCATTATAAACTGCACCGAAGCTACCTGGTCTCTTAAGCCGGTCTGGTGGGCCAATCTGGTGATAAATTCCATAAGAGAAGGAGTGACTATTTACGGAGACTGGGATGGGCAATTCTTCGAGGATTATCAGGTAATAGATAAGGAGACCAACTTTATCATCGTTGACCGAAAAGGAATTATTTGCTACTCAAAATCAGGCCAGATCTCACCTGAAGAAACCGAGCAAATTATAGAGCTATTAAGGAGACTGGTTGCGGAAAGTGAAAAATTTTAGGGAGATGATGATGATGATGATGATGATGATGATGATGATGATGATGATGATGATGATGATGATGATGATGATGATCCCTTAAGGATTATATCTCCTAGCTGGCAACCGATATCTTTGGCGATAACCGGGCATTTAGCCTTAAGTAAGAAGAAGATGGGTTTATCCACCTGAGAAAGTGACTCATAATTTCCTTGACCCTTACTGATAATAAAGGTAGCCCGGTCAAAATGATCTAAAAACTGTTGGCTGGCCAGGTCGAGTAGGGTAGCTGGTGCGTCAGAGCCCGAGGTAATTACCTCGGCGAGTTTGTCCATACCAGCATAATGAGCATCTTCCATAGTGGCGTCATTAATTACCGGTGTTTGCCTGACTACGTAGACGATTTTCTGGCTGAGCTCTTCGACTAAGACCCGATCAAAGATAACCTCGCTGGAATTGTCCGCCAAATAAAGAATTTCTTTGGTTTCCTGGAGTCGCTGCTGGAATTCAGAGTAGTGAAAAATGGCGAAATCCTGGTGCACAGTAGCTTCCACTTCTTTATTTAAATTGAAAGAAGTTTTTATTCCGCAATCAATAATGTTTCCAGCAATAGCTAAGCGAATAGCCATTAATAAGGGATCTTTAGCCTTTGCCACCCTTTTTTTCAAATCGGGGTAAAGCTGAAGAGCCAAGCGGTTATATTTTTGTTTGATTTCTTGATAGGGATCAGAACAACCGGTAACCCGGCGAATAATTTGATGAATTTTTCTTCCTATAACCGGGGGAGTACTATTCAGGGGAATACGGGGTAGCTCTTTAGCTACCTCATCTAGAACCCGGCGTTGTTTCGTCTCGTCATCTACTGCCATCCGGGAGGCATCCAGAGCTTGCCTCAGGAAGCAAGGTAAACAATCCAAATAAATCTTCATTTTTTCCTCTCTTTTGGGGGGACCGAGCAATAATTGAGGAAAAGCATACCTCAAAACTGGACATATAGCAAGCGTTTCAAAGCCGAAAAATTGCTGAAAACAGCAAGATCAAGACCTTGTGGAGCTTTCTTAGATGAAAAGGAGATTAAGTAACTGTAGAGTTTGGCCCGTCTCAAAGAGAGTTAACTTAGGTCTGCGGTAAGATTGGAGGGTTGACAGGTCGACGCCAGATGCGTAAGTTACTGTTAGCCAACTTTTGCCGGAAAAGAATGGTAGTCGCAGGCTTTGACTCCTCGGTTATGATCCGGTAGCCGCAGGCTTTAGCCTGCGTGTCTTGTCTTACGCAAGTTAAAACTTGCGACTACCAATTGTAAAAAGACCAAAAAGTTTTGACAGCACTTACTGAAAAAGAAGGAGAAAAAAGATGGAAAAGGGCAAACTCCATAAATTAGAGCCAACAATTTATCAGTATACCTTTGGTCCGGGTGAACCTGTATTGCGGATTAAAAGTGGTGATTCAGTTATCGTTTCCACTGTTGATGCTCGCGGATTCGATCGTCGCGGGAATCCCCTCCCGGAACATAAAAAACAAAAAAGTGAGTTCACGAAATATCAGCAATCCAACCCTCTAATTGGGCCGATATGGGTTGAGGAAGCCGAGCCGAGCGATCTACTCAAAATAAATATCCGGGAGATTCTTCTAAACCGGGAATATGCCTGGTCGGCTCTGGTACCTCATTTTGGTGCTTTTACCGGGGAAAGTGAGGGAAAGGATCTTTTGCTTAATGAGCCTCTCTCGGGATGTGAATACCGGTGGGAGCTTGATTTGAACTCCCAGACGGGAACTCTCAGGCTTTCTCAAAGTAAGCTGAAGGAAATACAAGTTCCCCTGTATCCCTTTATTGGTTCCATTGGAGTAGCCCCCCGCTTTGGTCGGGTAGAAACAGCTCTCATTCCCGGCGAGTATGGTGGGAATATGGACTGCGTGGAGACAAAAGCAGGAGCAATTTTGTATTTACCGGTTTGGGTGAAAGGAGCTTATCTTTCCTTTGGAGACGTCCACGCCGCCCAGGGGGACGGAGAAATTTGTGGGGTAGCGCTGGAGACAACCGCCCGGGTGACCTTGGAAATAAAAGTGATTAAGAACAAGACCGTTCAGTGGCCCCGTATAGAAAATGCCACTCATCTAATGGTGGCTGGTAGTGCCCGTCCTTTGATGAATGCTGTCCGCATTGCTCATATTGACTTAATAAAATGGCTAATAACCGATTACGGTTTTGATAAATGGGAGGCTCTCCAGGTACTCTCGCAGGTTGGCACTATGCGTGTAGGGAATATCGTAGATCCCAATTACACGGTGGTGGCCAAATTTCCTAAGAAATACCTTCCTTAGCTCTGATTGCTCTTAAGAAGAAGATTATCTAGTCAGGGCCTTGCCTGACTCGAGGATAGAAGCTACGCTGGGGAATTTCTTTAAGTCTGTATGGGGCAGGAACTTAGCCGCCATAAACTTGTCCATATAGTTAGGATGGGTAATAAGGTCATAATAGGTCATCTTATGGGCAATCTCTTGGCAAGTCTGCAGAGCTTCTCGGGAAAGGAGAGCCATTTTTGCCCCCAGTACAGAGGTATTGCCCACGAACTGGATTCTCTCAAAAGGTAAATCCGGGATAAGGCCCAGAGCAAGAGCCTTTTTCTTATCCAGATAGTTACCAAATCCTCCAGCTAAGTACAAAGTTTCTATCTCGCTGAAGTCCAGATTAAGAGAGTTAATCAATATGTCCACGGCAGAAAAAATAGCTGCTTTTGCCCGGAGTAGATTGTCAATATCTGCCTGAGAAATTACAATATCTTGGTTGGTTGCTGCCTCGTTAGCAGGGACCAAGACAAATTCCCTTTCACCTTTTCTCTCTCTTACTTTTTTGTCTTTGCCTAAAGTAAGTTTTCCCGATCTATCCATCAGTCCAGAGGTAAATAACTCGGCCAGGAGGTCAATTAATCCAGAGCCACATACTCCCCTAGGTCTAGTGTTTCCGATAGTAGCATAGCTAACTTTTCCCTCCGGCGAAATATTGACCCTTTCTATGGCTCCCTCAGCTGCTCTCATCCCGCATCTGACTCCTCCTCCTTCAAAAGCTGGTCCAGCAGAAGCGGAACAGCAGACCATCCAGTCTCTATTACCAATGACAATTTCTCCATTAGTACCTATATCTATGAGCATGGTCAGACTGCTGGATTGGTACAATCCGGTGGCCAGGATACCAGCGGTAATGTCGGCCCCCACCCAACTGGCTATGCCGGGCAGGCAGTAAAGGAGACCACGCGGGTTAATCTTTATTTCCACCTCGGCTGCTCTGAGAGGAGGCGGGGAAGTGCAAGCAGGGATGTAGGGTTCTTTTCTGATTCGAGAGGGATCCAGTCCCAGAAGGAAATGAATCATAGCGGTGTTTCCGGCGCAGGTAATCGCCATGACATCATTCAATTTGACATTATTTCTGGAAACCAGAGCGGTAATGAGATTATTTATATCTCGGGAGATAGTCTGTCTCATTATGTCCATGCCGTTTTGTTCGGCGTAGATTATTCTTCGGGTTACCTCTTCTCCGTAGGCCCTCTGGGAATTATAAGTGGCTTCAGCATCGATAGTCTTGGAGGTCTTTAGATTCATCAGATGCGCTACTACGGTGGATGTTCCAACATCTATGGCTATGGCGTAGTTCTTGTCGGAGGTGTCACCTCCCTCTATTTGAATTACTTCCATGGTTTCTCCCCGGAGTCCGAGACTCACCGTAATACGCCATTGGTTTTCCCGCAAGATTATGGGTAAATTCTGCAATACTTTCAACCCTGTTTGCATAATAGGAATTTTTTTCTTTCGCTGAATATAGCGATAGAGACGTACATGGTCAGCTAAACTATCCTGCAGAGTAGGGGGTAAGAGCTCCAGATACATCTTTTGCACCAGAGGATCGTAGGCAAAAGAGACTTTCTCCTTAAGGGAAGGATGAAAAGCTCGAAAACGCTGAGCATCGACATCCACCAATATTTTTTTGGTTCCGGCTCTCGACTCGGGAGGGATCTCCACTACCACGTCTTCCTTCACTCTGGTCTGGCAGGCCAAAATATAACCCTTTTTGATTTCCTCCCGGGTCAAAAGGGTGGTAGGATTGGCGTCTATTTCTCCTTTCTTTAAAATGAGGCGGCATTTTCCGCAAATTCCGTCTCCTCCGCAAACACTGTTAATATAAATACCGGCTCGGGTAGCTGCTTCCCATAAATTGGTATTCTCCTTTACTTCGATGGTTTTTCCTTCAGGCCGGAAGGTAATGCTAACTCTTTTCTCCATTCTCAGTTTAAACTCCTTGGCGGTTAACTGTCTTTCGCAAGTTTACCGATCTCTCCGCTGCTTTTTCCAGGGTCGTGTTTTAATCGGTAATTTCCACCTCCAGTATCTGATTGATTTTCTCCTCTATGATTTCCTTAGGTACCGCTCCTATTAATCTATCCACCAGCTCTCCCTTATGGAAAAACAGCAGGGTAGGGATACTTCTGATGCCGTATTTTCCAGCTACATTCGGGTTTTCATCTACATTTAGTTTTCCCACTTTGATCTTGTCCTGAAACTGTTGGCTAAGCTCTTCCACTGCGGGGGCTATCATAAAACAAGGTGCACACCAAGCAGCCCAGAAATCGATCATTACTGGAATAGTTGACTCAATGACCTCATTTTGCCAGTTCTGGTCACTAAAGATTATCTCAGACATTTTGCTCCTCTCTTTTCAATTTTTTTTCAATCTCAAAAGTTGGTCAATTTTTTGCTTATCAAATCCGACTACTTTGGCTCTACCAATGAGCAGAACCGGAACACCTTTCTGACCGGTCATTCTTACCATATCTTGAGCGGCCCCTGGATCCTTGTCTACTCTTACTTCTCTTACTCTAACTCCCTTTTGGCGCAGATAGTTCTTGGCTGCGGAGCACCAGGGGCAGGACCCTGAGGTAAACAAAATAACTCGGGGGTGGCTTCTCTGTTCCATTTTAACCTCTTTCGGTAAACAATTTCTCGGCAAATCTAATAATATCCAGGGCATTTCTGTTCTTTATCCAATAACAAATTTCTGTTCCTCTTCGTTCATGCTCCAGAATGCCTTTATCCTTAAGAATCCTGAGATGTTGAGATAGGTTGGACTGGGTTATTCCTACTACTGATTCCAAATCTCTGACGCATCTGTAACCGTTCTCCAAAGAAGTCAATATCTTTATTCGGGAAGGGTGACCGAGTACCTTAAGGAAATCAGCTATGGTTTCTTGTTCCATTTTCCCCCTTTAAGTGTAGTAGTTTAGATTTTACAAAGATAGCCGCAACCTTCAGGTTGCGCTTGTTTTTCGCAGGCTAAAGCCTGCGGCTACCACTCTGTCTTGGCCAAAAAAATTTTCTCCTTGGGACACCCAAAGCTATCTGAACCTCACTTTGTAAGGAAAATCACCTGTTACCGGTAAGTATTAGGTTATTACAATATTATAATAGACTAATAGAACTTGTCAAGTTAGGGGCATTCATGATACATGAGTGCCCGAGGGGTACCAAAGTGTGGTATTCACTGCTCCGCTCTTACTTTCGCTGCTTTGGGAAAACAGCCTCGTGGGTACCCATAGCACCTATCCTTGAAGTTTTTTAGGAAACTGGAGTTACTCTGTTGACTTTAATGAGAGATTAGTGATAATTAGTCAAAAGTTGATCATTTATTATCTGCTGACAATTCTACCGGCGGGAAGCAAAAGTGTGATCTGATGTACTTTTGGGCAACTCGGGAAAGGAGAATAAGAATAAAGGAGGAAAGACAATGAGAAAAAAGAAGGTTCTGTTGGTTTTTCTGGTTTTATTTGTGGTATGCTCTCTCATCCCTTTTGCTTATGCTCAGCTTTCTACAGAAGAGTTCAACACCATTAGAGTTAGGGGGGAAGGAGTAGTAGATACAAAAGGTGATATGCACTTAAAACTAGACTGGAAAACTCCTACCAATGCTCTTTATGTAGAAATGAAAGAGAACTATCCTAACCCTTATGTGATACTTAGAGAACTCTCTTCTGGAAGGGCAGCCTTTGAGATAGCCAATGCTAAAATAGAATATGATGATGCTGAAAGATCACTTCACGTAGCTGCAGACTTTCTGGGAGGCGCCGTTAATAAAAGGAGACGCTGGGAAATAGATATAGGTAAAGAGACAGATCTTATCTGGATGGAAAAACAAAAAGCCATATTTCTCCAGGTGCTTTCCATAAGCTCCCAGATGATTCAGGTAATGGACATGATAGTAAACCTACCCGGGGAAGCTTATAACATACGCTACGATGAAAAAAAAGGACTGCTTACCTATTCTTTGCCTGAAAAACCGGCCACGGGTTACTGTGAACTTGATCTATCGCTGAGGTGCAAACCTCGTCTTATAGCCGCTACCTATAAGGTATACGGAAATCCTGAGATATCTGAGGGAGATATGTGGGTAGCCAAGGCAATTTTTAAAAATACCGGGGAAAGTAACATTCATAACCTTAAGGTAAGCTATAAATTAGGTGAATACTCTGATTGGTCAATTCCCAATACTTACTCTCTAATTGTCCCTGGAGGATGTGTGGTTGACCCTTACTATCCGGTAGTTTCATCAAAAGTGACGGAGCTTTTGACCCGAACCCCGATTGATGTGAGAGTAAAATACGATTACAGAGATGAGGAAGGAAATACCTATTCAGAGGTTAGTGGTCAGAGAATAGAAATTCTGGGAATAAATCAGATGGAATTTTGTAATCTGACCATAGAGGAAAGAACCGGTACCTGGGCTGAGTATTTCTCTAATTCCCCCCTTTTGGCCGCTTGGGTTACTCATCTTGATCCTTCGGTGAAAGCTCTGGCCGGAATGGTGTCCCGTTTAACTGGGGGAGTGCCTACCATGTTTGACCGGGAATCGACTATCAAGTTTTGCCAAGCTCTTTATGATTTAGAAGTGGCTAATGGTTTAGCCTATCAAACCCCTTCCGGTTTCCTAGTAGAATATTCACCTGGTCAGGATGTTAAATATCCCCGGGATGTTTTAAGAGATAAATCTGGAACCTGTGTGGACCTGGCCATACTTTACGCTAGTGTATGCCAGGCGGTAGGTCTTGAGACCGTGCTGGTTACTATTCCTGGGCATTGCTTTCCCGTGGTTATCCTGCCTGGTGGAGGGCTTCTTCCCGTGGAATGCACCGCCATAAGTGGAGTTGCCGTAGGACAGCCCCAGGTGAGGTCTTTGTCCTTTGATAAAGCAGTAGAGTTTGCCTCCAGAGAGTTTTCAGAGCTCAAAATGGGACTGTATTACCTGGTTAACGTAAAAGAGATGCAGCAACGGGGATTGGTTAGTCCGGAGCTTCCAAGGTTAGAATCTGATGTCCTGGAAAAATGGGGATGGCATCTTCCCCAGGCTCAAACTCAACAAACTCGTGAAGCGGGTGAGGTAGAAGAAAGAGGTCAAGCTGGAGAAGGACAACCAACTACTACTGCTACTAAAAGATACTCAAGTGAACAGTATAAGTTTTCTTTTGTCTATCCTCAGGAATGGCAAATCAAGGAAGAGCAAGGGACGGTAAATGTGGAGAACCCTCAGGGATTTGCCTGGATAACTATTTGGAGAATAGATGAAAATGTTGACCATCAAACTTATCTACAAAACGCAGAAAACTGCTTGAAAGAGAAATGGCAAAATTATACAGTAAGCTCAAAAAGCAAGATGATAATCAACGGTGTAGATGTATTGAGAGTGGATGGACACTATACAGAGTCTCAGGGAACAACGGAGATTTTCGCGGTATTGGTTTTACACCAGAATAACCAGGCAAAACTCATGGTAGGCTCTGGAGTTGTAAAAGAACAATACGCTAATCTTTCCCCTATTCGGGAGCAAATCTTTAGTAGTATTACTCTTCTGGGTGAGGCAAGAGCTCAGGCGACCCCTCCCCAAACTTCTGAGCAGTCCGCAGAAACTGCTCAGGCTTCCGGAGAGAGAGTGAATATCACTTCTCAAGCTCCCCAGGCTTCTGGAGATGGGTCAGAAGGGATTAAAATTTTGAGGGACTCAGCTCGAGGAGCAGATCCTTTACCACTTCCCCAACGTACTCCACCCAAGGACTGGGTTCATTTTGCTCATCCCACTATTTTTATGTTGAAATTAATCCGTCCTCCTGATTGGAAGGAAGAAGTTATGCAGGACCCCTCGAGTTACTATGGAGGACTGAAAATCATATCTCCTGATGAGCAGGCAAATTTATTTGTCCACTATGAAGTAGTTTTTGGGGCAGTGACTCTTGAGGAAGCTATCAGGGAAGGGATTTACCTTCTTACTGGTTCTGAGTCCCAGGCAGATATCTTAGTGGAAGATGACCTGCGCAAAGTAGTTTCGGCTATGTGGCCGGGAGCAGAGTGTCTTTTTGTTGCTTTTCGCTCCCAGGGAAAAGTAGGAGTTCTTTTGAGTATTACCTTCCCTCACGGTCAAGGAACAACTGCAGCTACTTCTGTTCAACTAAAGGGGTGCATAGGTCCGGCTGATAAATTTGATAACCTGGTTAAAGAGGTTTTTTATAAAGTCTTTGGATGGGTAGGTGCGGGAGGTTATACCACACCCGCCCCCCGGGGATAAGAATAAATGAGGGCGTGCCCTTGCTTTTTAGTATTGGTGCACTCCGTTCACAGCGCAGAGGAGTAATAGAATGAGGCAATTTATTGATATTACCCGGACTCTTGGTCTTGATACGGTTGACTGGCCGACAGGCCCAGCATTTGCCGTATCTACCTGGCAGGCAGTAAAGAAAGGTGATCAGGCTAATGTGTCGCGACTGGTGATGAGCTCACACTCCGGGACCCATCTTGACGCCCCCAGACATTTTCTGGATGAAGGCGGGTCACTGGATAGTCTTCCAGTGGAGCGGTTGATAGTGAAGGTTTTGGTGGTGGAGATAAGATCTCCCATCTGTATCTCTCGGGATGATTTGGGGCAAATTGATTTCCGGGAAGTAAAAGGAATCTTGTTCAAAACCAGGAATAGTGATTTGCCCCGAGATAGTTTTTGCAAGAACTTTGTCTATATTTCGGCTGAAGCGGCAGAATATTTAGTTAGGAACAAGGTTTCTCTGGTAGGCATTGACTATCTTTCCGTAGACGCTTACCAGAGTCCTCATTCCGCCGTTCACCACCTTCTGCTGAAAAAGGGCATTCTTCTCCTGGAAGATGTGAACTTGCGGGAGGTGAGGCCGGGAAAATATCAATTATTCTGCTTTCCTTTGAAATGGAGGGAGGCCGATGGTGCTCCCTGTCGAGCTGTGTTGAGCAATCCTGAGTTTTGGGAAAATGCATCGTGAGATGAGAACTTGACCTTTCGGCTCTTCTCGTGAGCCTGATTTTCTGCTGTAATTTTCTTGGGCCGAGGAGGCAATACGAAAACGGCGGGAATTTAAATGTGGGAATATTCTTGGAACGTGGTTGGTCTGGCTGGTCTTTTTGGCTTTTTCTTTTTTGTTGTCTACACTTTTATTGCTGGTACTTGGGCTAAGAGAAGATCAGGAAAGTATATTCTGGGAGCAGCTCTATGCCTGTTAGCTTTTACCATGAGTACCCTACTTTTTCCTGGAGAAGAAGAAATTGTTGAGGAAATAGCCGAACCGGCGAGGATATACCAAAGAGGGATAGAAAATGAAAAAAAAGGTCTTTTCGATAAAGCAAGAAAAGATTACAAAATAGCGTTTGTGTTAGATCCCCAAAATCGAAAGGTTATTGAAAGATTGCAGTTGATGGAAAGAAGAGATATTGCTGCGACTTTTCTCCAGGTAGCTAAGAGGTTGCGAAGAAGAAGACAACTTGGCTGGTCTTTAGTAAAATTGAAAGTAGCGAAGGAAATTGCTCCACCCACTGGGACTCTGGAGGACAGTTTTAGCTTGAGAGATAGAATAGAGAAAGAGATAAGAATAGTAAACCAGCTCATGGCTGAAAAGGGTGGAAGAGGGGGCTTTAATTGATAGCGACAATAAAAAAAGTGGTACATCTTGGATGGGTGCTATATGATACTTATATAATAATGAGAAAGAAAAAGCTTGTTTTTATTGCCTTTATTTTCTTTTTGCTCATTATATTTGTCTCCAGGTGCATAGTGATGTGGATTGAGCTGGACAGACCATTTCTCAGTTTTCTCAGGGTTTCTGATTACCACCTTCATCATTTCTACCTGGGGATTTCTTTGATTGTACTTTCCAACTGGCTTTCTTTGCTCCGGGATGGAAAACGACATATCGAAGAAATTAAAACCCTCAGTAGCATTATCTTTGGCATTGGCCTCGGCTTAATCGCGGACGAAGCTGGTCTTTTGTTAACCATGGAGTTTGACATAAAAGGAGACTACTGGGCTCCTCAGTCCTACTACCTTATGGGTATTCTAAGCGCGGTATTCTTATTGAGTATGCTTTTTCGCAGAACAAGGAGTAAGGGGTAAACTCCCTCATCATCTTGTAATTTCAGAGAAAGTGGGATTGCCACACCTGCCTTGATGAGCAGCCTCGCAATGACGTAAGTGGCTAAGGGAGGTTTTAACCTCCCATTTTATCGAGGTTGAATTTTCTGCGCATCCAGGTGATCATTAGAACGGTCAGATCTATCCAGAACCAGCTAACGAACCAAATAGCCACTATATTGTAAGGATATAAGGAAGAAGGAGTTTCCGGCGGAGTGGGAAGCTGCTGAGTTAGGCCTTTTTGAATCAGTCCCATATTTAGCAGCATAAATATGAAACAAACACAACTGAATAAACTCACCTTAATCCAGCGACGGTTAAGAATAAGACCCACCTTAACCAGGATGGAAGAGATAAACCAGCCGACAGAGAGTATATAGATAGTGAACTCTACGCTTTTTTGGATATTTACCTCAGGTGAGGTGGGGAGAGAAGTGGTGCTAAGGATGAAAAAGGCTACCGCTCCCCAGATAAGGCTAACTATTCCTATTATTCTCCAGAACATTTAATCCCTCCACAATAGTTTACATTTTACCAGGGTAGCCGCAAGTTTTAACTTGCGCAAATAAACGCAGGCTAAAGCCTGCGGCTACCAGGTCATAACCAAGGGGCTAAAGCCTGCGGCTACCAGGTCATAACCAAGGGGCTAAAGCCTGCGGCTACCAGGTCATAACCAAGGGGCTAAAGCCTGCGGCT
>AQRW01000136.1 GCA_000402295.1 Candidatus Aerophobus profundus SCGC AAA252-L23
AAAAAACCTTGTGATCATCCTTATCATTACCAATAAGCCCCTTCGTTTGTCATTGCAAACAAAGTGAAGCAATTTCTTTGGTTGTGTCCGTGCGTCTTGACTTATCGCCAAATGACACTATTATCAATTTAATCAAGGACAAATCCGGATGAGATCCTTTTTCCGGTTAATGAATATTGATTGAATATTGTTTTTCAGTTTTATGAGTTTAGGAGGCAAAAATTATGAAGGGTTTTAAAAGAATTACCTTTAGCCCAAATATGATGGGGGGGGGAAGGCATGTATTAGAGGAATGAGAATTCCGGTATCTTTGGTGGTAAACCTTGTTGCTAATGAAATGACAATAGATGAAATAATCAAGGAATATTCTGACCTGGAGCCAGAAGATATCAAAGAAGCTTTACAATACGCCTCCTGGTTAACTAGAGAGGAATTACATCCGGCAGTGAGATAGAAAATGAAATTCCTTGCTGACATGGATATATCCAATCTTCAGTTAATTGGCTAAGGCAGAATGGATATGATGTTATCCATCTAAGAGAAGAAGGACTGCAAAGAGCAACTGATGTAGAAATCGTTAAAAAGGCAACCAAAGAAAGAAGAGCCATATTAACATGCGACCTTGATTTTGGAGATTTAATGGCTATCTCTGGTGAAATATGTCCAAGTATAATAGTTTTCAGGCTTCAAAATGAAAGATCAGAAAATATAAATAGAAGATTAGAGCAAGTGCTAAAGGAGGAGATAAATGTTTTTATTAAAAGAAATTGAAGAGCTTTATGAAAATTTTGCAGGAGCGGTTTATAAACCAAACATACTTGATGGCAAAACAAAAGAATTAATCGCATTATCAAATTCAATCATGGCAGATTGTATACCCTGTATAAACTATCATTATAAAAAAGCAAAAGAAAACGGTGCATCAAAAGAAGAGATCGCAGAGGCATTAGCAATTTCAATGTCTGTAAGCGCAGGAAGCAAAAAAGCAAAATATACCAGTGTCATAAATGAACTGGAAAAATAAAAATGGTGCTTCATCGCACAACAGAAAGTACAAGGTTCCGCTTCGCTTCACCCAAATTTGCTTACCCTGTCCGCTGGAATGAAAGCAAGCTTTCTTTCAACCAACCTCGCTTACCCGCCTCCCGTTGTGCGAAATACGATGCAAGATAACAGGTTGAAAAAAGAAGGTGCTTGAAAGATGGGATGGGTATTATTCATTATCGCAATTGTTGTTGTCTTTATCTACATGCACAGAAAGAAAGAGCGTGATGATTCAACTAATTGTTCAAAACCTAAGATAATTGAAAGTGTCTCCAACAATAAATCAAAGATAGAAGATAAAGAAGAGACAGATGAACTTCTTCAACATTTTCGTCAGACATTTACGCTTGACTTTCAGAGTAATCATAAAGTTTCTATAGATGAGGACATAACAACGATTTCCTTAGACAGATATGAACAGCCAGAAGTTACAAGTGATGTTCAGGAAAAGATTGATAGATTACAAAGTATAACAAATTCCATCGAACAAAATCTAATACAAACTGCCAGCGAAAAAGATAATGAAAAAAAATTCAAAATAGACTATGAAAAGAGTTTGAATGAAATGCAATATATCGCTGCAACAACCATTGAGGGACCTCTTTTAGTAATCGCTGGAGCAGGAAGTGGAAAAACCAGAACTATTGTTTATCGAGTGGCTTTTTTATTAGAAAATGAGATACCACCTCAAAAGATACTTCTCCTAACTTTTACGAGAAAAGCAGCCAATGAAATGCTTGCAAGAACAACTTCCTTGTTAAATGAAATGCGATGCCAAAAGGTAATGGGTGGAACTTTTCATTCAGTTGCTAATTATTTGCTGCGAAAGTATTCTAAGTCTTTAAACATTTCTCCTAATTTTACAATTATTGATACTGTTGATTCAGAAGATGTAATAGACTTGATTCGCCATGAGTTGCATTTTGAAAAAAGAAGCCGGGCTTTTCCTCGGAAGAGTCGAATTCAAGAAATAATCTCAAAGGCTAGAAACTGCAATATTACAACAAGAGAAGTCATTGATCGTGAATTCAGGGGGTTAACTGAATTCGTCAAAGATATTGAATTAATAGAAAAGGCATATTCAGAATATAAGAAAGCTAATAATCTTTTTGATTACGATGATTTGATGGAATTTCTTCGTGATTCTCTAAAAATTAATCTTCAATTTCGTAAGAATGTCCAGGAAACTTTTCAGTATATTATGGTTGATGAATTTCAAGACACAAATATCATCCAGAAAGAAATCGTTGATCTAATTGCTGAAAAATATCGTAATATCATGGTGGTAGGCGATGATTCGCAAAGCATTTATTCATTTCGGGGAGCGAACTTTGAAAATATCCTAAGGTTCCCCGGAACATATTCTGACTGCAAGTTCGTAAGAATCGAACAGAATTATCGAAGCAATCAAGATATTTTAAGTTTTACTAATTCAGTTATAAATAATGCCAAAATTGGTTATAAAAAGAGGTTGTTTTCAACCAAAACAGGTCATAAACCGATAGTTAACAGATTTTACAATCAAGAAGATGAGGCAGAATATATCGTTTCAAAAATACTCGAAATTAGAGAAAGGGGGATTCCTTTGAATCAAATTGCTGTTCTTTATCGTGCTTCTTATCACAGTAATTTTATCCAGGCGGAACTTTTAAAGAGAAACATTCCATATATAGTTTTTGGTGGTATTCGTTTTGTTGAACGACGACATGTCAAAGACATTATTGCTTACCTGCGGATTATTCTCAATCCTTTGGATCCAGTTTCATGGAATCGTGTTTTGAAATTGATTCCTGGTATTGGAAATGTCACAGCTAGCAAGATCGTACTGCATATCCATAAACTTGATGGTAAAATTGATTTCAGTAATTTTGCAGACTATAAATACTCATCCGATCTTGAAAAACTTGGCCGTGTTTTGAATCAGGCATCTAAGCAAGAAGTCACAATTCCTGAGAAGATAGAGATCTTGAAAGATTATTATTCTCCTATTTTAAAGAATATAGAAAGCGACTACGAAATAAGATTAATGGACATCGATGTTCTCTATAGTCTTGCTTGCAAGTATGATAATTTAGAGAAGTTCCTTTCAGATTTTGCTTTAGATCCCCCTTCAAATAGATACCAAAATCAAACAAAACCTCTCATTGATGAAACCGAAGACAAATCTTTAATCCTTTCAACTATTCATTCGGCGAAGGGACTTGAATGGAATAGCGTATTCATCCCCCATCTTTTGGATGGGCTTTTTCCATCTGCCAGGGCTGTTGGGAATATAGAAGAAATAGAAGAAGAACGTCGGATATTCTATGTTGCATGCACTAGGGCAAAAGAACAACTATATTTAACGATGCCCTCACATGTGGCTTCATGGGATGCTTTTTTCACACTTCCCTCGAGGTTTATTGTGGAGGTCAGAAAAGAAAAGTATGAATTACTGAAATAATTGCACCATACTTCGCACAACAGTGGATAAAAGGGAAATCTTTGATTTCCCTTTTATCCACAGAACGTTATATAGTAGACCCCAAAATTCGGACAGTATGCTAAGATACAAGTAAGGTTGAAAAGGAGGAGCCCAGTATGGAGTTCATCCGGTACAGATCAGACGGCGGAGAAAAATAGTGAAAGATGAAGTTAACCGAAAAGGGTGCAAAGATTAATGAGATTGAGGGGAATCGAAGCTATCTATCCTGGTCCTAATACCAGTGTAGATTTCATCAAGAAACTGCAAGAAAGGAGTATCCAGATTAGCATGGATGGTAGAGGATAAGCCTGAGGATAATATCTTCACTGAGAGGCTCTGGCGCTCAGTGAAATATGAAGAAGTCTACCTTCATGACTACCAGAACGTTAAAGAGGCAAAAGGGGGAATCAGTAAGTATCCGGCCTTCTACAATCAAGAAAGGCCACATCAGTCATTTGACTACCGGACACCAGTTGAGCTATACTTTGATAGTAGTAATCACAAAAACAGACTTAGCTGTAACTTAACTTTGGCAAATTATTGTCCGACCGATGGGGTCCACCCCACCTAATCTAATAATATGTTAACTGTCTAAAGGAAATTTATGTCTCACTGGAATTACAGAGTTGTTAAAAAACGTAATAAAGAGTCAAATGATGTTGTGTATAGAATTCATGAAGTTTACTATTCAGAAGCCGGTGCAATCGAAGGGTGGACGAAAGATCCTGTTCAACCGCTTGGGGAAACCGAATTCGAATTGAGGGAAGATATACGCTATTTATTGGAAGCCTTTAGGCTGCCAGTATTAGAAGAGAAAGAGCAAAAAGGGCAAATTGTTCTGGTTGAAGAAAGCCAGGATTTAAGAATAAATCAGGGGCATTATTTTGAGTTCATGGATAGGACTTCAGTGGCACTGGATTACCTATATCAGTTTTTAGGTTGCCATCCGTTGATGAAAAAGGAAAAGATGCTTCAAGATATATATGAACGTGCAGAGAAAGCTTTGGTTGAGCTTTATCAAGAAGCTGGCCGTCTTGAAAATGAGCGAACCGAGCCTAATAATAAAAAAAATGTCCATGAAGAAGAGTGCAGCGGCAAGTATTTGTGATCGGTTTAGAAAAGGGTTCTGCAAGGTTACGGAGGTACAGCAACGGTTTCAATCAAGGTTGTTACACTACGAACGATTCCAGAACGCATCACCATAAAATGGCTCTTTTCCAAGAAGAGATAACCAATGGCCACAGGTATTCCAAAAAAAAATGGCAGTAGCAAATCCAAGCCTGTTGAACTCGCGTACCCAGGTAAGAAGAGCACTTCTATTATCCTCAATCATCTTAGTCACAGCGGTTTTAGCTGCATGCGACACTGTTCATCCGGAAACCGCTTGTATTGTGGCGGCAACCTGAATGGTCTGCGAGAACTGCTGGCAGATTCTTCTATCAGAGGCAAAATCACTCTTGTCTACATAGACCCACCATTTGCCACGAAGGGCACATTCCTATCACCCAAACAGCGCAAGACGTACAAAGATGACCTTTGTGGCGCTGAGTATTTCGAGAACCTCAGAGAGCGCCTGATTCTCATCCGGGAACTGCTTTCCTCTTCAGGTTCCATCTACCTTCATTTGGACGAAACGATGGTCTTGGAAATGAAGTTGGTCATGGACGAGGTATTTGGTTCCTCCAATTGCCGCAACCTGATTGTACCTAAGAAATGTAATCCCAAAAACTATACGCGAAAGGCCTATGGCGATACTACCGACTTCATTTTATTCTATTCGAAAGGTGATCAGTATGTCTGTAATCGTCCGCTGGAGCCACTGTCGGAGCAGAGCGCGAAAGAATATCATTATACGGAATCGAAGACTGGTCGTCGATTCATGAAGATGCCTGTCCATGCTCCGGGCACACGTAATGGGGCGACTGGTGGGCCGTGGCGCGGGAAATTACCGCCTCCTGGAAAGCACTGGCAGTACACTCCGCAAACACTCGATGAAATGGATGCCAGGGGCGAGATATTCTGGTCAAAGAATAAAAACCCCCGACGCAAGGTATATCTCGATGATCATCCCGGCGTTGGCATACCAGATATTTGGCTCGACTTCAAAGACTCTCACAACCAAAACATCAAAATCACAGGATATCCGACCGAGAAAAATCCAGATTTTCTCAGACGAATTATGCAGACGTCTTCGAACCCCGGCGACTTGGTGCTTGATTGCTATGCCGGTTCTGGAGCGACGTTGGCTGTTGCCGATGAAATACAACGGCACTGGATAGGTATAGACAGCAGCTTTGAAGCTATTACGACAATCTTAAAGTGCTTCGAAGGTGGTTTGTTACCAATGGGTGACTATGTGAAAACGAAGAGCAGTAAGGCTAACAAAGTATTCGATCAATCATCGCTTTGCGACACGCCAGATGATGCTGCACAAGTCCCACCTTCCCACCCAGTGTCCTTGCACACTCCGATTACAGATTTCTCAGTTTATGTTCAGAAGGACTTATACGCTGAGATTCACTTGATTGTAGAAAAATGGATGCGACGGAATAACCTTTCGGAAGGTGTTGAACAAACTAATACACTTGCAGTTTCTGAGAGTGTCAATATCTCGGAAGTGTGTTATCAACTTCGTGCTTGCGATAAGAAACTTGCCCGGATTATTGACGTGGTCGGACCGTATGCACTCAACTGCCGCCATGCAGGGTTCAATTTCCTCGTTGATACTATAGTTAGCCAGCAGTTATCGAAAAAGGCGGCTGACACCATTATTTATCGTTTCAGAAGTATGTTTGGCGCTTCCCGCCCAACGCCAAAGAAATTCATTATCACTCGTTGCGAGAAGATCCTGAAGGCCGGGATATCTGCTAGAAAATACCAGTATATTCTGGACTTGGCCCAGCGTATTGACCGCAAGCAGCTCAAGCTTTCCTGTCTTGTCCATGAGGATGACGCCACAATTCGCAATGTACTTAAACAGGTTAGAGGAATTGGGGATTGGACCGTGGACATGTACTTGCTTTTTGGTCTTGCAAGATTAGATGTATTTCCAGTGCATGACCTCGCCCTCAGAAAGTCAATGTCAGCAGTCTACGGTGTGGATGTTAATGATATGAGATCTCTCGAGGGGATAGCGGACAAATGGAAACCATACCGAAGCGTGGGCGCTTGGTATCTTTACCAGAATATAAATGCAAGTGCCTAACAAGCCGAATGCAGGCTGGTGAGGAAATAGCAGCAGATTTTTCTGGTAAACGGTAAAAATCAAAATGCATATCAGTCAAGCTAACTAAAAAAGCATCTAACAAAGCGCTGCACCTGCCACTATTCCGCCGCGCTTCATAGCGGCAGGTGAGCTTGAATGTTAGAGCCCATAAAGGAGAGAATAATATGCCCAGACCAAGAGTAGAGGAGACAGATTCAGGCATCCAAGGAGAATTTATTGTTGCTATCTATGATGAAATGCAGAGAAGACTTAGGGATAAAGGATGGATTGAGACAAGAGATATTATAAAAAGCGGGATTACTAAAGGTCTTGCCCTTGAAGTAGGGCCCGGGCCTGGATACCTGGGGCTTGAATGGTTGAAATACACGCAAGGAACAACTCTTAAGGGACTGGATATCAGTACAGATATGATATCAATTGCTGAAGGTAATGCAAAAGAGTACAAGTTCTCTGACAGGGTTGAATATATCTATAGTAGCGGCGATAAGATGCCTTTTGATGATCAGTCATTTGATGCTGTTTTTACCAATGGATCACTTCACGAATGGAGTAATCCAAAGGATACTTTCAATGAGATTTGGCGAGTGTTGAAAAAGGGCGGTAGAATCTTCATATCAGATTTACGAAGAGATATGTTCTTCTTATTAAAATGGTTCTTATGGATTAATACAAAACCGAAAGAGATTCGTCCCGGTCTAATAACTTCCATAAATGCAGCCTATACCCCAGATGAACTGAGAGAGTTAATCAAAGCAACAAATCTGTCTGATTGCGAAGTATCTGGGAACCCAATCGGACTGAAACTTACGGGAATAAAATGAACCAGGACAATGCTCTAATAAATCGTTGCACACGGACACACTTTCCGCTGCACTCCAAAACACAGGTGAACTCAGACGTTGGGTGGCATCACTGAGAGCCAAAAGAGGAGCAAAGAAATGAACAGGCTGATCAATGTGAAAATGATATATCCTCTTATTGCGGTCGTCTTGGTGATCGCGCTCTTCTTCATCAGAGATTTGTCTTATCCCTCTTAGCATCTGTAAAACTCTTATGAATAACGAAGAATGAAATGAATCAAAATAGCTTACAACCAACGGAGAAATCCCCAGTGCAGACGGCAACCGGGAAAACTTCCCGCCTGTTCTTTATCGATCACTTGCGCGCTTCTCTGGTTGCCCTCGTAGTGCTGCACCATGTGGCCCTCGTCTATGGGGCGGGTGCACCGTTCTACTATGTGGAACCCCCGATA
This sequence comes from Candidatus Aerophobus profundus SCGC AAA252-L23, assembly GCA_000402295.1. Classification (GTDB taxonomy): domain Bacteria; phylum Aerophobota; class Aerophobia; order Aerophobales; family Aerophobaceae; genus Aerophobus; species Aerophobus profundus. The sequence continues at coordinate 7,987 of AQRW01000136.1, forward strand.
AACGACCCTCTATCATTCCTGGTACTGCTGGTGTTCATACTTGTTAACCAGTGCTGGTTCATGGGAGCCTTTTTCTTATTTTCGGGCTATTTTACTCCGGGATCATTTGATCGAAAGGAGCTAGTATCTACTTGCGTAAATCACCGTAATGTGCTATCCTTGTTGGTGAAAGTATCACACCATGAAGGAGGCAAGTATGCCGTACACCGCAACCGAAATCACACTGTCTGGTGAGGAGCAGAAGGCATTGGAGCAACGAGTAAGATCAGCCAAGACGGAACAGCGACAGGTCCTCCGTAGTCGCATCGTCCTGGGTGCGGGGCAAGGAGTTGCCACCAACGAGATTGCCCGCCGGCTGGGGGTCCGTCCCGCCACGGTGAGCAAGTGGCGCACCCGCTTTGCTGAAGAAGGCCTCTCCGGCCTGGAGGACGCCCCTCGCTCCGGAGCGCCGGCTATCTATGATGAGATGACCGAACGAAGGATTCTGGCCCAGCTGGATGAGCCCATTCCCGGAGGAGAGACGGTGTGGACCGCCCGGCTCATTGCCCGGGAACTTAGGTGTGTCTCCGTGGACCATGTCTGGCGAGTCCTCCGCAAGCACGGGATTCACCTCCAGCGTCGCCGCAGCTGGTGCATCAGCACTGATCCGGAATTCGCCCGGAAAGCTGCCGATATTGTGGGACTTTACCTGGCACCCCCGGACAATGCCATCGTTATCTGTGTCGATGAAAAACCCTCCATCCAGGCACTGGAACGGGCCCAAGGATATCTGAAGCTGTACGATGGCACCACCTCGCGGGGATTCAGCTCCCGGTACAAACGTCATGGGACCACCACTTTGTTCGCTGTCTTAGAGGTAGCCACCGGGATGATCAGGGCCGGGCACTACCGGCGCCGACGACGACGACGACGTGAGTTCCTTGACTTCATGAATCACCTCATCGCCGGGTATCCCTCGGATCAGGAACTGCACGTGGTGCTGGATAACCTGGCCACCCACAAGAAGAAACATGGTACCTGGCTCTCCGTCACCCCAACGTGCACTTCCACTATACCCCGACCAATGCCAGCTGGCTCAATCAAATTGAAGTCTGGTTCAGCATCCTGACCACCAGGGTGGTCCGACACGGGAGCTTCACTTCTCCTAGGCAGCTGCGGGAGGCCATCACCGGGTTCACCGAAGCCTACAATGAAGACTGTGCCCCCTTTGAGTGGACGAAGCCTGAGGTCAAGCAAGTTCTCTTGCAACATCGTTACGCTGACTTATGCAAGTAGATACTAGGTCATGAAGCGTAAAGATATTCTCACCATTTATGAAACTGGCCCCGAGGCCGTTATCAAGCTGGTTAACAGTCTACTTGCAAGTATTACCGAACTTAAAAGGCAGATTGAAAAACAGTCCGCAGATATTACTGAACTCAAAGAGCGGGTAAAGACTTTGGAAAATCAACTCAGCAAAAACAGTCGCAACAGTAGCAAACCCCCCCCCAACTGATGGGTTTGTGAGAGTGAAAAGCCGCCGCCAAAAAACTGGCCGCTCACCGGGCGGACAGAAAGGGCATCCCGGACACACCTTGAAGATGATAGAGAATCCTGAGCATACCATTATCCATCGGGTCCCCGTCTGTAAAGAATGCGGTAGTTCTTTGGAAAAGGTAACGGCTACCGATTATGCCAGACGTCAGGTATTTGAACTGCCACCCATCAAAGTTGAAACAATTGAGCACCGGGCCGAGAAAAAGATTTGTCCCCGTTGTGGCTGTCTCAACAAGGCCTTCTTCCCGGAAGAAGTCCAACAGCCAGTGCAATATGGACCTCGCTTGAGGTCCGTGGCTGTCTATTTAAGTCAGTACCAGCTCCTACCCTTGCGAGCTGCACTAGTGAGCTGTTTGCTGATCTCTTTGGCCATCAATTAAGTCAGGCTACTTTAGTTAACGCAAACAAGGCCGCTTACGAGATCCTGGAGCCTGTAGAGGAAAAGATCAAAGAAGAGCTGATGGTCTCTTCTGTTATCCATTTTGACGAAACCGGTTTGCATATCAACGGGGAACGAGAATGGCTCCATGTAGCCAGTACAGAAAGACTAACCTTTTATGCTGCCCATGCTAAACGAGAAGGTGAAGCTACCGATGAAATAGGTATTTTACCTAAGTTTCAAGGAACAGCAGTTCATGATTTCTGGAGGTCTTATTTCAAATATGACTGCCGCCACGCTCTTTGCAATGCTCACCACCTTCGGGAACTAACCGGCATCTTGGAGCAGGACAAACAAGCCTGGCCCCAGGGTATGATTGATCTACTCTGCGAGATCAGAAAGAAGGTGGAAGAGAAAAAAGCGGTAGTTAACAGGTTAGATCCGGACCAGATAAAAAGCTTCCAAGAAAGATACGATCGAATAGTCCAAAAGGGTTTCACTGAAAACCCAACTCCCACACTTGAGGATCAACCAAAAAGACGGGGCAGAAAGAAACAAAGCAAGGCGAAAAACCTGCTGGATCGCTTAAACAAGTACTGCAGACAGACACTAGCCTTTATGTATGACTTTAGCATTCCCTTTGATAACAATCAGGGTGAACAGGATATTAGGATGATGAAAGTTCAGCAGAAAATCTCAGGCACCTTTCGCAGTACTCAGGGAGCAAAAACTTTCTGTCGCATCAGGGGTTATATCTCTACCCTCAGAAAGAATTCCCTTTCCGTCATCGACGCCATTGAATCTGCTCTCGAGGGAAATCCCTTTATTCCAATGTACAGAGCCCCTTAATAACATTTTCCTTCCTGAGGTATTTTAGGTTGAACATCTCATTTGCATTGGTGTAATTTGACAGGCTGAATAGTTACAAGTAAAATATGAAATAAAAGCGAACTGTACTACCGACTTGAAAATTTTGTCTAGGTTTCATGCGGTTTTCCGTCACTATATGTAGAAGTCGGGATAGAGGGAAGAAATAAAAATACATTTTGTAAATTGTATGTATCAGAAATTGTTTTGATACAAACATTATGGCTATATAAGAACTATGGTTTAACACAAACTTTACACAAAATGTTAAAAAGACATAGGAGTAGGAAAATAACAAAGGAGATAAAATGAAAAATTTAAAGAGTATTTTAAGTGCGATTATTATGGTGATGTTTTTAAGTGTACTTACATCATGCGATCCGGTTAGCCCGACAAATTCGGGAATAAACCCTTTCACCAATGGTGGTAATGAAAGGAATATGCTAGTTGTTATCAGCGATATGCATCTTGGCGCCGACCTCGCTTATGCAGAGTGCAAAGACAACCTTGGGGCACTTGAGAAGCTGCTTGAACAGATCAGAGTGGCTCCAAATGTCAAGGAACTTGTTATCGCTGGGGACTTGCTCGATGAATGGTTTGTACCAGCGACAACAGATACTTATGAAGGAAAAGATCAGAGTGACTTTGTTCAGCGGATCGCGGAAACCAATAAGGGTGTGTTTGATGCCCTTAACCGGATAATCCAAGCACAAGAAATTTTAGTTACCTATATACCGGGGAACCATGATTTAACAATAACTGCGGAAAATGTTGACCTTATTCTTCCAGGGATAAATCAGGCGCGAGACGTGCTGGGCTTAGGCACATACTCTCCGGCATATCTACCAGAAATGGCGATTGAACATTGTCATCGCTACTGTTTTTTCTGCTCCCCTGACCCGATTTCCAACCAAGATGTTGCGCCGGGAACCATAACGCCTCCGGGATACTTTTTCACAAGAATTGCCACGCTCCATGTGGTACAAAATTGCCATACAGCAGGAGACACGATACTGGTTGTCACCCCAAATACTTCGGGCAATGAAAGCCAAAATTTATTATTCGAATATTGGAAAAATTGGAAAACAACATTGATCGAACTGCCGATAGAAAACATGTTTGATGAGAACATTATTGTAACAAATGTCGATGGATTCTCCGAGACCTATGCAGTTAACGATTTACTGCCTTTCCAATTAACCCCTGGTGGATTTATTGATGTGAACCTTTTCAACGGAATTCAAGATACATGGGATGAACGGCAAATGCTCAACATGGTGGCTGTTAATATTCCTGTAGCTCAGGCGATTGCAAATGTTTTTGAGACAAGTCATTTGGATGATCAGGCAAAGGTACAATATTTTATGAACCCGAATTCCAATAAGAGAATCGTCGTTTTCGGACATACACATGATGCTAAAATTATTTCGTCTGAAAATTATAATGGGCAAAAATCAATCTATGCTAATTCTGGAACATGGATTGATCATAATCCAAATCGGACAACAATGAATTTTGTCGTCATAACACCACAGAATGCTGATGTTTCTTCTCAAACCTATGTAAAACTTTACAATTTTGAAGGTGAAGTTGTAACGAAAATGGCTGAAGACTCATTACGCTATTAGCAGTAAACAGGTGTAGTCTTGATGATTGAATTTATTCAAAAAATATCTAAAATTTCTGACAAAGATAAAATGAAATAATTACGTTGGGTATCGTAGTGTAGCATTAATAATGATTTCACTGGTAATTCAAGCATCCTGTCCCGCAAAAACTTTTGTGCCTTACTACTGCTACACTCGAACGTTGAGATTGAAATGAAAAAAGAGACACATAACAAATCACTGCACTGGATTTTTACTCCGCTGTGCTCCGTAAAAACCAGTGAGTTCAATCGTTAGATTTAGGAGGAAACTTTGGCTACGCAAGAAACCATAAAGAAAACAAGCAATTTCATTCGAAACTCTGTGACACTAAAAATACTCTCGATCGGATTACTAGTCATAATTCTTTTAATTCCGACAACAATGATTTCATCTTTGATGTCGGAAAGGGAGTCAAGAAGAGACTCTGTCATTCAAGAAATAAACCAAAAATGGGGAAACAGCCAAACTGTTACAGGTCCGTTTTTTACAGTTCCATATAAGTCGTTCTATAAAGACGAAAATAAGAAGTTGAAATTCAACATACACTATCTGTATTCTACCTGAAAAGCTAGATATTTCTGGGCAAATAGATCCGCAAATTAGATACAGAAGTATTTATGAAGCTGTCTTATATAGCACTCAAATTAACATAAATGGTAATTTCACATTACCTATACTGAATCAATCCAATATTAACCCAGAAAACGTACTTTGGGAAAAAGCCATATTTTCTATTGGCATCACCGACATGAGAGGTATTCAAGACAATATAGTTATTATCTTTGACGAAAAAAAATATGACGCAAGCCCAGGATTAAGAACAACTGACATCACATCATCAGGTGTACATTGCGTTATCCCCCTATCACCAATCAAAGACGTCAACACGTTTTCCTTACAACTCAATCTTAATGGTAGTGAAAATATTCAGTTTATCCCGGTAGGCAAAACAACTAGTGTCAATCTTAAATCCAGTTGGCCTTCCCTAAGTTTCAACGGCTCCTTCCTTCCAACCACCAGAAAAATAACTGATAAAGGTTTTTCTGCTACATGGAACATTTTACATCTAAATCGAAATTTCCCTCAATCTTGGACGGGAAATCAATATAAGGCGATCGATGCTTCTTTTGGCCTAAAACTACTCATCACTGCTGACATATACCAAAAATCTATTAGAGTATCGAAATATGCACTAATGTTCATCATCTTCACATTTTCAGCATTTTTCTTTTCAGAAATTATCAGCAAAAAGAGAGTTCATCCTATTCAGTATACTCTAATTGGGTTCGCCATTATTCTATTCTACGTTCTACTTCTTTCAATTTCTGAGCATTTAAATTTTGATTTTGCTTATATCCTATCGGCCCTTACGATAACCATTATAATAACGGGTTACTCTAAAGGTATTCTAAAAAACAATCGTTTTACATTAACTATCTTCGGCATACTGATCATTCTATACTCATATTTGTACATTGTCCTTCGACTTGAAGACTATGCTTTGATTATGGGTAGCATTGGACTATTGACTGTATTAAGTACGGTAATGTACATAACAAGGAAAATAGATTGGTATTCTTTAGAAAAGAATCAAAATTAACAAGAATCTAACAAACAAATCCAGCGGATGCTAACGCGCCGCTGAGCTTAGTCGTTAGCTGTATTCTTTTATATCTCAAGAGGTCACCATGAATATTGGGAAAGGTGATTTGATTAGGATAATATTAGCCTTAAACACTTTGCATGAAGAAACTGCACACTTTTTCAATTCTCAGGGTTTGAATCGAGTTCCAGGTGCCCAAGCGCTCGCGGAATTGTCCGCTTTCCGTGCAGAATCTGTTCGGACTGCTTATGTCCGAGGCAATTTGCTTATTGAAGTATCGGCAGACCAGCTTGCCGCATTGTTTAGAAATCTCTCTGAGCCTGCATTGACTATTGTTCCATGGACATCCGTTAGAGCTATTTTAGAGTCACCTGTATTAGCTACCTGGCTACTTGATCCAAGTATCAGTGCTCAAGAGCGTGTGCAAAGAAGTTATGTTTTCCGATATAAAGGTCTTTCTCAACAATCAGGAAAGGCCACATCAGTCACTTGACTGTCGGACATTAGCTGAGGTATGTTATGATAGTAAGAACTACAAAAACAGATTTAGCTGTAACTTAACTTTGGCAAATTAGTGTCCGACCAATGGGGTCCACCCCAATATCAGATTTACGAAGAGATATGTTCTTCTTACTAAAATGGTTCTTATGGATTAACACAAAACCGAAAGAGATTCGTCCCGGTCTAATCACTTCCATAAATGCAGCCTATACCCCAGATGAACTGAGAGAGTTAATCAAAGCAACAAACCTGTCTAATTGCGAAGTATCTGGGAGCCCAATTGGACTGAAACTTATAGGAATGAAATGAACCAGAACAATGTTCTAACAAAGCGCTGCACCTGACCGTAATTCCGCTACGCTCCATAGCGGCAGGTGAGCTCAAGCGTTGGGCCGCATGACTACAAGTCAGGTAGCCCTTCTCAAGAAGCATAGTTTTCTTCAGAATAGTTTTTCCCCGAGAGGTAGATATGCTATCCGAACTTTCAAGGCTATTTCATAAAAACTCACCGTTGGATACCCGCCAGTTCTACTGGCGGGAGGAAAACGGTAAATTCGCCAAAAGCGAATTTTAGGGGTTTTCTTAGTGATACATCTTTGCTAAAATCAGGTTATGAGTTCGCTCAAGCGGACAAAACATGTTGTTTATGATACCAAATACCACCTGGTATGGATACCAAAGTGCAGAAAGAGAATATTTACTCCGGGAATAGCAGATTATGTTAAAGAGACATTCCAGGAAATAGCAGAAGTAATCAAATGAAAACCAGGATTAAAAGAGCTCATGAGAACTCTTAGGGGACAAATTTTCCACAGTACTACGCTTGACAATCAGGCCTCATTAAAAACAATAAGGGTGAGTCAGAATTCAATGGCGAAGGTGGGTCAATTTTGGGTGGCGATCAAAATGCGGATCAATCATTCCTGGCAATAAAGAAAATATGATATTTGAAGAATAATATAACAACGTGTTAGGCTCCATGAGCCAACGACAATATTTACGGGGGGAATGACCATGAAGGCAAAAATGACCATGGTTTATTGGAAGGGAGAAAAATTTTGGCTGGGGAAACTTCTCGAACATCCAGAAATTATGACGCAGGGAGAGAGTCTCGAAGAATTGGAAGAAAACATTAAAGATGCATACCTATTGATGGCTATGGATGAAGTTCCAGAAGAACATCAAATGAGAGAAATCACTATATGAAACGGAAAGAGTTTGTTCGTCAACTCATAAAAGATGGTTGTATTTTCTTAAGACCAGGAGTTAATCACGACCTCTATATGAATCCTTCTGCAGGCAAGAAACAACCTGTTCCAAGGCATACGGAAATTGATAACAACTTGGCAAAACATATTAGAAAATATTTGGGACTGAAGTAGCCTAATAATATGTTGGCGCCGATAGGCGGCGCGAACAAGTCATTCGAGCTGAGAACCCCTTCGGCGGTGTCGCCTTGCCAGCGCTAAAATTGGAGAAGAAACGCAAGCGTTTCCTCTCCTACGCGCCGTCTACGCTTGCAGCTTAATTCCGCCATTCGCTGGATAAAACTATAAAAAAGAGGCTGTTCAAAAAAAATGAATCTTCCAACAAATCACCAGATTGTCAGAGGTGATAGTCGATGTATGGTAGAACTTCAAGATAGATCAGTTCATCTTGTAATCACGTCACCTCCATATTGGCAATTAAAAGATTATGGAACAAATGAACAAATCGGATTTAACGACAGCTACGAAAATTATATTAACAATTTAAATCTTGTTTGGAAAGAATGCTATCGCGTTCTCGATAATGGTTGCAGGCTGTGTGTAAATATTGGAGATCAATTTGCCCGTTCCGTTTATTATGGAAGATATAAAGTTATTCCCATGAGAACGGAAATAATCAAATTCTTTGAGACTATTGGATTTGACCCTATTTTAGCCATTAGCCAAAAATTTTGGTTTCCAAGCCATCCGGTGATACAGTGTAAACAATTATATGAGGTTTTATTTCGACATTTTCTTTAAAAGAAATTTTAATACATCTCTTTTGGAATTTCTTAATTAGATCATCGGCTAGATAATTACTCCCGTTTTCAATAAGCGCGACTAAATCAATTGATTTTATTGAGCTTGAACGCGAATAATGCAGCCGGAAGGAACTTAGGCAATAATATAAGTACTCTATGATCTGTTCATAGGGATTTTGGAGGTTATTTGCCCGTTTTATCTCAATAAGTGCTAGTTTATCTTGGTCATCGATTAATAAATCGATCTGACGCTGGAACCCCAAAATGAATTGATTGGAATAAGATGCTTGGTTCGTGAAAGTATTAAGAAATTCAAGAAGGTAGCCTCTGCACTTCTTGTTGAGAACAAGTACCTCTACTCCTGCCTCGCTTATTGGGCGTCTAAAAACCAAGGATGAAAAAACAGGTTCAATGTCGGCGGGAATCTTTGGACAGGGACAACGTATATTTTTCCCCAGGGCGATGCATTCTTCTGTAAGGTATTGGCCCTCAGTATTGGTAAGAGGTGTTGCGTTCACTTGTTTGTTTGCGATAAGGGTAGAAATGATGTATCGATTTAAAAGGAACGAAGACTTGAAAGGATCTCTTTCTGTTGAATAGATCTTAACGATAAGCGTTTCTTTTGCTTTTCCAGTCTTGAACCAAACTCTATTCTTGTAACGTGTGTTTCCCCGTTTATCTACGCCATAAATGGGACGAACGTCAACATATTGTTGGTCAGTAACAATTTCTAATGGGCCAAATAGTGTTCTTTTGAGACCGTCAAATAGAAAAGCGGTATCACCACATTTGACGTTTGCAAGGGAGTTTGAAACTGAGGCACCGAAGCAGCACTGCTCAAGACATACTTGGGTATATCGAGTTGTAAAGAAGACATGATATGCTCTCATTTTTCTTGCCACAGTAAAATGCAAAACGCTGGAAAATGGCCCTTCAAATATTCCATACTTAACCAGATTTGGCTTTGGTCCTTTTAAGTGAAATTATATTTTTTTTAATCAAGGTTAATAAAAATTTGGCAAACAAGAATCGCTTAAAAGAATAAAAAAAGCCTAGCAAAAAATGGACAGGATGTCTAGTGGGACTTCGACAAAAATAATTGAGAATTCAAATTATAAGAAAAATTGAATTTCATTTCAGAGACTTAAAACCAAAATTACAGACAAGTCTATTAGAAATTTTGAAACACCGGAGAAGGATGAAAACTGGGACGTACCTTGATAAAAAGGGGCCTTGCCTTTGTTGATGAGCGGGGAGAATATAAACACAAAAATAAATTGTTGAAGTTGAGGAAATCATGAATTATAGTGCACCCCAAAACTCCACCATTATACTAAGAAAGGTAGTGTCAAAAGTTTTATGAAAGAATTCCGGGAGAACATTATAGATAAAGAA
>AQRW01000137.1 GCA_000402295.1 Candidatus Aerophobus profundus SCGC AAA252-L23
TGGCCTTCTTTTGGTTCATCATCTTCCAGGAAGAACTCTTCAAAGGAAACTTGATCAGCTTGGATGTCCTTGTTGTTGCTGAGGAAATCATTCCAGTTAACGCAAGTGATAACCTGGAGTTTATTCTCTACAATCCAGCTGAGTCTCTCGCCTGACATATAACCACCATCAACCCGGGCGATAAGGGAGGAAGGAGCAATCTTACTCCTCACATCCTCAATGATGGGAACAAAGCTTTGGCTGCAGTGCTCACGGCCTTCAGCTAATTTTTGAGAGACAATTTCATTGTTGATGAAACCAACGTTCCACTGATAGCAAGGTTTTCCTCTTCTCTTGGCGTTACGACCCCGGTTAGCTTTTTCTCTTTTCTTGCTCTCCAGAGAATGAGTGGTTTGGTCAATGTCCAGGACTACGACAGTTTGCTTCACTGCATCACCAAACTCACGCAAGATGGCCAGGTTAACCTCATCTAATTGTCTTAGATGAGGAAGGGAGAATTCACTCAAGAACTTTCTCGCATAGGTTTTATCAAAGAAGCGCTCAAGGCCAATAATCTCGGCCAGTCTTCTTTCAGTATGAAGTAGATCATCGATCTTTTCAAATCGCTTGATGCCAAGTAAAATAGTGCAAATTATTCCAACGGACATATCTATTCCCGAGAAGGTGCACTTATAGCGCTTCACTTTTTTCAAGTTATTCCTCTTGCGCTTAGCTGAGACAATCTTTAGCTTCTCCCGGATTCTGATAAGGTCAAGCATAAACCAGGCCAAAAGTGGAAAGGCACCATATTTAGAGAGATTTTCCTCATCAAAGACCAAATGAATATCTTTAATGTGATTCATAGACCTGCCTCCTTTAGGGCAGCACTATGCCTAAAGTGCTATGAATCACTGTAACATAATCTTACACTTTTGTCAAATAACAAATCAGCTCTTTATCAGGACTTCACTAATACCTGTCTTCGTTAATTACTGTTAAATTAGGCCTTAGTAAAATTCGTGATTTCCGTTAAGAGGTTTGGGTCTTTGACTCTTTGCTCCAGACACTTAATTAACCATCTGTGCTCTACTGTATCGAAGAACTTCTCAATATCCATATCCACCACCCAGTTAACCGGTCGGTTCATTATCACTCGGTTCAGCTCGTCCAAGGCATCATGACAGCTCCGGTGCGGACGAAATCCAAAAGATACATCCAGGAAGTCAACTTCAAAGATTGCCTCAAGGATTTTCTTTAGGGCCATCTGGACAATCTTGTCCTCAACTGTGGCAATTCCCAAGGGTCTTTTCTTTCCGTTCGCCTTGGGGATATAGACCCGCCTTACTGGTTGGGGCCTATAGCGCCAGGTTTTCAATCTGGCCACCAAGCCCTTGAGGTTCTCCTCTAAGTTGGCCTCGTACTCCTTAACCTTAACTCCATCTACTCCTGGAGCTTTATCCCGTTTAAGCTCCCAGAAGCACACCTCAAGAAAACCCACCGTGAGAAGATGAGTAAAGGAAGTGAACTTCTCCTTAGGATTTTCTTGGGCTCGTCGAGTTATGGACGACAGTTTTGTTATCACCTTTGCCCCGCCTCTGAGTGCGGAAGATGTGTCCCTCTCGTCCCCTTGCATTACCGCCAACTCCTTCCCTCCACAGACATTACTCTGCTTCTTAGGTACTATTAGTTGGTCCGACTACCGGAGCGTGAGCATCACTCCTCACCGTTCATAGGCTTGTGAGTGATACCTCTTACCTGGGACACACTCCGGTTCTCCCGAGTTCCTCTCAAATTCCCTTTGGTATCTTGCCACGGTCTTAGACCCCGTCGGGCTCCCCTAACCTAGCCAAAGCGGTTAGAGGAGTTCTGCCTGCTACTCTTATGACAGTATCGACCACCGAGACAATAAGTATTTCGGGGCTCTATCCCTTCACTTTCGTTGCAGCCCGATACCTCCCGCCTCCCAGCTTCATCTGGTTTGTTACCTCCCCAGACGTGGGATTTGGTACTGGACTGGTGGCTAACCTTTGTCCAGGCCAGACTTGCACTGGCAAGAACTTAAGAAGCTTTCTCGGCGCACCATAAGAGCCTTTTTCTAGAAGGATTCTCCTTACCGTTTCTCGACAAATAAAGATTTCTTCTTTTTCCTCAAGCATTTCCGTATAGTGGGAGAGGTTAAAACCCTCATATTTTCCCCGGTAAAGATAATCTATAGTATCTCTTAGCGTATCTGGTATTCGCCGGGGTGAGGATCTTCCTCTATTCCCGTGGATAAGTCCCTCCACCCCTTTTTCTTTCAAGGTGTTCTTCAGCCTAAATATTTGCCTGGTAGATAGCTCAAGTTGTTCGGCCGCTTGACCTGCCTTCAGATATCCCTCAATGGCATCCTCAATCACGCTATATCTTGATAGTTCTTTTGTACTCAATTGCCACCTCTCCATTTTCACCTCCCCTAATCTTTCGGGAGGATAGTATATCAAATTCTATGGAGGGGTGACATTTTCACTTTGCATACTATGACATTATCATTTTGCAACGACAGTCTTTGTTACGAGGGCTCTGGATGTGTTTCTCAAAGGTTATTTGACAGCGCAACAGGAGCTGATTGGGACAGTTGAATTTTGTGACCATATTGTGACTATAAGGTGCATAAAACCAGGATATTTGGTAGAAATAATGGGATTGGTGGAATTGCGGAATTTGGCTTCCAGAGGGGATTCTGGCCGTTAATGCAAGTTTTGCTAAATGGGCAGGATTGGATTTTCAGTCCCGTGCTCTACCGACTGAGCTACCCCGGCACCTATTATGAAACTCTTTATTTATGGGGATCTTTCCGGGTTCCCCACTTTTGCTGTCATTAATATATATAAGTTATTGATTAAAGTCAATATCCGGCCACTGAAGATTAAGTATCTCTCCTTGCCTCATTCCGGTATTCAGAGCCACCAGAACAATGGGTTTCAGGTAATCAGGACAGTTTTTTGGTAATTTCTTTATTTCTTCTTTCTCTAATCTACCATACCTATTTCTATATTATACCAGTGCCCGAAATCTCAAGAAAATGAAATAAGAGAGCAACATTTGAGTATAATTCGTGTGTTCATAAGGCTGGTAGCTATTACTCTCCCCACCCAGGATGCTTCTTTGGTAATTATGGTCCTTTCGGCTGTCCACATAGAGCATTTTGCTGCAGGCTGGCGTTATTTACGTAAAAGTTACGTTAAGATGTGACCCTTCATCGTTTTTCTGACTTAAGGGGAAATCGCTCTGGATGCTCTATCGATTCAAGGCCTAAATCAACATCCAAATCTGGCCAATAAAAATGACCTGGGGTTGGCTCCTCAACGTTAAGTATTTTTCCAATGGGGACATCCTTGAACCAAGGGAATCCCTCATAGGACATAAAAAGCTCTTTATCTCTTGTCAGAAGCCAAATGCCGTGATTTGAAATATTAGTGACTTCCACCTCCAAAGTGCTCTTGCCAAGCGCTCCTGAGTTCATCATAATGCTCCTCAATAATTTTTTCGACTTGCTTAAGCTGCAATCGTGATAAACGATAATTCTGAACTAATTCAATCTCTGGCTCCAGCCAAAATTTTGCTTCACCATCCCCGCAGTACACGTGGACATGCATTTTTGGTTCTTCACGGGAAAAGAAAAAGAACCGATAACCTTTTTCTCGAAATATCGTTGGGCTCATTGTCTTACTTTTCTTTACGCATAACGATCAAATGGTCATCTTGAATCTCGCAGATAATTCTGTAGCGCTCGAGGCGGATGCACCAAGCGGACCGCCCGGAAGGCTTGTTGTATTCTTCCGATAGCTGAGTCTCGCTCAAGACCCGAATTGTTTCGATGAGACAGGGACTGTTCTGGAGATCGATGTTGTCAGTTGTTTCTGAGCTGACCGGAAAACCTCAACGGCATAGCTCATCTGCCGACAGACAGGTCAGCGGAATACTAGTCAGCGTCCATCTCCTTGTTCGCTAAACCTTTTTTCTCTTTTCTTTATGATATTAATTAATGATCTTAGAGCATCATTGACCGCCTTGTCACCGGGGAAAAACTCAGCAACGTCAGGATCAATCAACACTACATTCGTACCCTCAGCATATTTTTTTGCATACTTGCCCCTCACGTCTTTGCTAAAATCGTACTCTTTTAGCATATCTGGATCATTCCTCATTGTTTTCATAATTCATCCTTTATTAGCATTCCATCACCATCAAATTATTATTACTAAAGATTGATTTCTATGTTTATCGTATGGACTAAAGTATTATATGGCCAAGAAACGGCTTTGTCAAAGTTTTGGACGAGATGTCAAATGGGCTACTGGGCAAGATAAGTAGGGTGGACCCCATTGGTCGGACACTAATTCGCCAAAGCCAAGTTAGAGATTCCGGTGAAACTTACCACCTGTTCCGGTTTAACTTTGAGGTCCACTACAAGGATTATAACTAAAAATCAGGTTGACCAATCGGTAATTCACGCGAAGGCTTTAGGTTAAACCACCCCAGAACACCTAAATTACGAATAGTCTCAGCAACATCATTTTCATTTAAAGGTGGTTTCCGTTTTTGTTTCCACCTCATTACTTCATTTAAAACATCTTGCTCTGTTATCTCGCCTTTTTTATTCAATTCTTTTTCAATAAATAAAACTGTCGCTACAACCTCTGCTTTATGTGTATCCAAACGTAAAAACAAATCAGCTGTTTTATCGATTAGATCATCCCATTTTTTAATATCTTCACGATATTTATCCCGAGCATTAGCATAGTTTAACCCCGGAAAAACCCTATACATGTTCCCCATTTTCTGTTCTTGAATTAATCCCGCATTTGCTAATCTCCTCTTTAAATCATTTAATTCACGACAATAAGGGCCAAAAGATCCTCTCACATAATTTAATTCTGTCGGTAAACCTAAAACAGTAGCAATATAGGCAATTTTTTGGAATATAGTACGGCCTACTGGCATATGATATTTTTGTTGTTCAATACGATAGACAATTTCAATCAGCGCTAACCATGCAGGCTTCAATTTTTGTAATATTCTCATACTGGATCCGGCTGGTTTCAGACTGGATTCTTTCGACAAGAACTCAACCTTTAACTGCGCTGGATGAGTGCCATATGGCGCATACATCTTCACAGGAATATCCCACCTGGATACGTATTTGTAAATAAGCGGACCAACTGATTCCCAAAGCAATTGCCCATTACCACACCCGAGGGGAGGAATTGCTATAGACTCAATACCCCACTCTTTATACTTTTCAGACAAAATTTCTAACCCTTTTTTAATATCTTCAATATGGGAAGCCGCCCGCCAATGGGTTTTTGTAGGAAAATTTATTATTTGGGGAGAAAACATTCCACCTTTAAATAAATATGGTATTCCTGGCTTAATATTTTTCCGTTCACAACGGACAGCATAATCCTTAAACATATCAGGAAAACGTTTTTTAAACTCTGCAGCAATTCCCTTTCCCATTATCCCAACACAATTGACTGTATTGACAAGCGTTTGTGTTTCTGAATTAAAAATATCACCAATTAAAATTTTCATAATAATCTCGCTTTAGAAAAACAACTTACTTTCTATTATGATACCTAAATCTGATAATCTGCGCAAATTATTTGAAGCTGCATTATTAGCAACGTATGCGCCGATAATGTAATCCTGATGAACGCAATCCGGCACTAAAACTTCCGCACATTTTATACCTTTATGCCTGTCTTCTTTAATCAGATCGTTATTATCAGTCCAAAAGGTAGCATAAATTTCATCTTTATTTAGTAATGGCAAACCTTCCTCAACGGTCTTAAACCAACATTCTCTGGCCGCATTTTTATCAGTTATTATCACACCATCAATATCTAAAACTCGATTCTTAATTCTGAGGACGCATATTTCATTATTTTTTGACCTTCTTGCGCTTAGCATGGGATTATGCGCGTCAAAATATAAATTAGCATAATCGTGTAAGCTTTTATTTGTACCCGGAATTTTCTTTTTCGCCCTTCGTTCCTGTACTCCGCTTTCGGAAATATCATGAAAATTAATGTTTCGTGATTTATTATGCGACAATATCCCTCTCTTTAGAATTGAAGGAACATTCCCGATATATGTAATAAAATGTAATTCTGTGACATCACGTCTTTTCATGAATAATCTTCTTTAAAAATACGGATTTCTTTTTCAAGAAAAGGGAGGCCAAAGCCTCCCCTACCCAATAGAACAAGGACTTTCTCCACGAGTAGGGGCGAGTTTAGTCACCCGCCGGTAATTTATTAATTCCTATACCTCAAGAAATTCATCGAATAAATCATCCATAAAGTTAAACTTACCCAACCCCCAATGCCTTAAATACAGCATCTATAGGATCCGCATAAAAACTGCTCTGGAATTTTGCTAATAGTTCTCCAGGCACGGTTTGAAAATCAGCAACGCTACTTGAAGGAATAAGAACCCTCTTTGCGCCAGAATCAAGTGCAACACGTAATGATTCTGCGAGATTTTCTACAGGAATGATATTTCCCCCCAAACTCATACTCCCCAAGACAACAATCTGAGATTGAACGTGTTTTTGCACTAGCGCCGAAGACAAGGCAATAACAGTTGCTAATGTGAGCGCTTCTGCTGAACCAGAATTATGCAGTTCAACTACATGTATATGATAATTATGATCACCCGCCTTTGGGGTAACGCTGACCCTTGATGCGTTCGCCCTAAAATAATCAAAAGCTACACGCAGGCACTCCTTAGGTGCATTTCCAGATCCAACCCCTGTAAAGCGAGCTGTTCCATTACCAGGCGTCATTTGTGTTTCAATACGGTAAAGCCCTAAATGCCCATTGCTGCCGCGAGATACAGTATGAATAATACCGGGATTCATGGGGCCATCTGAAATAAGCGTTCCTCCCCCTTGTTCAGGAACTGAGATATATTTTTCCTCGTTGGTTTCCTTATCAGCATAACTGAAATGAACATCATAAAATTCCATACCACCGATTTTCTTCAATTGCTCTTTCACTCGACGACGTGTTTCAAGCGCGTATCTTAAACACCGTTCAACTGCGGCCCGATTATATTCCTCATGAGGATAAAGGAGCTTCAATAACCCGGATACTGTTTTCCTGACAGCAATGACATCACGTTGGTTTAAATCGCGTCCTAAACGAAAATACTTATCAATCGCATCCGAGAAATTACGCTTACGCATTTCACGCAAATACTCTGCTAAATAATCAACAATGAGCCCATAATTATTAGTAAAGGATTCCGGTTTCATCTTCGGAATTTCCCAACCAGGAATATACGCGTGAAATCTGTCAAAAAACGCTGAATCAATCATATTTTCCGGGAACGGGGCAAACAAGTGACTCGTCTTAACAAGCGTATCAACGGATTGATTAATATTTCCCACAAACACCATTGAGGCATTAGCGTTTATCTGATCTCGACCTCTTGCAAAGGAACCTGATGCCATATAATCTTTCATAATTTGAACGCCGCCCTTATCCGAAAACGATATACCGGCCACTTCATCAAAGGCAACAATATCCCAGAGACCAACAAGACCAATCTGTCTGCGGCTTAAATTATAAAAAAGATTCGCTACTGTAGTATTACCACCAGAAACAAGGATACTATTTGGACTAATTTCTTTATAAAGGTGGCTTTTCCCTGTCCCTCTTGGACCAAGCTCACACACATTATAATTATTTTCTACAAATGGAATCATCCTTGCTATTAAGTGCCATTTAGCTCTTAATTCAAATA
Source organism: Candidatus Aerophobus profundus SCGC AAA252-L23 (assembly GCA_000402295.1). Classification (GTDB taxonomy): domain Bacteria; phylum Aerophobota; class Aerophobia; order Aerophobales; family Aerophobaceae; genus Aerophobus; species Aerophobus profundus. The sequence goes on from AQRW01000137.1 coordinate 7,771, forward strand.
CCGACGGCTCTATCCCCGAGGAACGCAAGAGAACATCCAGCCATTGCTCTTCGGTGAATGCACGCCTACCCTCAAAGAGAGGATTTAAATCCATATTGGGCATTTGTATCGGTTTAATCTCTTCTAAAATAAAAGGTGAGGCCCCCTGTCCTTCTTCATAATGGTAACGCAAATTAACAATAGACCAGATACCTCCCACAAGAAGCTTCTGGTACTTCCTTACCGTTCCACTAGGCACAATAACCTTTTTTATACCTAAATTAGAAAAGATGGCTTCATAAATATCCTTTTTCTCATTAAGGGTTACTGTTACTTTATCGATAACCTTTAAACCACCTTTTTCACGGACAATAGACTTAACTTTTTCTGATTCATCCGGCCGAACATAATTCTCAGCAAGCACACGTTTAACTGTTGCCAGGCCGTCATCAATAATCACATCATCAGTTGAAGCGCAATATTGCCCTAATAGATATTCAAGGACATACACAGGCACATTCGCGCCTTCTTTTACTTTTTTGGTTAAGTCCTTACGGACAACCTTTCCCGCAAAATGTTGATTTAATAAATCATCTAAAACTGTATTCATAATATATACTCCCCTTATTAACGCATCCCACCAAACGTGCGGGACTAATTCACGCTATAATTTACGTTCATTTTGCTCCGTAAACCATGCGTTCATTAAAAATCACTGGTAAAAGCGCGGTCTATTCTTACTGGTATAAACTGCTCATCTATATCTGTACTCGCATTACGAAAAACTAAACGGTATTTTCCCGTATTTGAGAAAACCATGTTCTTAAGTGTTAAAATGACTTCTTTTTTGCGATCCGCCATCTCTTGAGAAACACTATCAAAGGTTACTGTTTGAATATCGCTGACAGGTTTACTTCCCGCATAAATACCAATTTTATACGTTACAGCTTTAACCCTCTCAGACACAGCTTCAGTTTGTAATATTTCAAATCGGTGACGCCCTGTAGTAATCCGATGATCCTGACCTAAGACCTGAACCCCTACTGTCTTTTCACGGGTTTTTTCTTTTTCTCTTCCACGTACCTGTTCAATAGTTATGACCGGAACAACCACTTCTTGCAAACTCATGCCCCCATGAAAGAAACGCGCACCCCCGGTAAAATAAAACAAACTCATTCCTTGGGGAATCGCAAACGGCATATCTTTATCTGGTGATACACCTGCGGTATTTGACAAGCTGGCCCGATGAACATTTTCCATTAAAGGGATATACTTACCCATAATAAATCTCTTATTCATCTTAAGCGTTTCACCACCTGAATCAGCTACCTTATTGCGATCCGTGGTATCAGGGTGCCTATTTGTATAAACAAAACCATGATCGGCAGTGACAAATACATACCTGGCATGTAAATTATTTACAGCGAATGCCGCTATATCACATACCTCGGAAATAGCTGTGCGCACCGCAGAAAATGTTTTGTCCTCACTCTTGGCATCATCACCGATGGCATCAATGATATTATGATAAATATAAATAACATTTTTCCCGCGCACCATTTTTCTGGCCTCATCGCGGGTCAACTTCATAAACTCCTCAGATTTAATAGCCATACCTTTATAAAGAGATAAAATCTCATTTCTTTGACTAAGCGACGCGCATGCTTTCCCATCAACTAAAATATCTCTTTTATCCGATACCTCTATCTGTTTATGGGGAAGAAGCGTTGCCATCCCCAGCGATGTATATGACGGGACGCAGCCTAGTATAGCTTCACAGGTTGCCTTAAAACGGTATCGACCGTTTAAAACCTCAGCAATTTCAACACCCGCTTCATAGCGAAGGGCGTCACTGATAATGACATACACAGCCGCATTCTTATCTCCTGCTTTTTTATCAGGAAAAGAACCATAAAAATCATATTGATTAGAAATACCACTTATTTTCCATGCCTTAAGTTCAGCCTTCCCTTCCCAGGCAAGAGCAAGTTCATCAAGAAACCAATGCTGATACATATCTTCCATGCGTTCCTTGAGCTCTTTTAAAAGTCCCCATCCTTTTGCATCCGCAAAGCTTGCGTGTTCATTAAAAAGGCGATACAATCTATCAAATCTGTGAAGATCCGTTTCATACGCTTCAAAATATTCCTTAAAACCTTTATATTTAAATCTATCCGGATGCTCTTTTTTTAACGTAATGAATTCCGCCGCAGCAATAAGCGCTTCATATACCTCCCAAAACGCCTCTCTTGGTATTTCATCACTCCCAAGCCGTTTATTGGCCCAATGCATATCTTGTCTTGCGCCACAAAAAGCCACCACATAGTCCTTATCCAAAGTATCTTCATGCTCCAAAATGTATTGCTTGATCCTTCTTGCACATACCTTTTCAATATCAAAAAAAGTTGCCGAATCTTTTAGATATTTTATAGGTACATCCGATAGATAATTGCTTATCCCTAATGCTTCGGCAATCATCTGTGACAAACGATCATATGTGCCAGCCATCCTTACGCTATCACGCCACTCGCTCATACAAACAGCCGCATCACGGATAAAACCTCCCGATAATACAAATTGCCGCACGCTATTAGATAACGACGCTCCTATGGCTGCATAAAGATCGCTCACAAAAAGACAAGTTATGAAGTGCCGCAACGTTGGTGATTCATGCTGATAGCCAAATACTTCTCTTGCTAATGACCAGAAACTCTCTTCAAGATCCATCTTTTGTATGCTGGTAAATACATCAGGAACATAATTAAGGCCTTCATCAAAAGAAAAATCTTCAAAAAGAGCCTGTACAATATCAGAAAACCTGTCGTATCCTGATTTAACTAAAACAGCCAGCATTTTCCGGTCAATTTCTTTTTCCCTGTCCTGAGGTGAAAGGAGCTTCTTTAAGCCTAAAACACGCTGTTTGCTCCCAAAGAATTTCTTCCGTTTAGAGATATGCTCCCGCAAGTAATGGTGCTGCAGGCCAAGATCATCAACAATCATAGAAGAAGTATCAGCGTAGAACTGATAACTATAAAGACGAATGTCCGCAAGCCAGTCATCTTTAATCTCTGGCTGAGGCAATGGCGCATACACAAGAAATTTTTCTTTGGTTTTCTCGATTTCAATCGTTACCTTTGTTTTAAGTTGGCCAACAGTATCAGGAAGCAAGATGCTTACGCCTTGAGGCAAGCAGGTCTGAAGCTCAACCTCACCTTCACTCTCAGCATCATTCCAGAAAACGACCCGATTGATTTCGAATAGCTCTTTTAATTTATTCTTAATCTTGTCAATGTTCATTGCACTTTAAATACCTTTTCCCGTTATCTTTTGCGTATTTGCAAGAAGATTGCCGAATTTACCGTAATTAACTTTTACCCCATCATCAAGATCCAGCTTGATTTTCATGTCTGCGTAGTGACGCAGGTGTTCATCAAATTTAATAAGCTCATCCCTCTGTTTTAAAAGAGAAGTGATTTCTCTTTGTATCTTATTTGCCGCGCTGGTAGATGTTGCATTGTCTTTATCTTTTTCAAGATGTTCGCTATAACGTGCTATTTTTGTCTGGAGCGGCAAGACATATTCCGTTCGCATGCGAGAAAGAGTACCCTCGTTGTAACGATGCAAATATACAAGTGCCTGAAACGCCTTTTCCTTGCCGCTTGTGAATAGCCAATAAATCGGCCTTTTTTTGTACGTCTGGCAATGATCCCTATAAAAGTCATTAACAAAATAACGGCGAATAGTGTCTCTTGAAGATTCTCCTGACTTGCAGCCAATCGCTTCAGCAATAAAGTCAAGGTTACTGTCTAATCCTTTCTTATCCCATACTGTTTCGATGAATCTAAAAAACCGGCATGCCGCATCATCATCAAACCACTCATGTTCTGTAATGGGGATAATCCCGTCATCATCTGCCGGAAATGTTTCATATTGTGACGCATCAAATCCTTCATTGCCGCTGTGAGCGTATATAAGCCCCGGTTTATCTAACGAATACCGCCCCATCATACAGCCCACAGAATAGCTGATAAGCTCCTTCATTGTATCCACTCTAAAACGAGCTTCAAGCCCTTCATCAGTAAGTTCACCTTTGTAGCGATATTTGGGATTTGCAAATAGAGTAATCTCTTTAATAGGAACATCTGGAGTAAGCTCATCCTGCAATCCGTAGGCTTCGATGAAGACTCGGTTGTTTTCTTCTTCGAGATGTTTCATTTCTTCAGTCATTTTACGGCATTGGTTTCGGTGGCTTTGATATGATTCGTCTACCGTACTATTTTTATTTTCTGCCTGCAAGATGGACAAGTCCTTGAAATCCCATGAAGTTTCATGAGAATCCCAGTCAATTCTACTCAATTTAACCAAAGTTATATCATCTGGGTTTGAATGAACATGTATATTTATAAAAGGAATTCTACAAACATCACCAGATTGAAAATTTAGCGTTGGATTAATTTCGGAAAATAGTTCAACAAATACTTTTGAGTTCATAAATCCCAAAAGTCCCGACAAAACCTTCCTCTCTCCAAATACACAACAGCCCCCATTATCAAAAACAAATCCATAACCGAAATTTCTTATACTAAATTGACCGGAGGTAACAGTTGACCAAGTTAGCCCCGGTTCAAAAAAGAACTGTTCATTTGCAATGACAGAATGAGGAATATTTCTTATTTCAGAACCATTATCATACCAATTCACTAAGTACTCATTAAAACCATACCATTTGCGGAAACCGCCACCCTTATTGTATGGGACCCACTTTGAGTTATCCTTTGCAACATTTACGGATGAGGAATAACCAATTGCACACTTTTGCATATTAACTTCAACCCAAAAGCGAAGGAATCTATTATTATCAGTGGTAGTATTACCCTTTCTTGGTAACGCTACTTGCCCAACAGGTTTCCCTTTTCGAAAAACTGCTCTCACCCTATCACTCACCCAATACGCAATCGGTGAGCCGGGGATTTTTTTGAAGTCATTCGATGATGCATAGCTTAACCTGTCATTCTTAATCGGAAATTCTTTAGGGACACAACTATCATTTAGGTCGGAATAATCGACATAGGAAAAACTTCCTTTATGCGCATACATCTTAAAACCGGTCCAGACAGTTGCGCATGTTCCAAAGGCTATTCCCATAACACCGTTAGACATGTGAACCATATTCCGAATTGTAGTTGTATTAACCAACGTTAGTCTCATTTGTTCATACGATGATAAAAACATCCAGCTTTGCATCGTGACCATTCCGTTATAGCCAATTTTCTCCTTCGCCATTTCAAATCCACGCTCAATAAACATCGCAAACAAATCCGACTTGGTAGATGGATATTGCGTTTTAGCAAACTCCTTAAGCTTACCATTCATACCCTTCCCACCCATATACGGTGGATTAGCAATAACACAATCGTATCGTTTGGATAACATCTCTACCTGCCTTACAAGCCCAAGCAAATCTTTATAATACTGCGATCCGGTAAAAATATCATGACTGTTTAGATCACCTCGTTTATATTCAAGCTCTTGTTTTATAGAAGGCAATTTTGGAATCAATTCTTCAGGAACACGAATAAGTGAGCCGAAAGTTGAAGCATCTTCAAAAAGATCTATCAATAGATTAATATCCTCCGATTCTTTCCTTCCTTGCACACGATCGCTGGCGGGCTTTAAGACGGCAACATTAGGTTTGATCTGTTTCTCAAAAATTTGCCTGTCATCCTGCCTTGCCTTCATCATCAAGGCGAATCCGGCAAGCTGGGCTGCGCGATGATCAATCTCAAGTCCATACAGGTTCTTTGTAAGAATAAGTGAAGGTATCTCTTTCGGACGGTAACCTCGTTCCAGATAAATTTCCGTTAGGAGATTATAGGCTTCAACAAGAATATGCCCTGACCCGCAGGCCGGATCCATAACAGTTAATTCTTCCGGATTTAATGAATCAGGTGTAATTTCTTTTATCTTTTGCTTTACCTCTTCCGATTGCTCAGCAGGCTCAATATAATATTCCATCTTTTCTTTAATGCCTGATGCGGGATATGTCCCAAGCCATTTAGCACCGAGAGAATTTTGAACCAGATACTTTACAATCCAGTTAGGTGTAAAAAGCTGAGTTACAGCAGGAATATCTTCGGTCTTATATGCCTTTTTTGCCTTCATCAGAGCATCTTTTTTCTCTGAAATGTAGAACTGATAAAGCCATCCGATAATTTCTACTTCTTTCCAGTCTTCTTCAGAGATAGCCTCGACCATCTGGCGAATAATTGAATCCGTATTAAGCAAATTATCAGGCAAAAGAAGCTCTGTTGGGTCATCAACCTTTTCAAATAAAAACGGCATGGCGCCATAAAGTTCATTGCATTGAGCAATAATGAGTTTTCGGTAAAGTTCAGCGTCTTTGTTGCCCGCTGTTTTAAGAGATATTATCTCTCGCTTTTCTAACCCGTCTAACTTTTCAAGGTAATGTGCCTTTTCAAGGATTTCCGGCTCAGAATGCCCTTCCGGATGGCTTAAAACACGATAGCCATGAGTAAGGTATCCGTTTAACTCCATAAAACGGATTGCGGCAAAACGGTTAAACCAGGTATAAGCCACTTCTTCCATAACCTGAGTGAAGCCTTTAGATTCAATTTTTTCAATAAGCTTATTACGTGATTTTTCGATTGATTTTGGGAAGGGCTTACCTGAAATAAAAGCATAGTCACCTTTTATTTCACAAGGCTCTATCTTCTCTTCGGTGATACCATAGAGTGCCGCACGCTCACTGACAGCTTTAATAAATTTCTCACGCGCTTTAGGAGCATAAACTTTTAACTTATTCTTATTCATGCACTTCCTTTTATTCTATCCTGATGCGCTTACCTTCTTTTATGGATTGCTTAAGCTTCTTGCTAAGTTCATCCACAAATTCATCTACATCCGCTTCGGATTCCAGAAAAGATTTTTTAGCAATATCCTTTACATAAATAGTTTTCACTTCTTTAACCGCAAGCTTTTCCTTCGGTCCAGCAATAGACTGGGCGATACGATTAAGCTCTTCTTCAAAAAGATTCTTTGATTCATCTACAAGACGCCGGACATTAGCAATGCTCGGCTCATTATCTGCCCGTTCTGATAGCCTTGTAAATTTAGCCATTGCGCTCTCAATATCTTCCTTTGCGGCCTTCATAATTCCTGTCTCTTTCTCAAATTGAACCATTAATGCAGAAATACTTTTACGGGCAAATTCACGAGCTTCCTTAAGTAAATTATTATTGATACCACTCACTATCTGAATAAGTTTTGCCGCTTCCTGGATAATTTCATAAGGGGCGGGAGCTTGTAAAATATCTTTTATTCTTCCTAACGCATTTTTTGCATCTGCATTTTTCTCTAAGTCAAAACGATTAAGCTCAAAACGTCCCAGCGCATCACGGAGTTCATCCCACTGCATGCGTTGCTTCATGTAGAATGCTTCAATATCTGCAAAAGAATTGGCTGCGTCAGTTAAATCTTCCTTGTTTTCCAGAAATCGAGTAATAAAATCAAAGCTGTCATTTGTATTTATTAAAATACTGGCAAGACGCAAAAGCTCATTTATATCATCTAATCCCGGATATTTTCCTGTCTCGGCAAGAGTTTTATACTGAGTCAATTTTGTGGAAAGATACTCACACTTATTCTTCAGAAATCTAAATAATTGAATCTCTTTATCCGGCCCCATTTCCCCAAAAATCTGTTGTCCGAGTCTTCGAGCTTGTTCAATATGAGAAGAATCAACAACCTTGCGCTGGCGAACAGTGATTTTCTTCCAGTTACTTGTACGTGAAATTGCTTCATATGCCTTACTCCGTTCAATAATGCCACCATTTAATATAAATTGAATTTCTCCAAGACAAAATAGCTTTACTAACAAAAGCGCGGTCTCCCATTCATTCCATCCAAAGGGACGCAGGCCATATCTTTCGATGATTCCATACAGGACCATTTGCTTGCTTTGCATGGCACAAAGTGAAATATATTCACGCACATCTTTAGCCGCACGAGGATTGTTTTCAGGGATATTCATATCAAACGCCCGTTGAGTTGTATCGTCGTGCCTTAATATAGATTGAACTTCTGCTTGTGGATTAACACAAGGATGTTCAATATATCCCATTTTTGGAAACGTATTATCGATGAGATAATCCAAGGCATGAACACGGACAGTCAAAACGTCTTCGGAGTCATCTTTCCACACCTGCCCATTAATATAAAACTCAGCTTCTACGAGAAGCGATTTAACTAATTCTATGAGTCGTGCTTTGCGGTCACGATTTTCAGCTTTTCGATCATTTAATATACGTCGTACTTCTCCATCTCCATCATTCTTTCTGGCGATATATTTATCAGTTTTCAAAAACATCTTTATTTCTTTTCCGAGCTGTTCATTGTCAGCAAGTTTGATAAGAATACAACCATTGTCATTAGTGCTTTCTCCAATGCAACGAAGTTGGCCGTATAATGAATATTCATCATAAAACGGTGAGATAACCGACCATGTCAGCCCTTTCTCTATACGTCCACCAAGTACCAGTAAGTCACACATGCGCAAAATACCAAAATCTTTTCCAGTCTTTGTGTAGCGATGTTTCTTTTCATCTCTATAAATATCTTCAAATATGATCTTGTTTAGAGCACGGCTTTCATCACCAAACCCCAAGTCAACATTTTTTATTTCACGACTGATATCCTGTTCTTCATTTGTTAAAAAGTAATAATTCTCACCACTTCTGGCAATTAAGGTTTCTTTTTCAAGTCTTAACAAAGACTGCTCGATTTTTGTTCGTAGCTCAAATCGGTCCTCATCAATACTTTCGATACAAAGAGTGACAAGATTGTCAATATTTCCTTTTATTTCATCGATATAACGAATCATAAAAAGTGTCTGAAGAATAGATATGTCACATTCATGCAGTGATGGGTTTTCTTTTGCTTGATCAATAGTCCTTTTTACTGCTGTATCAAGAAAGCTTTCAATGGAAGGATAAAACCAGTACAAAGGAACAAGAATACCAATTTCTTTTGAAGCAGCCTGTTGTGCCGCAAATTGAAACGCGTCAAGCATTGAGCGTTCTCCGCGCGAAAGATGAAGTCCAGTAGCACCAGCTCGTCTGATAGTTTCAAAGACCTTCTGTAAAAGTTTGAATTGATAAGGGATAAACGGATACGTACTTATAAAATCTTCAGCATCTCGGTAAGATGAAAGCATCATTCCGGTATCAGAAGTAAACATTAATTGATTTTTTAATATATCCGCATTTGGCTGATACATTGCCTTTAACTCTTCACGACAATTATCTTTTTTTTCTAAAAGACGTCTCTGAATAACTTCATCTGCATTTGAACTTGATAATGAGAGACGTGTTTCAAACCGGCCTTGTATCTTGGAAAAATCATTTGTCCTGGCATTGCTCAATGAACCAAGCACTATATCAATATCTTCTTGAGAAGTGACAACTATCCATGCCCTTCCTTCGCACATAACACCTAAATTTTCAACGATTGTTTGAAGGTTAAGCATCAGATGCCCATCAGAACCTATGAACTGCCCGACTTCATCAACAAAAAAGAATATTCTGTGAGCAAAACCTTGCTTATCCAGATACTCTTTAACCCACTTTGAAAAATTCTCTATGGTCATTGAAAAATCTGTTTCCGCGTGGTCTATCCAGCGCTTTGATGACTCCTCACTCTGTCCAAGAATTTGAGCCAGCACTTTGACAATCTCATCCTGATTAAACTGCCAGTCAATTCTCCGGTCTATCCATTCTTCACCAGTTAGCGCGTAATAATTCTGTTCAAATTTCTCGAATAGTCCTTTGTTATCAAGATAACGTTCCATATGAGCAATATGGGGATAATCCGGGCAATATCCCTGAAGATCATTCAGGACTTTTAAGAATACGGCTAAAATAGCATCCCTTCCCTTTGATTGATCCGCTTTACTATCTATATTAAAAAGAATCGCGTCAGTATCTTTACCCGCGATTCGTTTAACTGTTCCCGAAAGTAAAGCATCACTTATTTTCTCTTCAAAGAATTGAATCGCTTTCTTATGCACGCCGTCTTTTTCAGCTTCAGTATTTGAAAAGAGATAATGCAAAACCTTTATAAAATGGGATTTACCTGAACCAAAGAATCCCGATACCCACACACCGACTTTGCCTGAAGCGTCCGAAGGTGGGGCATTGTCCACCGCCTCAGAATAAACAGAGAAAAACTTATCAAGATGACCGGTTAATTCTTTGGTTAAAACCAACTCATCCAATTCCTGCCATATTGAGGCGGGATCCTGTTGTTCAGCTTTAATAACACCGTTAATCGGTCGAAAGATATCTTTGGTAAATAGCTCTTTAATTTTCATATGTCTTCTCCATTTCATTCAGGAATTAACCTGAATGCTCTATAATAATTATCTCCGCCCAATCTATCAAATAAACGAAATGATTGGCCGTTATATTTACCGGGATAAAACATAACAACAGAAACATCACCGGTAACGGTTTGTAAATTATTTAGAAGTGAATGGGCACGCACCCAGGGCCATATTGTTCCCACACCGCTAATAAAAATAAGATTGGCATCCTTGAGTTTGAATTTCTGATCGATGATTTTCACAAATCGTTCCG
>AQRW01000138.1 GCA_000402295.1 Candidatus Aerophobus profundus SCGC AAA252-L23
TGGTGCGAAGAGAGTTTTTGCTGATTTTGCGGAAGCACTAAAATGGGGGAAATTTGAGGCTATAGTTATCACTACTCCTACCTTGACTCATCCAAAAATAGTGGTGGAAGCGGCCAGAGCTAAAAAACACATTTTTTGTGAAAAGCCGCTTAGTCTCTCCCTGGAAGAAGCCAGCCAGATGAGAGAAGAAGTAGAGGGGGCCCAGGTTAAATTTTCAATGGGGTTTATGAGAAGGTTTGATCCTGGTTTTCTAAAAGCTCAGGAAAGAATCGAGAGGGGAGAGATTGGCCAGGTAGTCTTAATTAAGTCTACCAGCCGGGGGCCTCATCTTCCTCCCGGTTGGGCTTGTGATCCTCGGAGCAGTGGGGGAATGCTGGCCGAGGTGTCCAGTCATGATTTTGATACTTTGAGATGGTTTGCCCATAGTGAGTTTAATTCGCTCTGGGCCATAGCCGGCAATTACCAGTGTCCGGACATTGAATATCAGGGATTTTATGATCACGCGGTGGTGAGCTGTAAGTTTAATAATGGGGTAATGGGAATGATTGATATGGGTTGTCCGGTTAATTATGGTTATGATGCCCGCATGGAGATACTGGGAACGGAAGGGGTTATTTTTGCAGGGAAAGTAGAAGCGGAAGATACGCTGGTCTTAAGGAAAGATGGACAGGTAACTACCGGGGCTTTTAGTAGTTGGCGGACCAGATTTAAGACGGCTTATCTTGAAGAAATGAGGCATTTTATCAAATGTATTGACAAAGATCTTGCTCCTCGGGTCACTCTTGAGGATGGAGAGAGAGTTATCGAAGCAGTATTGGCGGCTAATCGCTCCATTGAAACGGGCCAATCCGTGGAGATTGGAGGCTGAGATACGCCCCGGGACATTCTGCCCGGTTAACCTTGACAAAAATTTTTGGATATAGGATAATGGATTATCAGATACCATATCTGGAGTGAGAGAATGACTAATGAGACTGAGTTTACCATTCGTCGCTATAGAATAGCCGATCAAGTTTATGATATACTGAAAAGCCAAATCTTGAAAGGTGTACTTCCTCCGGGACAAGAAATCTCGATAGAGCAGATTGGCAAGACATTGAATACTAGTAAAACACCCATTAGGGAGGCCTTGCACAGACTGAAAGGTGAAAGGTTGATCGTAGATACAGATAGAGGTAGAATGGCTGTTACAAAGCTCTCTCCTGAGGAAATTGTGCACATTTCTGAATTATACGCCGCTCTGCAGACACTTGCTCTCAAGTGGGGCTTTGAACGTATATCCCGAGAAAAACTCCGCCAGAATTTAGGGATGTTGCAGGAAGCTAAGAAAGATCTTGATAAGGGTGATGCTCGGCCTTTTCTTGAAATAGATATTGACCTCCATGATCTTATTGGATTATCTAGTGGCAACCCGTGGCTGGTTAGAATAACCTCCCAGGTTAGGAGCCTGACCGCCATAATCAGAAATACCTTTACCTCTCCGGAGCGATACAAAGAAGCCTGGCAAAATCATGTAGCTGTCGTTGAATGTCTTTTAGCAGGAGATAAGGATGGAGCTATAAAGAATTTGAATTTACATATAGAGCACGTAAAAGATCATCTATTAGCTTCGCTTGAGCAAAAACAAGAAAATTAAAGTTAAGGATCTTTCCCGTGGTGGAGATGAAAAGGTAATTTCCTCTCAATATGGGAAAATTCCATGGGGGTTTTCTATGATGAGTACACATAAAAATATTTTTGTTGATAGATACGGGAGAGAATTTAAAATAAGACATAAGGAGGTGAAAAAAGTAGAGAGAGTAAGGTGAATATGGCGGCAAAAAAATTCATCGCATAGTAAACAAAAAGGAGATATGGTATGAAAATAAAAAGATTTGTAGGTATTATGGTAATTTCCTTATCCATAGTTTTCTCACTCACGACTCTCCTGTTACCAGTTGCTTCAGCTAAAGCTCCCTATGACCGATATGCAGGAACTACTGTAGTATGTTGTTTTCCCAGCCACGTCCAGTACACTGCGGCTCAGAAGGTAATCCCCGAATTTGAGAAAGAGACGGGAATCAAAGTGGAAGTGGATATGCTCCAATATATGCGTATGCACGAGAAAGAACTTTTGGAGATGTCCAAGCCGGTAGGAGACTACGATGTGATATCACTGGTTTGTATGTGGAAAACGGAATATGTGGTTAAGGGTTTGTTAGCTGAACTGGCTCCTTACTTTGCCAATCCGGCGCTTGCTGATCCTTACTATGACCAGGAAGATATAGTGTTTCCTTATTTAGGTACCAGCGCAATAGTAGGTGGTCTAAAAGGATATCTTCCTGGACCGGGAGCCAGTACCTACGGTATTCCCTTTGGATCGGAGACCAGTATTTTAGCGTACAGAAAAGATCTGTTCGATAAATATGGTTTGACTACTCCGGATAACTACGATGAACTGTTGGATGCGGCTACCTTTTTTGCTGAGCAGGTTCCAGGAATTTTTGGACTAACTATGAGGGGCGCGGCCGGTCATCAAGCCGGACATTCTTGGCTTAACTTTGCCGATCCCTTTGGAGCTAAAGTATTTGATGAACTTTGGCAGCCTGCTTTTCAGAAGAAAGAGTCCTTGGAAGCGTTGAGCTATATGAGGAAATTTGTTGAGACCGGACCACCGGGAATTCCCGGCTTTGGATTCGATGCCATGGCCAATGCCTTCCTCCAGGGGAAAGCAGCTATGTTTCTGGATGCGACCGCTATCTTTGGAATGGTTCCTGACCCCAAGCTTTCCAAAATAGTTGGTAAAGTAACCTATGCGCCTCATCCTAAGCACAAAAAACGGGCTGGGGAAACAGGTGGTTTTGCCATCGCTATTCCCAACAACTCAAAAAATAAAGAAGCAGCTTTTCTCTTCATCCAATGGTTAACCAACAAAGAAAACACCAAAAAGGTTTGTTTGGCGGGAGGAGTTCCCTTTAGATGGTCTGTCCTTAATGATCCAGAGATACGACAGAAGTTCCCTGAGTACAAATTTCTTGCTGAGGCTCTGAAATATGCGGATCCTGACTGGCGACCCATTATACCAGCGTGGCCCGAAGTAGAAGAAGAACATTTAGGGATAGCGGTTAACTTAGTGTTGGCGGGAGCTAAATCTCCAGAAGAAGCAATGAATGCGGAAGTTGAACCGGTAAGAGAAATCATGAAAAAGGCTGGGTATTACACTTGGCTTAAGTAAAAAGTACTCGACAATCCAGGATGTCAGGTAGGCCAGACGATGGCCGCCGGACATCCTGGATTAATAACTCATGAGGCTGAGGTAAAATAAGGCTGACTGGCAAAGTCATTACGGGAGGTCGATGAGAAAGCGTTTTCTATCAGAGAGCCAGAGAAATGATAAAATTAGTATCTAAGAAATTTCTGCAACAAATTAGTCGTTACGCTTTACTTGCCCCGGCAGCTTTTATCCTGGCATTAGCCTGCATTTATCCCGTCGTTGTTGGTTTTCAGTTAAGTTTTTTTTCCTGGCAGTTAGGTATACCCTGGGAAGGAAAGATTTTTGTTGGTTTGGAGAACTTTGTAAGTTTGTTCAAAAGCGGGGTTTTTTACACTGTCTTACGAGTGACTCTTACCTTTGTTTTTACGGTGGTCCTTATTGAATTAGGGTTAGGTCTTCTCTTAGCTCTTCTCCTGGAGGGAAAACTCAGGGGAGTAAATATTTTTCGCTCCATATTTATCCTACCTATGATGATTGCTCCAGTGGTGGTCGGGCTCATATGGCGGTTCTTATATGATCCATCTTTTGGTCTTATCAATTACCTTTTGAATGTGGTTGGTATTGCACCCAAAATATGGTTAGCTGATTTATCTCTGGCTCTTCCCTCAGTGATAATTGCCGATATTTGGCAATGGACGCCCTTCATGTTGATACTCATATTAGCTGGTCTGCAGAGCTTACCATCCGAACCTATAGAGGCAGCGGTAGTAGATGGAGCTTCCTATTTTCAGGTTCTTGCTTATGTGAAAATCCCCTTGCTCAAGCCGGTTCTGGGAGTAGCCGTTATACTTAGATTAATAGATGCCTTTAAGGTGGTGGAGGTAATATTTAATATGACCTTTGGAGGTCCGGGTAGATCAACTACCGTGTGGGCATTGCAGATTTATAAGACTGCTTTTATGAGTCAACGACTGGGAATGGCTTCCACATACGCGGTGGTGTTGCTTCTGGTGCAACTGGTGTTGAGTATGGGCCTTTTATTTGTTATTCGGCCAACTCGGACTCAGAGATAGGAGGGTTGAGGTGCATAAGCAAGCCGTACTTACGGGTACAAAATATCTGATAATAATTATTCTATTAATCATTAGCTTGTTTCCTGTTTTTGTATTGCTTACAACTTCTCTCAAGACTCAAGTTCAAGCATTCAGCATTCCCCCGGTTTGGTTTTTTGTCCCTATTCTGGAAAATTACTTTAGTGTTCTCTTCCAGGAAAGATTCTTGAGATATCTCTCTAATAGTATCATTGTCGGTTTAGTCTCCACAATATTAACCCTTATGGCCGGGGCTTTAGCTGCCTATGTCCTTTCCAGATTCCAATTCATTGGACGAAGTGTTTTCTCTATAACTACATTAGTTCTGAGAATGGTTGCCCCCGCTGTTCTGGTAGTGCCTCTTTTTGTTCTCTGGAGCAAATTTGGATTAGTCAATACAAAAATAGGTCTTATCATTGCTTATACAGGCCTCAACCTTCCTTTTGCTATATGGGTCTTAATGAGTTTTATGAGCGACATTCCAGTCGAGCTGGATGAAGCTGCCTTAATGGATGGTTGTAGTGAAATCGGGATTTTCTTCAGAATTATCCTTCCTCTGGTTGCCCCCGGTCTGGCGGCAGCCTCTATTTTTGTCTTCCGGATTACCTGGAATGAGTTTTTGCTCGCTCTGGTGTTAACCAACCGGTATACTCGCACCTTACCGGTGGCTACTTCACTATATCTCACCGATCACGGCATTCAGTGGGGCAAATTGACGGCAATGGGTACCTTAATTGCTCTACCGGCACTTTTGTTCACCTTTTTAGCGGCGCGACGATTAATCAAGGGACTAACGGCAGGAGCGGTGAAGTACTGATTGGGGCTCAGCGGAGAGTCAATTGTGGTCAGGAGGTCAATTCATCAATGATAGTAGATGCTCACGTTCACGTTTTTCCCAGGGTGGATAGTTTTACGGGGAGTGGGGAACTCAAATCTCTGAAATTTGGGAAGGTGAAAAAAGGTACGGGAGAGGTCTTTCGTTTACTTCCTCCAACATTTGGGGAAACCTGCTTTACTCCTGAAACTCTTGTTGAATATCTGGATTGGGTAGGAGTAGACAGGGCCGTTATTCTACAGGGAGGTCTCTACGGGTTCTACAATGAGTATGTGGCCGATGCGGTGAGTAAGTGGCCGGAAAGATTAGTTGGTTGTGCTCTGGTGGATCCGATGACTCAGCATGCAACCGGAGTCTTGCGGTATGCCATCGAAGAGTTGGGATTGCGGGCCCTGAAATTTGAATGCAGTGAGGCCTACGGCCTATCGGGTCTACATCCGAAAATGCAAATTGATGCTCCCGAGTGGAAAAATATTTTCCAGGAAGCGAAGAAGTACCATCTGCCACTTATCTTTGATCCCGGACCGCCCGGGACCATCGGATATCAGGTGAAGGGACTGAAAAAGCTGGTGGAGTCCCACCCCGAACTTGATGTGGTGATTTGCCATCTGGGGCTGCCTCATCCGGGACTTGAAAACAGCGAGGATCATTATAATGCCTGGAAAGGGATGATTGCCTTAGGGGAAAACCCTAATGTCTGGATAGATATTGCCTCTTTACCTGCTCTTTTTGGGGACCATGAGTATCCCTATCCGGAAGCCCAGAGATATCTCAAGATGGTTTACGAGACGCTGGGCTCGACCAGACTTCTATGGGGATCAGATATCCCGGGTATTTTGAACCAAATTACTTACCGGCAATGTTTAGATTTAGTGAAGAGGAATTGCAATTTTCTTTCCCCGGAGGAAAAGAAGAATATTTTGGGTGAGAACGCTAAAAAGCTGTTTAAACTTTAGTCTGTTATCTGCAAAAATTAAAAAAGGAGAGGAGTCAATGGAGGAGAAGAAAGATTTTGGCTATGAGAATGAAAAAGGGATTTGGGAAGGTAGTGGAATTGGTAAAGATCGACCTATGGACCGAAAGCGCTGGTTAGAAGAGGTTTTCCCTGAATGGGGACTTTATTTAAATAAACAGATTGAACAAACGAAAGTTCAACCTAACAAAGTTGCTATGTGGTGGCTGGGGGCAGCATCCTGGGCAATGAAGACACCAGCCGGCCAAATTTTTCTGATAGATAATTACTCTGGTCCATCAACTTTCACCAAGTACACCTACTGTGGAGTGTGTCGGACTTCAGGTGCTGAGGAGTTGGATTGGCTTAGGCTAAATCCTCATGTCATTGACCCCTGGGGTTTTAAGAAGCTGGATGCTGTTTTTTGCACCCACCACCATGCCGATCACACCGATATATATACTGTTAAAGCGGCTACCCAGACAACTCAATGTAAGTTTGTCGGACCCAGAAGTTCAGTCGAGCTAATGGAAAACTGGGAGGTTCCTGGAAACAGAATCATTCAGGTAAAGCCAGGTGATAGTGTTGATTTTAAGGATACCAAAGTGTTTGCCCTGGTTAATTATGATCGGATAGCTTCGATTACCGGAGTGGAAAGTCCTGAGACTGTCCGACCCTTTGAGGAGATAGCAGTAAGTTATCTTTTCCAGACACCGGGAGGTAACATTCTCTTTTTAGCTGATACTCTCTACCATAATGGATACCGGGCCATAGGAGATAAGTACGACGTAGATGTGGTTACTCTTAATATCGGGCATAACGCCCCGGGAGTTACTGATAAAATGTCACCTTTTGATGCTTTTCGGGTGGCCCAGGCAGTGGGTACAAAAGTAGTAATCCCCGATCACTATGACAACTGGGCAAATTCCCAGATTGATCCTGGTCAACTGGTGAGAATTGTTGGCGACAATGATCCCTCTATTAAAGTGGTTGTTCTGCAATGGGGAGCAAAGTTTATTTACCCTGATGACCAAGACATTGGTTACTACAAGTATCCAGATTGGCGGGAAAGATTTCGTCCTGATTATTCTTGGGAGTATGGAAAACCTCAAATATGAAATGTAAACTTATTGCATAATCTTTAGTTATAAGCCAACGAGGAGGGATTATGAACGTTGGAAAACAAGTTCTGGCTAAATTAGATAAAGTATATGTAGTTAGTCTCATGCAAATAAATGGTCGCGGTTATTTTCTGGCTGCTACTGAGGAGTATGGGAAATGTCTTATTTTTTCACCACCGCACTGGGAGATGTCAGTAGTTTGGAAGGGCCCGGGTGGCTGTATGAGTTTGATACCAGTGCCAGGACGTAAAAAAGCCTTGGTGGGTATCCAGGAGTTTTTTCCAATTTTTCAATGCGAGCACGCTGGTATTGTCTACGCCGAAGCGGGTGAGGTAATTACAGAGCCGTGGCAGGTTACTCGCGTTGTCGATCTACCCTTTGTCCATCGTATTGAAATTGTGCCTGTGGGCTCAACTCCTTTTCTGGTTGCCGGATCACTGTGTGGGGGAAAGGCTTTCCAGGATGACTGGTCACAACCGGGCGCAGTATATGCTGGACCGATACCTGAGAGTCCTTCCGATAAATGGTTTCTTGAACCAATACTGAAAGGTATCTCGAAAAACCACGGGATGCACGTGGCAATTATGGATAACAAGACCGTGGTAATGGTGTCGGGTAAAGAAGGACTTTTTATGCTTGAGGTTCCGGAAAAACCGGGTTTACAATGGCAATATAAGCGACTGCTTGAACATGAAGTGAGCGACATTTATTCATACGACATTGATGGTGATGGCATACCTGAAATCGTCACCATAGAGCCATTCCACGGCCATAGACTGGTAATTTATAAGTGTATGTTTAAGCACTGGCAGCCAGTATTCGAAACATCTATGGATTTTGGTCATGTTGTCTGGGCCGGAGAAATACTTGGCGAACCTGTAATTTTAGGGGGATGCCGAGAGGGCTCAAAAGAACTATTCTTCCTTCGTCCAAAGACCGGAGATCTGAAGTCTATGAGTCGAGAAATTCTGGACAGCGATATCGGTCCAACCCAGATTTCCGTGGTTCATAAACGGGATAGTGATCTAATCCTCAGCGCAAATCATGAATCAAATGAAGTTGTTCTTTACGAGTTAACGCGGTGATCATAGAGTATGCAATTTTGTTTCCCAGTCTCTCTGGCGGCTAATCGCTCTATTGAGACGGGCCAATCAGTGGAGATTGATAGTTAAAAAGAGTTTAGAAATACGAAGGTGTGTTTGAAGGAATCACATCGCTTCCGCCAGTGCAACCAATTCGAACCTTTGTATCTGTCGTCCAAGAGGGCAAGGGTTTGAATTTTTGTATGGGCTATATAGTAAGGCTTGAACTTCTTCTCACCTTCAATAATCTGATAAAAATCTGACTCTTTGCCAGGTATAGGTTCAAGCTGGATAGTTCCAAGGATTTCTTTGAGAGCCAGGGCAGAAGCGACAGTGTTCTTGCCTAGTGTCTCATGCAGATTTTCTAATCTGTAAATTTCAAAATTATTGTTTCTTAGTTTTATTCCATATCTCCACGATTTTGGGATTCAGGTTTTCATACCGTTGTCGACCAATACAGCCTTGTCAGTTTCGTGTAAGATATGAACTTGAACCCAGATACACCTCTCCTTTGGATGCATTAGCCTATAAACGCTTAATGGCCAGAATAACGAATTACTTTCTTCCATATATGCAAGGACTTACAGCAGTTTTTTATTAATATTCAGATTCTTGGCTATTTGTTCATAGGACATTCCTAACAAGCGAAGCTGAGTTGCTTTTTGGGATAATTTCTGGTATAAATGGAAATGGGATACGTAGAGTATTTCGATAGACGCAGTTATTTCAACAGTGGTTCGAATTTATTGCAGTCGTGTCTGCTACCTCTTAGGATCCGATGGGGGAACGCCTCCCGTGGAGAATGAGTAAAAGGAACGAACGTCGATGAGGACAAAAGATAGATTTGTGGTTATGTTTCGCTGTATCCCAAGGGTGTACTTTGTGATCCTTTAGCAAACACGGGGTTCCTTATATAAAATCGGTTACTATGAAGATAGAAAAGAGGAAATAGTATGCGATTTATTGGTAGCAAAGAGAATTTAATATTTTTTATTGAACGTGTAATTCAAGAAATGGATGTGAAGGGAAAAGTGTTTTTCGATATTTTCTCAGGTACAACCAAAGTTGCTCAGCATTTTAAGAAGAAAGGTTATCGTATTATTTCAAACGATAATCTTTATTTTTCGCATATTTTACAAAAGACATATATAGAAAATAATACTATTCCTAGATTCTTGTGTTTAACTAAATGGCTAAAAGAAAAAAAAATCTATGATAACCGTAAAACTGAAGTGGAAAATGTCATAAACTTCTTAAATAATGTCAAGAAGATTAAGGGCTATGCGTTTGGGAATTATGCACCTTCTGGGAGGTATCAACGAATGTATTTCTCTGATGAAAATGCTCAAAAAATAGATGGAGTTCTGCAGACTATTTCATGGTGGAAACAGAATAATCTTATTTCAAAAAAGGAAGAAATTATATTAAAAACTTCATTAGTCGAAGCACTACCTTTTATTTCTAATATTTCAGGAACTTACGGAGCATATTTGAAATCCTGGGACAAGAGGGCATTCAAATCTTTAACTTTGGAAGTTCCTCAATTTATATTATCAACAAACCAGCATTATTGTTTTCAAAAGGATGCCAATGAATTAATAAGAGATATTGAAGCAGATGTATTGTATCTTGATCCACCTTATAATAATAGACAGTATATTTCTAATTACCATGTTTTAGAAACAATGGCAAAGAATGATAAAATAGAATTGAAGGGGAAAACTGGCTTGAGAAAAGATGACTATTTATATAAGTCAAAATTTTCTCAGAAGAACTTCTGCGTTGAGGCCCTCGAGGATTTAATAATGAATGCTAAAGCCGATTATATTTTAATGAGTTACAATTCAGAGGGAATCATTCCAGAGACTGAAATAGAAAGAATTTTTAGAAAGAAGGGAAGAAATTATACAAAGTTTGAAGAAAGTTATAGAAGATTCAAAAGTAATTCAAATATAACTTCAAACAGAGGTGTAGTCGAATATATTTATTTTATAAAAATACCTACACGGAAATATTACGATGTCAGTTGTGAGAAACTTAAAGAACAAGTTTATAAATTATCTGAACAGTTACTCTTATTTCATATTGATAAAGATCGCAAAAAACTTGGTAAATATGGAATTGATTATGGGGAAAGGGGGATATACGACAAGCGAAATAAATTGAATAATTTAACAGGTAAAGAATGGGTCTATCGGACTAATTCTATTGAAGCAGTTCAAAGCACTGAGCAAGATACGGAACTTCATAAATTTATTATGGAAACATGGGAAACTAAATATAGCACTAGAGGCAAAGAAGGATTTTCCCACAAACTAAGAGCAAGGCATCCCTCACCAAAGCCTCCTCAGTTAATGAAAAAACTTATTGAATTTTTCACTAAAGAAAATGGTTGGATATTAGATCCCTTTATGGGAGTTGGTGGGACCTTATTGGGAGCATCTTTGATAAATAGGAGTGCGGTAGGAATTGATTTGTCCCAAGAGTATATCGATATATACAAGCAAGTTTGCCAAAAAGAAAACCTGAGAGAACAGATAGCTATAGCAGGCAATTCTAAAAAAATTGATGAAATCCCTCAGGTAACTCAAAGGACGTTTGATTTAATATTAACCGATCCTCCATATGGGAATATGATGATCAGGAGAAAGACAGGAGAAGCAGTTAAAAAGAAAAAAAATACAGCGCCTACCCCGTTTACTAATGACAGTGAAGATATCGGCAACAAACCCTTACCTATTTTTCTCGAAGAATTGAAATATATTATCGGGAAGAGTCTTAAATACTTGAAAAATAAGGGCTATTTACTTGTTTTCACAAAAGATTTTCAACCAATTGATGAATATTCAGGGATGCTTCATTTTAATATAGCAAATAAGTTGTTAGAAATTGAGCAATTAAAATTCAAGGGATATAAAATCTGGTATGATAAAACAGTAAATCTTTATCCTTATGGTTATCCTTTTGCATACATAAGCAACCAATTACATCAATTTATCTTAATATTCAGGAAAGAAGGATAGGAAAGCAGTAATGGCAAGTCGTTCTACAGGTTGGATTCAGGATCCAGGGAGATTAGAGAATTTAATAAAGGTAGTTGAACTTTTCGATCATAATTCGCAGACTCATCTGGCCCTATTGAGAAATTTAATCCCTCAAAAAGTCCTTCCTCAGGATGGAAGACAAACTTTCATCAGTCAACTTAGATCGCAAAATGGGTATAATAATTACTCCAAGATTGGTTACAAGTACTTGGTAGGAACAGCATTTACTCCTAGATCAAGTGCCAGATGTAATGGTATTATTCAGGCTTTGATTCCAGGGCAAAGGAGACCTTTTATTTCTGACTGGCCTGCAAATAATTTTATCAGATGGGCAGAAACTTTAGGATTTATTCAATATTATCCAATAGATGATACATATTCTATTACTTCTTTTGGGTTAAGGCTTACTCAAGTCAATAATGTTAGTTCGAAGTTTAACGTTTTAAAAGAAGCATTACTCCAATATCCTCCAGTTACGAGGATTCTGGAGCTATTATGTATTGAGTATGATAGAACCTCTCAAAATCCTTTGTTAACTAAATTTGAGTTAGGAAAAGAATTAGGCTTTAGAGGAGAGGATGGTTTTACAACTTACCCTCAACATCTAGTTGTGCAAGCGATAGTTACAAATCCTAGGCAAAGGAATCGAATCCTAACTAATTGGGAGGGTTCAAGTGATAAATATGCACGAATGATTTGCGGATGGCTGATGCATCAACGAATAAACTGGGTCGAAAAATCTGCAAAGACTGTACCTGTAAATATAGCGGGACAAGTTTTTACAACTAATATTTCACAATCATACAAAATTACAATTGAGGGTATAAATGCATTCAGGAAATCGAGGGCTAGAAGTCGCCATCGACAAATACCTAAAAGAGTTTTCTTTGAAATGTTAGCGACAAAAGGTACAGATAAAAGTTATCTTAGAACACGGCGAGCACTAATAATTCAATGTTTTAAAAGTTGGCATACCCTTCAGCGAATCCAGGCACATTTGAAAAATAATAGATTGAATAATATTCCTATAAACGTAATTGAAGATGATATAACTAATTTCAAACGCATTGGCTTGAATGTTCTGTCAAATAAACAGAACAAATTTAGAATTGCTGATAATATAATAAATCTCCGGATTCCAACTTTAGCTACTCCTCAACTGGTACCATCGTATATCACTCAAA
Organism: Candidatus Aerophobus profundus SCGC AAA252-L23; assembly: GCA_000402295.1. GTDB lineage: Bacteria > Aerophobota > Aerophobia > Aerophobales > Aerophobaceae > Aerophobus > Aerophobus profundus. The sequence continues at coordinate 12,503 of AQRW01000138.1, forward strand.
CTAAATTGCGATTATCTGGATTAATAAATTATATTGACCACTCTTACTTTGATTTAATTGACCTTGGTTTCGATGGTCGTCAGAATAGGTTGTATGAGTTGAGAATTGTAGAATTGCTTAATTTGATAAATAGTCTTAAAGCACTTCATCTATCTGGGGGAAACAGACCTGAGATTATTGCTTACTCTCCTGATGTAAATCCGATTAATGGAGTTATAATGGACTCTAAAAGTTACAGAGGCGGTTTTAATATCCCAAATTCTGAGAGAGATAAGATGATCAGGTACATAAACGAATATAATCAAAAAAATCCTACTCTTAATAGCAATAGATGGTGGGAAAATTTTAGAGCTCCAGATTATCCTCAAAGTCCACTCAAGTATAGTTTTGTATCTGGCAATTTCATTGGTCAATTTTTAAACCAAATTCAGTATATTTTAACACAAACCGGTATTAATGGAGGAGCGATTACTTCAGAAAAATTGATTGAAAAGGTAAATGCTGTTTTGAACCCAAATATTTCATATACCATAAATAATTTCTTCAACGATTTAGGTTGCAATAGATTGGTTCAATGAAAAGCAATCAATTTTATACGATGCAGTATAGGTAGCCTGCTTCGTAGCTCCACATCCACTGAAAATCGTTGTGCGTAAAGACAACCGGAAGTTAAGATTATAGCTGTTGGAGTAAGATATCCTCTTATAAAATTCTAGGCCTATCGTCTGTCCTCGACTGGCTGCGTAAAGCGGTTCAAGCACGTCACTATAGTCAAAGAACCGAACAAACATATGTAAACTGGGTCAAGTGTTTCGTCATCTTTTATGGTAAGCGACACCCCTCGGAAATGGGTGGGAAGGTGTTCTTAGCCCAGCAGATAGACTTTGAGTGTTTAAGGCCATGGGATAAAAATCAGTTTATACTGCAATAATTGCAGTATAAACCAAATCAACATATCGTAATTATTTTGGTGTAAGTATTTATCATACTTACACTTACGACCTCGATAACCCGAAATATGGGTGTGATCTAGACTGCAGAAATGCAGTATTTGTCGACGTATTTAGGCCGTATAATATATGTTAGCTCGACCTAGAAAGGATGTGATAAAACATGTGTGAAGAGAGGGACTTCATAGAGGCTGTTCAACAAGGAGTAATTAAGCAGCCTACTCAAGTTGGTTTCACGTCAAAAGCGTGGGTAAAATATTTCAATTCATGCAAGTCACGGTCTGACGAAGATCAACGTGTATTTGAGTCAGGCCTTTGGTTCTTTGAACGCTTCGAAGCGGTAAGGAGCAAGCTTTTACAGTTCCCTGACCCAGCGCTTGATAGAGATAAGATTAAGTGCATGTATGTTGGAATGGTTAATCGCGATTATGCCATAATTAATAATGCTTCTCAAGATGACCTCCTATCAAAAGAAGACAAGAATATCACAACGGGCGAAATGATCGAAAGACGTTTACCGATAGGGCCCGATGGCTACCCGGTGTATATGAGAGATGCTATCGAATCTGAGGTTTCTGGGATACGATATCCTTTATCTGAGACATCCAGGGCTGGCTTAGAACCTACGTCTAGCCCATATCAGCACCCATCAGATCTACAGACATTACATAACCTTCTTGCTAGGGTTAACCTAGCAATTCTCTACGATAATTTATCTGACTATTGGGAAGAATGTCTGTGGAATGGTTGGTCTATTACGGTAGATAACAAAAAGGATGCCATCGTACCTCCGGCCTCAAATGGCCATATATCAAAAGTAATCAGCCAACATAGGTCTGACACTCTGCTAATAGAGCTTACCTGGCGTTCTATTAGGCTTTGGCGTACACTACCACCAGAACTGAAGCAGCTTGAACTCAAAAGGCTCCGAGTTACGAGAGTAAAACGGACAAAAACTAAATGGGAGATTAAATTGGGGCATTCGGAGGATAGTCCTTTTCCTCCGCCAACCCTCGTAGTTGCTCTAGCATCTGAAGAATTGTATTGGAACGAGATTCTTGTGCAGCCTTTACCTCGTATTGAAAATGTAACTATACGAGAAATGTTAGCGGCATGGAATGTTTTGGCAACTCTTGGCGCAGTATTGAAAGAAGACATTCCGAAAGATACCGAAGTAAAGACAATAGATAAGCTAATCCAATTTGCCCCCACATTTCCAAAGTCAGAGCTCATCAATGCGGTCCGCAAAGCTACCGGCTTAAGCCAATCAAAAGCATCATCTATTGTTAACTTATTTATTTTCGATGGTGACGTCAGAACTGATCCATGGTTTAGACCTGTTATTCCACTTTCGGAAGAACGGTGTACTGTATTAATTCCTGCTCTTACTGTCCCAAATTTAATTCGATCTATCGAATCGTGGATGAAAGCAGGTGGTATCGATCTAAGCGAACGTGGTGACGCATTTGAAAAATATATTAGAGAAAGGGTTCAAGATGCTTTGGCCAAATCGAGACATATGTCGAAGTCATTCGTAAATACCAAATCGCAGGAAATAAGTGCTGACGGACAGAGAGAAGAGATTGATTTTATTTGGGTTATCGGGTCCAAAGTTATTGTTGGTGAAGTCAAGTGCGTAGTTTATCCTGCCTCACCCAGGGAGTTTTATAAATACTTCGAAGTCTTGAAAGGAGCGACTATACAGGCCAGGCGGAAATCAGATTTTGTATCTGCGAATCTAGAAAAGGTTCTAGGTGTTCTAAATATAGAGCCTAAAGCTGATTATTCTAGTTTCGTTGTTCAGCCCCTTGTGATTACTAATTTGGCTTTAGGAGCAGGTATTCCATTGAATGGAGTTCCGATTGCTGATAAGTATATACTTCTGAAATACATTGACGGAAAACAGAATTTTTTTGTATCCACAACCGTCGAGGGGGATAGCAAACCTCTATTTGAAAAAATATACTACTCTTCCGAAGAGGAAGCAGAGTTAAATATTATACTTTACCTTTTGAATCCTCCCTTGTTTTTAATTCTTTCTAATATGATAGCAGCTCAAGAGATCCAACTGTTACCTCTTGAGAAGGAAGAAAAGTTTAGAACTATAATTCGTTTGTATGTCAAGGAACCAAATATGAAAGTAGTATAATGATAAGTGTGTAAATTCAGAAGGGCTTGATTTAAAAAGAAAAATGGCTTATTCTTCCATGAAGGAAAAAGAAAACTAAAAAAGGAGGAATAAGCCACATGGAAACTATAGCACAGAAGGAGCTAAGAAGTCAAGAGGAGTTGGTAAAACTCGAGCAGGAGGATATAGAGCAATATGTGGAACGTACTGATCCGGAAGAGTTCTGGGAAGAGATCGGTAGAAGAGTTAGAGAAGGTATCAGAGTCACTATAGAGAAAACGATTAGTCGTGAGTTCAGCCAGTTCATTGGGGCACTGGAATATGAGAGAAGCCCAGAAAGAAAAGATGTTCGTAATGGGCATCGCTCCCGGGATATCAAGAAGATCAGCAAACACATCTATGGAGAAACTACAGTCCTTCTCTTGTATCTCGATTCAACAAAGAACTGGGAGAAGCTCTTTCCTTTTGGCTTAACAGGCCTATTGAGAAGAGGATTAAGTACCTTTACTTAGATGGGGTTAATCTTTCCCTGAAAAGAGATAGAGCTTCAAGGGAAGTCCTCTTATCTGCTGTGGGCATTACCGACACTGGAGATAAAGAGTTTCTGGATTTCCTCTTAGGAGGAAGAGAATCTCAGGTATCCTGGGAGAACCTCCTTTTGAGGCTTAAGAAACGAGGCCTAACTGATAAGCAGCTCTCACTAATCACTGTAGATGGAAATCCGGGCCTTCTGGCGGCTTTAGGGAGTTGTTTCCCTGGAGTGAAGATTCAGCGCTGCACAGTTCATAAACTCAGGAACATCTCTAATCACTGTCCTCGAGCTATTCAGGCTAGAATCATGGCTGATGTAAAGAGAGTAATCTATGCTACCAGCAAGAGGGAAGCACTGGAGGAATTCAGAGTCTGGAAGGAACGTTATCAAAACCTTGCTCCTAAAGCTGTTGCCTGTCTTGAGAAAGATCTAGTCGAGACTCTACAGCTCTTTGATTTTCCCTATAGAATGTGGGAATCTCTTCGTACCACCAATATCATTGAGAGGGTCTTTGAGAGAGTTTCGTCGAAGAACCAAGGTTATGGATACATTCCCCACAGAGGAATCTTGTATCCGAATCATGTTTTCTTTGGTTCAAATGATTAATGATGACTGGAAGACTAATCCAATGAAGAACTTCAGATAATTTACACACTAATCTTGACACGACCAATACGAAGGAATAGGTTAATATTTTAAATGGATTAGAAGTCATGTCAGAATCTAAAGCCACATCTATTACACGATTGCCTTTTCGTAATTTCCCGGCTTATTTAGTTGTTGACTTAAACGGTGGATTTAAATTAAGAAATAACACAGAATCTTTTATAAATTTTGAGCAACGGCTAGAAGCCAAATGTTCCTTTTCAGGTGGTTGGGCTGATATGTCAGTTCAAAAAAGGACTTCAGGAATTATTCAGGCAAAGGTGAATCTTAGACTTGAAAATACAGACTTAACAATAAGAGTAGATAATGCTCACGGTAAATTTCATCTTGATATAGAAAGAAATCATAAGAAAATTGAAAAACCAAAACGCATTATTTTAGACCCAAATGAGCCTCAACTCTTGTCTTCATTTGAAATAGCCAAGCAAGAACTATTACAGAGAGCTTTATCTTCACTGCCAACTTTCGGTTCACGTGAACGACTTACTTTGGATATGCTTCTAGTACTTTTAAAATGTAAATTTACAGTGAACAATATCGAAATACCAATCTTGTTACCACCTTATCCAGGTGCAAAACTTTCATTTACCCTTTATACCCCATCAAACTTGCCATTTCATTTGAATTTAATTTCTATTAAAATGAATTTAAAACCATTTGATTGGAAAAATCATACGAAAACATGATATCAAAGGGGAACTTAGGAATGCTACAGGACAGTGCGATATTTTACCTATTTACAATTTGCATGCTGTAAAGTAACATTGTATTATTATTTAGAAAATTACTACCAGAATGATTAAAAGATAAAAAGTTTTAAAATAAAAAAATCCACCTAACAAGTCGTTCCAGCGGACGGTTAACTGCCGCCGCTGATTTCAATCGTTAGGGCGTCCTTATAACCACAGCGTCCATGATTAGAAAGTCGGAGATACTTCCTATGGAACCTCATCCCAAAGTTAATCCCCCAAAGATTGTGCGGTGTCCGCATTGTGGTAATAACACTGTGCACGTCTGTGCATATCGCGAAGATTTTATCGAAGCTTTTGATGAAACGCAAGAAGGTGAACCAATCTGGGATGAACGCTGGCTGGCAATACTGAAGTGCACTACTTGCAACAAACCGTCAGTGTATAGAGATGAATGGGATGAAGAACGTAAGAAATGGGTGAGTGGTCTGGCTTACCCAATCCCCATGATGGCACCGAAAGAAATACCCGCCAAAATTCGAGAAACATTTGACGAAGCTATCTCAGTGTTCCAGAGGTCACCATCTTTAGCGGCAGTCGGAATTCGCAAATGTCTTGAAGGCATTTGCGATGACCAAAATGCCCAAGGGCACACACTAGCACAGCGCATAAACTATCTTGGCTCCAATGGGATTATTCCTAAAACACTGACCGAAATGATGGACACAAGTCGAGTGCTTGGGAACATTGGGGCTCACTTTGGAACATCCAGCGTGACAGATAGTGACGTAAGAGTATTAGTCGAGTTTACCCTCGCTATCTTTGAATACATATACGTTGCACCTGCAAGGATAGAAGCAGTTCGGAAAAGTCTCGAAAAACGAAAGACGACCTAACATAGGGGTTTACGGTTTCACTTTGTTTAACTCAACCCGGCTTCGCCTAGCTCGTAAACCCTGAAGACATATTTTTAAGGCTCTAAAATGAATAAGGAATGAGTAAAAATTTTCTCGTATAATAAGCAAATCATGAATCAAATGAAGTTGTTCTTTACGAGTTAACGCGGTGATCATAGAGTATGCAATTTTGTTTCCCAGTCTCTCTGGCGGCTAATCG
>AQRW01000139.1 GCA_000402295.1 Candidatus Aerophobus profundus SCGC AAA252-L23
TCGAGATGAGACTGAAAACCTATTTTGAAGCAGACGAGGATGAGTTTAGTGAATGGCTGGAGGAGTACAATTACGATTAGTAAAGGGAAAATCTATAAAGCGTTAACTCAGTGGGTGTAGATGTAAGAATGGTGCTACCAGTGCGTTAAATTTTGTGCGTTTTTTGATAGATTAAGCCCGGATAGTAGGTTCCAGGTAACAGGTAAGTTTTCCTAAAAAATGTGGGGCTCCTCATCCGTCATTGCGAGGAACGGAGCGACGAAGCAATCTAAAGAGAAGCTTGGACAAGTCTCTGCAATCTTTGGGAGATTGCCACGCCCGCCTTCGGCAGGCTCGCAATGACAAAAAAGAGGGTAATTTTAGGAAAACTAAACTATTACGGTTCCAGAGAGATTATGCTCTTTCCAGACGGTATGTGGAGCACTATGAGAAAATCAGTGATTTGTGGAAAACATCCTTGATTAAGAATTCCGATGTGTTAGAACAGTTTGAGAGGGAAATGATAAAAAAGGAGAAGCTGTCTTTTGAGCAAGCCCTGAATCTCTTCGAGGCTTTGTGGCAGGAAGGAGTTGACCTTGGTGTATTGCCCCCGGAAGATCCTCTGGAGGGAATAGATGTGGATATACAAGTTGCCAGGATTCTCAATTGTTTGAAAGAATTCTAGCTAATCTTGCTCTTGGCCTCGATAAAGGTAGTCTGCCGTATATGATTATTGGTGGTTTAGAAGGAGATGGTCTGATTCTTTGTTAGATAACCAACTGGTAAATCAAAGTCAGATCTAAAATTTTTTGAGTGGAGGACTTGGAGATGTCGAAAAAGGACAGACCGCCTTGGATTACTGAAGACGGTTACATTGATCCGGCAAAGATACCTATGGATTACACGCTGAGAGAAACTGTAAGCAGCTCTGCAGAGGATTTTTGGGCTCCCTTGAGCGTACTGCAAACCATGCATCGGCACGGTCGCCAGGAAGCAGGAATCTACCTTCTGGGTCTCTTGGTAAACTGCGATGATGACTGGGAGAAACGATGCCAGATTATTAAAGCCTTGGAGAGATTCAACACCAAGGGATGTGCCAATCTTCTTTTCAGCGAATTGAAAAGAGTTAAGGGCTCCAATACCACTCGAAGATATATCAATGCTATCCTTAATGTCCTCACCTCAATGCCTCTTGAGCTAATCGAGCCAGGATTTGAGGAGTTAAAGAGGGATAAGAGCTTTACCTATCGTAGGCATCACCAATTCGAGGAGATACTATGGGAAGCTCGTGGGAGGAAGCAGAAGAGGACAGAATGCGAAAAGTAAACGCTAGATTAAGTGACCTCATTGACGCCTTTGACAATTGCCGGATAGGGGAACAGTACTATCTAAACCTCAAGACCGGAGAGATTTTACATACCTCGGACGAATTTATGGAAGAAGAGGACCTTCAAGAGATCTACGAGAGCCTCGATGAGGAGCGGGAAAGGTATTTGAGTATACCCGAAGAAGGCTCCCATGAAGGCTACCGGGATATGGTAGCCTTTGCTGAGTCCCTGGAAGATGAGAATCTGCAGGAGAAACTGGCCATTGCTCTCAACGGGCCAGGTGCCTTCCGCCGATTCAAAGATGTACTTCTGCGTTACCCGGAAAAAAGAGAAGAGTGGTTTGAGTTTCAAAACGAGAGACTCAAAGAGCGGGTTATGGAGTGGCTGGGAGAAAACGAGATAGAACTTGGGTAAAAGACAATATGCCACGAGGATACATCATGGTAGGAAATGAGGGGGTTCATTGAAGTTGTCCCTTTGAGTAGGGGAGGTCTTAACCTCCCAGATGCTTCTTAACTCCTGCTTAACTGAGGACGATTAGAGTCACTGTCAGCGACAAGTGAGTTGTTTTTCAAGTTTTGGTGGCTTGAAATCGGACAAGAATGGGGAGAGAGAGCTTTATGAACTACCTAAAGCAAGAAACAGGTAAATTATTGGTGGAAAAGGAACACTGCGTACAGAGATCCATCTGGACAAAGTGCAAATTTTTCCTTAATAAGCAGGCGAACTGTGAGGTCCAAATCAGCCCGATTGGAGTCACGTAGAAGGTCAAGGGTTAAGAAGGCCCGTCTCGGGAGGACGAAATGATTGAGGGAATTAAAGAGATAGGAGATATTATTATCTCCGAGGCACCTGAAAAGTTTTTGGAGAATTTAGCCAACGAGGTAAATTCCCAAAAACAAGGGAAAAAGCAGCATATAGTTATTGTAGAGTTTGATACTCGAAGAAACACAATAAATTTTGATTATGAAGAGATTAAAGAGGAAACGGCTAAGAAATACCTTTGGTTGGGAAATCGCCCATCAAATAATCCTCAAGACAGGTTCACCACAACTAATTTAGAATATTTAATATCTCAGACAATTCCCAATTTTAGAATACTCATACCAGGAGGAGAGTTAGGAGAACTTCTTGAAAAGCTCGGGGATAGATTTTATTATGATTTGGGCCCTCAAAAAGGCCAAAAAGAAAGATATCGCTATGTATGGGATATAGAGAAACTAGGGATTTCTTCTCAAAGTATGGAAGAACTCTGGGAAAAGGCAAAAAAAGACGCAAAAAAGATGGTAAGTTTTGTATTAAAGGAGATTTATGGATATCTAAAAAAAAAGAAAAATCTTAACAAGAAAGAAATTTCTCTTTTTACCTTAAGAATCGATGGGCAATTAATGGTGAACTTCTCAAAATATAGATGGTATTTAGAAAATTCGATGGTTGAGAAATTATTTTCCGATAAAACCACTGGAGTGTGCTATCTTTGCCAAGAAGAAAAAGAAATTACTCAAAATATGACCAGGTTTGANTTTAAGTATTATATAACAGATAAAATTGGTTTTGCCTCTGAACTACATGAAAAAGGCTTCTTAAGAAATTTTACTCTCTGCAAGAATTGTCATAGGAGTCTTCTTGTTGGAGAGTCTTTTGTAAAAAATAATCTCAGAGATTATCTTGCTGGGACATCTCTTTATATTATACCTAAATTTATTTTTTCCACGCCACTTTCTATCAATAAACTGAAGAAATGGGCAGAATATATGACTCTCTCTTTCAATTCTACAAAAAGTCTGGAAGGTTTAGAGAAATTCCAAGGTGCCCTGGAGAATTACTTGGAATTTGAAGAGAAGAAAAATAACTTTATGTTAAATCTTCTTTTCTACAAAAAGGCACAAAGCGAATTAAAAATTTTGAAATTGATAAAGGATGTTCCTCCATCTAGACTTGATATTCTTAGAAAAGAAGAAAACAAGGTACACGATATAGGTGCTAAACTGTTTGAAGAAGGTGATGGATGGTATCTAACTCTAAAAAAAATGTATTATCTCTTTCCGGTTCGGATGACCGGAGCTAAGGGAAGAGGAAAAGAAGTTGTAGATTACAAGAAAGTTCTGGAATTTTACGATGCTCTTTTTCTAGCGAAACCTATGTCATATAAATTTTTGATTAAGCAGTTCGTAGAGCTTGCTTGCGTGTACAAATTTGAGAAATTTGATAGCTACAATATTGGAAAAAGCAATTCTGATTTAGGACTTGTTCATGCTATGTTAGAGGCAAACTTACTTTTACTTTATTTAAGGAAATTGAATCTTTTAGAAGGAGGTGAAACCATGGGGGGAGAAATGAATATTTTTCTACTACCCGAGGAAATTAAAGATTATGTCGAAGAGATGGGGTATCAGAAAACAAAAACTGCCCTTTTTCTTCTTGGATATCTCATTGGAGAAGTTGGGAATACACAATATTCTCCAGAGAATCGCACAAAACCCATTCTAAACAAAATCACCTATCAGGGTATGAATATTGGGAAAATTATAAGACTTACCAATGAGATATTTGAAAAACTGAAACAATATAAAAGACTCTCTTATAATGAGGGGATTTTTGGGGAAATGAAGAAATTATTGGATAGGAATATCAAAAATTGGGATCTTTCGGATCAGGAAAATGTTTTCTACATACTCTCTGGATACGCTTATAACACCTATAAAATCTTAACAAAGAATAAACTAAAAGAAAAATGCAAATAAATTAGAAGGAGGAGAAAATGCATAACAGTGATATTTTATTCATTTACGATGCTAAGCTGTGTAATCCAAATGGTGACCCGGATGATGAGAATAGACCCAGAATGGATTATGATGCTCGTAGAAATTTGGTGAGTGATGTGAGGTTGAAGAGATACATAAGAGACTATTTGCAAGATGAAGGCGATGAAATATTTGTTGCAAAGGTGGATGATGTGACGGTGGATGCAACAAATCGATTAAAGAAACTCTTTGAACATTATGAAGAAAATAACAAAAAGGTGGAAGTAGATATTAACAAACTTGAAGATAAGCAAATTGAGTGGATGTTAGAGAAGTTGATTGATGTAAGAATGTTTGGTGCGACTATGCCTATCAAAGCAAAAGAGGGCACAAGAAGAGGAAGTTCTAACACTTTTACCGGTCCAATCCAATTCAACTGGGGTTATTCTTTGAATAAGGTTGATATTGTGCAATCCTCTACAATCACTTCCACTTTTGCCGGGAGAGGCGAAGAATACAGTACTATGGGGAAAGACTGGAGAGTGTACTATTCACTAATTGCTTTTCACGGTATAGTCAGTAGTAAAAGAGCTGAAAAAACAAAGCTTTCTGGAGATGATGTAAGTTCTCTTGATGATGCCCTGCTAAAGGCTATTCCTCTACAGGCAACTACAAGAAGCAAGATTGGTCAAGCTCCCAGATTATTACTCAGGGTTGAGTATCTAGACAATACTACTTTTCTTGGGGACTTAAGAGAGTACGTGAAAGCATATCCAGATGAGAATTTACGAGATATAGGTGACTTAAAGCTTGAGATTACACCATTAATAAGTCTTATCAAAGAAAACCAAAGTAAAATTGAGAGAATATATCTCTGGCAGCACCGTGATTTAAAAACGAAAGAGGAGAAAACTTTTAAAGAATTGTTTGAAGAAAATAAATTACAGGATAAGATTGTAAGTTTACCATACTTAAAGTAATATAGCCAACTGGAAATTAAGGCAAAAATAGAAAAAAAAATTTTAAAGAGTAAAAAGGAGAGAACAAGTGGAATTACGTCTTGATAAACTCCTTATTTTTGATATTCAAGGACCAGTAGCTCATTTTCGCAAGTTCTATACTAACTCCTCATCCCTATCTTACGCTTTCCCACCAAGGACTACAATCACTGGATTGATTGCCGGTATGTTGGGTAGAGAAAGAGATAGTTATTATGATGAATTCGGTAGCGGGTATTGTAAAATTGCTATTTCATTTAAGACTTCCTCTCGAAAGATTATGCAGACGGTAAATTATGTTCGGACGAAAGCCCTCGGAGAGTTGAACCTCAGCGCTGGTCATACACAGATACCACTGGAAATAGTCTTACCTTCGCAGAATTACCAGAAACTTAGATATCGAGTATACTTTTATCATAGCGGCAAGACCTTACTCGAGCTCAAAGAAACTCTGGAGTTAGGTAAATTTGTTTATCCACCATATCTTGGTTTGAGCGAATTTATTGCTGAAGTGAAATTCATCGACTCCATTGAAGAAAATCAAATCTCCAGGTTTTCAAATCCAGCAACTCCTGTGGAAATAGTAACTGCGGTAAATGTAGAACAAATTTCAAAAGGCGGTCTTATTTTTGAGCCAGGTTCAGGAAAAACCTTCCAGTATATGAAAGAGCGAATGCCCCTTGAGTTTGATTCAGCCAGAAAATTAAAGAAAGCTTCCAGCTTCATTTACGAGAAAAATTATAACAAAGCTAAATTAAAGATTAAAGATAATTACTACAAAATAGAGTATCAAGATCCTGAAAATGGCGCTGTGATAGAAAATATTGTTTTTATGGAAGGCTAAATGATTTTCTACTCTCATGTGGATGAGAATGGAAAGCCACGAAAGGAGTTAAAAAAGCACTTAAAGGAAGTTGCGGAAGATGCCAAAAGTGCCACAGAACAAATACCCATAGAAGATCGTTATTACCTGGCAGAAATAGCTTATCTTATAGGAATTTCTCATGATTTCGGGAAATATACGTCTTTTTTTCAAGAGCATCTTCTTAAAAAGAAAGAAAGAGAGAAAAAATCTCGTCATTCCTTTATTTCAGCATTATTTGTTGCCTGGGAAATCGAGAAATACCTTGAAAAAAGTAAACCTGAGAAAAAAATTTACGTGCATCTTCCCCTGGTGACATACTTTATTGTTCTCCATCACCATGGAGATTTAGGATCCTTTGAAGACGATATTCCCCACAGCAAACATCTGAAAGACTCTCCGAGATTCCCTTATGCAGAGCAGGATTTGAGAGAAAGGCTAAGGATAACTTACGAACAGGTTGGCAACCTGAAATACCAAGAGAGATTGGACTCCATAGAAGAGAATTATAAGGAAATTGGGTTAATTAGTAAGGTGAAGGTCTTTCTTAATTCATGGCTTGGAATCCTTATAAATCTCAGCAAACTGAATCATAATTTTAAATGCAAAGTGACTAATGATGAAAAAATGAGGCTCTCACTTATCACCTCCTTACTTTATTCTGCTCTCATAGATGCTGATAAGAGAGATGCTGGCGAAGTTTCCAAAATAAGTAGAAAAGAATTATCCGAAAATTTGGTGGATAAATATAGAGAAGACCATTTTGATCCTCAGTCCTCAAAACCTATTAACATAATCCGCAATGAAATTTATGACAAGGTCCTACGCAGGGTTAGAAATGTCTCCTTGCAGAATCACTTGTTTACTCTCACTGCCCCCACGGGTTCAGGAAAAACTTTGACCGCTTTCTCGGCTGCACTAAGGTTACGAGCACGCATTAAGAAAAAGAAAGGCTATATCCCAAGAATAATCTATTCTCTGCCATTCATCAGTATTATAGAACAGAATTATGAAGTAATCCGCAATGTGCTTTGCTCTGGGATTAAAGATTTTGAAGAGAATGAGACCTCGTATCTTTTAAAACACCACCACCTAACAGATTTAGAATACAAGGAAGGGAACGAAGATAAATCACTTGATGAAGCCTTGCTTTTGATAGAGTCTTGGCAATCCGAGGTAATAATAACTACTTTTGTGCAATTTCTACATACAATAATTGGCTTCAAGAATAAGTTTCTCAAGAAGTACCATAATATCGCCGGCAGTGTAATTTTGCTTGATGAGGTACAGAATATCCCCATAGAGTATTGGGATATTGTAGAGAAAGTAATTGAATTGTTTGCTACTCATTTTGGCTGTTATTTTGTTTTGCTCACGGCTACAAAACCTTTAATCCTAAAAAAAGAGGATGCTGTGGAACTGGTGGAGAATAGTCAGAATTATTTTAGAAAGTTAGATCGTGTTATCATTAAACCAGATACAAATACAAGGAGTATCGACGAGTTTGTAGAATGGCTTAAAGATAACTATAATTCTAAAAAATCCTATCTCATTGTGGCTAATACTATTCGTTGCTCAAAAGAAATTTATGAAAAAATTAAAGATTACAATTTAAACGATTGTTTATTTTATCTATCTACCAACATTGTTCCCAAGCAACGGGCAAATCGTATAAAGATAGTGAAGAATCTTCTTGATTCGCATAATAAGCCAATCGTAGTCTCTACTCAAGTGGTTGAAGCTGGGGTAGATCTCGATTTTGATACAGTGATAAGAGATATAGGACCTATTGATTCCATTATTCAAGTAGCTGGAAGATGTAACAGGGAGTATAACAAAACCCAAAGAGAAGTTTATGTTTTTTGTCTTGATCATTTTGCAACGTATGTATATGGTAAGATACATCCCAGTGTTTCAAAAAAGTTAATTGGGGATCAAGAAATAAGAGAAGGTGATTTTTACAAACTAACCAACAAATATTTTGAAGAAGTAAGGGGTAAGATAAACGATGATGTCTCTAAGTATATTTGGGAAGCGATGCTTGAACTACGCTTCCACGAGAAAAACCCACCGCAACGCGATGGTCATAATATCCAAGTAAGTGAGTTTCAGCTAATAGGCGAAAAAGGAGAATACGCTGATATATTTGTAGAGCTCAATGAGGAGGCAAAAACAACTTGGGAAAAATATTGCGAACAGATATATAATGAAAAAAAAGACTTTTTTAAACGACGACTAGCCTACCTGTCAATTCGCAGAAGATTCCGAAACTATGTAATATCTGTCAGGGCAGATAAAGAAGTTGTACTTCCAGCAGAAGTCTGTGGATTCCGATATATTCCTCAAGGCCAATTGGAAGATTTCTATTCAGTAGAAACGGGATTTGGGGCGGGAACTTTTGTGTGGTAGTAGAAAAAAAGAATAAGAAAAATAGAGATTTCCAGAAGATTCTTGTTAGGATATCTACAGAGAAAAGAGATAAGCAGCGTCTCAATGATGCCGTAAGAGGTGAAAATATGGAAGTAAAGGAACTGATTTAAAAGAAATTGAAAAAATTCCCGAAGAGTATCTTCCAGAGATAATAGATTTTCTACACTTTTTAGAAACAAAAGCATTAAAGCAAAAAATGGAAACGGCAATTGCAAGCGAGTCATCTCTTAAGAAAGATTGGCTAAGGTTTGAGGAGGACGAAGCTTGGAAAGATTTATAAGAGGAGATGTAGTAGTTGTCCCTTTTCCGTTTTCGGATTTAACGAGCGCTAAATGAAGTGACCCAGAAAATAATAAATATTCTCCAATGCTCAGAAGAAAAACAGAACTATTCAGGAGAGTAAGATGAATAAATACAAAGTGAAGAGGAGTAATTAAATGGGGTGATGAAGATAAATTTGGAGACAATAACTCCCCTGTGGACTGGTGACGCATGGGGAAAGAATACAGAGATCAAACCGCAATCAATTATGGGAGCTTTGAGATTTTGGTTTGAAGTTTATTGCCATGCGGTAGGAATACCTGTTAAGAGTTATGAGAATGAAGGGATAGACTCTGGTAAATTTCAAGAATCATTAAAGTCTGCCTTACGAGAGGAAGCAGATTTGGACAAGGCAGAGGATACAGCTTTGGCAGAGCAAAATATTTTTCTTCCCTCACGTATCTTTGGTTGCACCGGATGGAAAGGATTGATAGCTGTTAAGAGTATCAAGGTACAAAGAGATTGTGGTTTCAATGATTACGGACAAGGAAAATTTTGTGTAAGTGGTCACAACGCAGGATGGTATTTCCCAAGGAAAAGTGACTGGTTCTTTGGTAATCTCCAAATCACTTTTGTTTCTCACCAAACCACAATCAAGAATATTATTGTACCTCTTCTCAACTTCATTCAACAGTATGGCTTCATCGGCGGGAAAAATAATCTGGGATATGGAAGAGTGAAATTTACCATAGATGGTGAAGACATAGAGGAGAATGTATTTGGGTTTTCTCACTTCCGAAAGCAAGACAAAGAATATCTGGGAAGATTCGATGATACTTCTGTTTTTGATGCGATACAGGAAATGTCGTCCTTTAATGAGCTGCTCAATTGCAAAAGAATTGGTCTCTGGAAATGCAAGAAACAAAATAACTCTGCGAGTCTCGAAAACATTATCAAATTCTTGATCAAATATAAAGCTGCGCAGAGAGTGATGGAAAACGATAGAAACGTTCGTCACTACAAATTTGGTTCAACTTATCGAGATGAATATTATGTCAACCATATCCATGATGAAACTCATAAGATCTCTGGACCAAATGCTACAAAAATGGTTCCCTGGATCAACGAAACAGATGATGGTAGCTATGAATATGGATTTCTCTCCTTAGTCGGACTACAGACCTTCGGGCTTAGGACTCGCTTGAGTGCAGTAAAGAAAGGTACGAAGGAGAAAAGACAATGAATTTTGAGGTAATCTTGGATGACCTCTACTATGAAAGCGAGAATCCCTTCCATTTCCTTAAATACGGGTACAAGTACAAGATTAGCTCTCGGCGAGTCAAAGACTTGGGTGATCAAAAGTCAAAGATTAAATTTATCAAGTGGGGTAAACAGGCTGATAAGAATTACAAGAATACCAAAGTCTCAGAATTACCCCTGGACTACTTCAAGATTGAAAGAATAGCTAACAGAACCCTTCAGATCAACAGTAAAGTGTTGGAACAAGTAAGATACACCTCGGGCGTCATAGGAGAGAGCAAGATTGACCAGTTTGTGGAAAATCTTATTCCCAATTCTTTCGTAATGAGGGCCACATTTGAATTGCAAGCTCCCTATTTTTCCCGTGACGATGATGATTTTTATATCATTGATAACCCTATCATGAAGGAGAAAGTTTGGAAAGTACCGATGATACGGCCAAGTGCCTGGAAGGGGGCTCTTTTTAAAGCAGCAATTGAGAAACTCAAGAAACAAGATAGCAGAGATTTTGCCGATATATATTTCAAGATTTATCGCATATTTGGAGCAGGTTCAGATGAGTTCAGGAAATTGTCCAAATGGATAGAAGATAAAAACGAAAAGAAGTTCAGAGAAGCTCTTATGTCTTACGCGTTGTTTGAACTTGGGATAAAGATCCATCCCAAAAGTGACACCGTTGAGCGTCTTCGTAACAAAATCCTAAGGGACAATGGAAACATGCATTTGGTTCCCCACAAGGGAAGAGTAATTTTCTATCCTACCTATTTCAACAGACTTTCTCTCGAAGTTATTAATCCCCACAACCGCAAAACAAAAGCCGGTACTCATCCAATTTATTACGAGGTGGTACCCAAAGAAAGCAAAGGAATTTTCCAACTTATCTATATTCCTTACGATGTTGTCTTGTTGCCCACTACAAAGGCAAGAAAACAAGCAGAAGGCGATGCCAAATTCCTCATTGAGTTATTTAAGGAGACACTCCAGGAAATTGGCATTGGAGCAAAGACAAAACTGGGTTGGGGAAAAGCAGAATTAGAGAATATTGTATGTAAGTTTCAAAACGGGGAGGACTACCCAAGATGAATCTAAATTTGAAAGACTTAAAAGATAATAAAATAGATATAATCAAGGCGGAAATTGGGGCCTTGTTGTTTAATCTAAGAAAATTTAGTGCAAAATTTATCGAAAAACAGGGAAATAATAACCGAAATTCATTTGTTAACTCATTAGACTATACCTCTTCAAATTTAGTAGCAGGTTTCATTAAAAATAATTCTTTCGTCATTGCTAATGAAAATTTTGAATTAGAAAAAATTGTACAGGGGAAAAATAAACAAAAATTCCCTCATAACATCTTTTGGAGAGGCTGTGAAAGTATCAATTCGGGTATTGATAAAAATACAGTTCAAGATGAAAATAAACAAGATTCTTACCGAACATATATAGCTAATGCCTTTGGGCGAGAGAAAAAACCTTTGGATCTAAAAAAAATCGATTATCAACTAGATACTTTCATTGAAGGTTTTGAAAAGTTACTAAACCAAATCCCCTATCAAGATTGGAATAAACTTTCAGAATATGCTCTTGTTAACTTCCGAGGGAATCTAATAGAATTAGTTAAGAAACATTATAGAGATATACCAGGAGAAACTAGACGTTCAGCTAACGATGTTACCCTTTGGGATCAAGCTTATATGACGGCGACTTTGTTCAAGGCGACTGTTGTGACTATTTTGCTGGAGAGAGAAAGACTGAATTGCTACCAGGACGATCCTCAATGTATCCGTTGGCGTATTCTGGGGATTCAGCATGACAAATTGGGATTGGCTGAAAAGGGACTGGAATCTACTTATATTAATTGGTACAGAGATAAGGCAAGAAAAGTAGATGATAGTGTAAAAAAGTTGTTAGAAACAGAATATCCTCTCGGCAATGAAATTTATAGAGATGAGACCGGAATCTACTTCTTAGTGCCTGAAAATATTAAGGGAAAGCAATCGGGAGACTTTTATTTACTATCTAACGATTTGGAAGATATCCAAGAAAACATTTTGAAAATATTTACTCAAAATTTTGAGGGAGAAGTTTATCCGGCTATTTTCTTGACAGAAGCTTCTCGGGGAACAATGAATATAGCTCATCTAATAGAGAGGGCTAAAGAGAATTTCTTGAAGGCAACTTATCCGAACGACTTAGAGGAATGTCTCAAGTATGATGATAGTGCTAATGGTATTTGCCAGGTTTGTGGGATGCGCTTAGCGAAAAGAAAAGATGATGAAGAGAATAATTTAATTTGTGATGTGTGCAGAGAAAAAAAAGAAAGCAGAATTGACAATTGGCTAAAAAGTATTAATGGGGAAACTATCTGGACAGGCGACTTACAGGATGAGAATGGACGAATAGCCCCGATAACGCTGAAATTCGAACTTGCCGAGTGGCTCAATGGAAATCTCTCAAGCAGTACATTGGTACAACGGTTGACTGAGGATTATTCGGATAGCTTGGAAAAATTTGAAAACTTGTTACAAACAATAAAAGAGACTTTTTCAAGTGACTTGGGGAAATATACAAATTTCTATGGGAATAACAAAAACAATAAGGAGGTAATAGACTACTTTCTTTCCTTTTTTGACGAAAAAGGCATAAGAGAACCTTTCAACAAAATATACAATAATATTGTATCTCAATACCCACAAAAATCGACAATCACAAACGAAACTGTATTGAATAACATTGATTTATTTGACAGAATCTTTTTTGAAGGTCTAAACAGATTGGGTAAGACATCCGAAGAAAATAGGAAAGGCAAGATTATTTATGATGTGTCTCGGAAATATCTTGATTTAGATAAATGGGGTGCCAAATTTCAAAATCAAGGAAAGAAGGATTTAGTTAAGGAAGTGTTTGCTTTCTTCTTTGTCGTGCATCAAATCAAAGCCATTCTTTTGGAACGTTCTATTGGAGACACTTGGAAGACCTTTCTCAAGAACAAACTTGAAGATAAAATTAATTTTGATGACAGAAAGATTAAATGGTCTGATTTAAATGAGAGTGACATAGATTTTCTTGCTCATCTTCTTCTCCAATTTCTTCTTCGCAAAAATCCATCTCCAGCGAGAATGCGCCGCATTTGGGAAACGACACAAGACTTTTTTTATGATATCAGACAGCATATTCAGGCCTCAACGGAGATTCCAGAATGGCGATGTAAGAGACTAATATGGAATAAAGTCTTCGAAGGCAAGGGTGAGCGATCACGAGAGTACGAATATTCGGGTCTTGATTTCTGGGTTGATAAGAAAGGTAGTGTTTATCTTATTTCCTCTCTTACAGCAGCAATAGATACGTTATCGGGCAACCAAAACAAACTTGATAGAAAAAAAATAAAAGAGCAGATAAACGAAGAGAGAGGTGATTGGCTTAAAAAAGAAATTGCCTTAAGAGAATATGGAAAAACCAATGACAAAACTATCGATTTAAATCTCAAAGATGCAAAGTATGAAAATTTCTTGCCTTATTTTTCTATCCTTGATCCTACACCTATTTCCTATCAATTTATTATCCCTGCTGATAGGGTACCAACACTGATAAAAAAGGTTCAGGAAGCTTATGAAAAAGAATTCAAATGGGTCATCGGTAAGTTACCCCTGCATATCGGTGTTGTTATCCAAAACTACAAAAAGCCCCTTTACGTGGGTATTAAGGCGCTGAGGAATATCAGGCATGACATCGACGATTGGGACCAGATCAGGACAAGAATTGACGCAAAATCTTTAAAGGCTATGCAAAAGGAGGCGTTTTCCTGTCACACGAAGCAAGAGAATTTAGACAAATTGGAGAGTTTCTACAGTTTTTACGAGAAAGAACAGGGGGAAGGCAGTTATAAGTTCTACTTGAGGCCGCAAGATAAACCTGTATGGCTAAATACCACCGAAACCGCTGCAGATAATGACATATTTATTATTTATCCCAATACGGTTGATTTCGAATTTATGGATGTGAATACTCGCAGGAATGATATTCACTATAACAAAAAAGGTAGACGGGTAAAAGAAGAAAAAAGGAATAGACCTTACACTTGGGGAGAATGGCAAATATTCTATGATTTCGGGAATTACTTTGAGAAAACAAAACTCACCGGAAAGCTACAAAATATTGTCAGTTTAATTTATTCAAAACTGAATGATTGGAAAGATAATGATGATGCTATCAAAAGTTTCCTGCTTTCCGCCTTTATAAATGTTCTTGATCTGAAAGGCAAAAATGAACAGTTGCAGAAATTAGATGAATTTGCAAAACTTTTGGGACAATCTGATTGGAATAGCGTTGAGGATTTGAACCCAGGTGTATTCAAAGAAACATTATGGCAATTTATTGATATGTTTGAATTCTGGCATATTCACCTAAAAAAGATTTAAGGAGACAAGAAATGAATGATTTTGTTGAACCTCGTAAGATTTATGCAGTGGCAACGGACCCAATTTATGTCGGTACTGGTGGATATGCCATTGGAAGAGTAGATAATACTATTGTTAGAGACCCTACAACTAATATTCCCAAGATTCCTGGCAGTAGTTTGGCTGGTACCTGGCGATATTACATGGCTCTAAAATTGCAGTCATATTTCAAGAATGAATATAAGGCAGATAGATCAAAAAGAGCGGAAAAAAAGGATAACATCTCCGATCTGTTTAATAATGCTCCTGGATGGGTTACCAATCTTAAACATAACCGATTTGCGGCTATAAAATGTGCTGGACAGGACGATAGAGCTAATCAGTCCTTTGAAGATGCTAATAAGGGAAATATTGATGAGAAAACCGGTCATTGTGGGCGTTGTATTGTTTGTAAAACTTTTGGTTATTCCAAAAGTAACCAGTCTCATCAGGGATTGGCTTTGTTTTCCGACTTGAACATACTGTTTTTTCCAATATCCACCCGAATTGGAGTGCGGTGGATAACTTCACCAATGTTATTAAAGGCAGCTGAAATAAAATGTGGAGAAAAGCCTTCTGGAGATGAGTCTATCTTAGTTAGTGATAACACCGAGGGTTATCTCAATCTGGGCTGGATAAATTTCCGAATTGAAGAGAATAAGAAAACTCCGGAGATTCCCATACCCTTAAGTAACTTTGACAAATCACAAGTAATCGTAGTATCTGATAACATAATCTCGCAAATCATAAATGCTAACCTTGAGGTCCGGACGTCTGTTTCTATTGATCCACTAACAGGTGCTGCCAAGAAAGGAGCATTATTTACGTCGGAAGCAATTCCCCGGGGAACAATCCTTTATGGTAATTTGAGAATAATGGACAAAATGGCTTTTGGTAACTATGATGACCTACCTGAGAAGAACTTGATATTCGAAGCCCTGGAAGATAGCAGAGTATTCTATGAAACTCTTGGCATTGGTGGAATGATAACCCGAGGCTTTGGCAGAATGAAAATTCACCCGTTTAGGGACAGTGCACAAAATAAGAATAATGAGCAATCCGGGCAATTTCCGGAAAGCGGAGATCAAAATGGCTAATATCGATTCTGCTATGAATAACCTGGGATTCCAGTTGGTAGAAAAAATTAATAAAATAGAGAATGAAAAGTTAAAAAAGAAACTTCTAAGTAATATTGAAAAGTCTTTAGGTGTGTTAACAAATGACGGAGTTTACGCATACTATGTTTTTTGCAAAGCTCAGGACAAAAACAACAAAAATAATTTCCAGAAAATATTTATTGAATTACCGATGGGCAAACTAAGAGAATTTGTTATTTCCGAATCAAATAATTCTGAAGAGAAGTCCGAGAATTTTTTCCAAAATTTATCAAATGATTTACCTAATCTCCTCTTTTTTCGTCAACTTTTAGAAAGAGCCTTGATTTATGCCCGTTATCATGCGAAAGCTATGGGAGACGAAGGTGAATAAAACAGGATATTTGCTTGTATTTAAACAACTTCAACCTATTCATCTCGGCATGCATGGATATGGTGTTTTATCAGAGACAAGAATTTTCATTACTGGTCAGACTATGTGGGGAGCGTTAACGAATACCTACGGAAAGAATAAAAGATGGTCTGATCGTGATTTCAAAAAC
This sequence comes from Candidatus Aerophobus profundus SCGC AAA252-L23, assembly GCA_000402295.1. Taxonomy (GTDB): domain Bacteria; phylum Aerophobota; class Aerophobia; order Aerophobales; family Aerophobaceae; genus Aerophobus; species Aerophobus profundus. Next base: position 15,956 of record AQRW01000139.1, read on the forward strand.
GATGAAAATAGGAAGATATTTGAAACAATCACTTGCTTTTTCCCTTCTTTTAGCGAAGATTATGATAAGACAATGATGCCTAAATTCAAAAATGGTGAGTTCTATCTTAAGAATTATTCAGAAAGAGATTTCAGAAATGAGTTCGTAGATAGTCTTATGTCAACAGCCATTCAGCCCATAAATTTAGCAGCCAAGGATAAATCTTTGCACGAAATGGAAGTAATCTTACCCCAAATTAAGAAGAACAGCAAAAGCAAGAAGAATAGTAGTAAAAAGCTATACTGGATTGGGTTATTGTGGGTAGACAATACCATCAAAAATAATTTTTTGGAAGAAAATATACTTGAGATTGTTGTTGGAGGAGATACTCGGTATGGATTGGGAACATTATTACTCAAAAAAGCTATAAGTCTCCAAGAGGAAATCTTGGATCAATGGGGAGTCAAAAAAACAAACACGAATGAGGAACAACCATTTTTTCAACTGAATGATAGACCAATCAATAATTTTTTACCAAGAAAAAAGGTTGCCGGTGAATTTGATGGCAAACTGGAACTTCTGGCTGAATTCGATTTTGGTCAATGTATACCTAATATTACTAAACATCGATTGTGTTTAGTTCCCGGGAGTAAGACAACCGGGTTGAAGTCGGTGAAGCTGAGAAAAGGATTCTATGAGTAGAACGTAGAGATTAAAGAAGAAGACTCAATTGCAGAAAATCACTGGTACCCTAATTTGGTATTATTACATTTGCCAACGAGAGGTTTGGCTAATGTCCCGTGAATTAAATCCCAATCAGGATGATTCTTTTTTGGAGATTGGGCGAATTCTTCATGATGAATCATATAGACGTGAAAAAAAAGAAATAATCGCTGCGAATATGAGAATTGATTTAATAAAGAAAACTAAAGGGCAAATCGTCATCGGAGAGATTAAGAAATCATCTCGATTTATAAAGTCAGCCCGAATGCAGCTCTCCTTTTATCTCTATCGATTAAAGCAAAAAGGAATTCTGGTGACGGGAGAACTCCTGATACCCAAGGAGAGAAAAATAATCCCTGTGGAGTTAACCGCTGACATTGAAGATGAACTCAAGCGTACCTTTCATAACATCAAAGAAATCATTGTTCAAAAACAACCTCCAGAGCTTGTGAAAAACAAATACTGCTCAAACTGTGCCTACAGAGAGTTTTGCTGGGTATAGAAAGACAAAAGTTTTATATAAACAAACAGAATATGTCCACTGTCCAAAAACTCAGGTCTTGAGAATTGAAAGCATTGGCTGTATAGTAAGTTCTCTCACGAAGTAAATTTGGAATTGGGAGAAAGAGAGATGGAGATAGTAATTGACCCGCACACGCTGGAACGGGCAAAAGAAAGAGGGACAAGTGAGGAAGAAATTAAAGACGTTATTAATAGCGGTTTTTCTATTTCAGCTAAGTATGGCCGAAAAGGGAAAGTCAAAATCTATGATTTCAAATCAAGAAGACACACTAAATACTACGATCAAAAAAGAGTAGAGGTATTCTATGCCGTTGAAGGAAAACTGATAGTAACCGTAACCGCTTACGTATTTTACGGAAAATGGGAGGGGCAAAATGAAGGTCATTTATGATGATAAAATAGATCTTCTCTATATCCGTTTGGATGACAGAAAACAAGATGTCGTAAACAAACGGGTATCTGAAGATATTGTGCTGGATATGGGGGAAAATGAAAAAGTTGTTGGGATCGAGATTCTTAATGCATCAAGAAACATAAACCTGGAGAGACTTTTGCCGGTAAGGTATAAGGTCTCGACAAAGACTGGATAATTGCAAATATTACCGACACTCTAATCCGGTATTACTGCATCTGTTCCTGGGAAGCCTAGCTGATGGCTTATGAATTAAATTCAAAGCAAGAAGATTCTTTTGTCGAAGTTGGCTGGGCAATGTAGAATGCACTATGGAACTGAGGAAAAAGATAACAAGGAGCAGAAACAATATGTAGGGAAGTCGGAGAGATCATTCGGACAATATCTGAACAATAAAACAAAAAGTGTGACAATGAAAAAAACTATTTATGTCTTCTCTAATGGTGAGCTTAAGCGGAAACAGAATACACTTTATTTTGAATCTGATGAGGGGAAACGGAAGTATATTCCGGTGGAGAATACCAAGGAGATGTTGATTTTTGGGGAGATTACCATAAATAAGAAACTCCTTGATTTCTTAAGTCAACAGGAAATAATCCTCCATTTCTATAACTATTACGGTTATTACTCGGGCACCTTTTATCCTCGAGAACATTACAATTCCGGCTATATGATCTTGAAACAATGTGAGTTTTACCTTGATGAAGAAAAGAGAATGGGTCTGGCCAAAAGATTTGTAGAAGGGTCGGTATTAAATATCAAAAAAGTACTTTCCTACTACCAACACAGAGATGCCGACGTTTCGGATTGTATTAAACAAATTGAAAAACTAGAACAAATACTTTCCCAACAGAGTAATACTAATGAGCTTATGGCTATTGAAGGAAATATAAGGAATATATACTATCATTCTTTTAACGAAATAATCAAGGATACCGAGTTTGAATTCGGGGAAAGAAGTAGAAGACCACCAAAAAATAGATTAAATGCCCTGGTTAGCTTTGGCAACAGTATGATCTATACGGCTGTTCTGAGTGAGATTTACAAGACCCATCTTGATCCTCGGATAGGCTATCTGCACGCTACAAACTTTCGCCGTTTTACCCTTAATCTTGATGTGGCCGAGATATTTAAGCCAGTTATGGCTGACAGAGTAATTTTTTATCTTCTGAATAAGAAAATGCTCAAAACTTCTCATTTTGTGAAAGCGCTGGGAGGTATTTCCCTGAATGAAAAAGGAAGAACTATCTTTGTTCAGGAGATGGAAAAAAGACTGAGTACTACCATCCATCACAGAGACATTGGAAGAAAAGTTTCCTACCGAAGACTATTGCGTTTGGAACTTTACAAACTGGAAAAACACTTCTTGGAAGAGAAGGAGTACAAGCCTTTTGTAGCCAGTTGGTAGCATGAAAATTGGAGCAAAATGTATCTAATTATGGTTTATGATATTAACGAAAAACGAGTAAACAAGGTCTTGAAAGTGGGAAGGAGATATCTCACCTGGATGCAGAATTCGGTTTTGGAAGGAGAAATAACCACAGCCAAACTCATAAAGCTCAAAGGGGAACTCAGAGCGATTATACATAAAGATGAGGACTCTGTGATATTCTACAAGATTAGGACTACTCGATATTTTTCCAGAGAAACTATGGGGATTGACAAGCCAATGGAGGAAAAAATCATTTAATTTTTGTCGTCTATAATGAATAATGTGAAAAATAGGTAACATGGACGACAAATCCAAAAACTCTGTAATCACTATTCCATGGGCAGGAACAAATGTTGATATATTTATTCTTGACAGAACAAAGTAGATACGGTACGTTTGAGTAACCCATATATAAAGGGAAAAATTGGTTTGTAGACTACCTATAAGGGATTGAAACGACAAAACGGGCGCGATAATCAA
>AQRW01000140.1 GCA_000402295.1 Candidatus Aerophobus profundus SCGC AAA252-L23
ATAGGAAGGGAAAATACAAGGAAGAAAAGACCAAATTCGAGTACAAAAGAGGTAAATAACTAACAAACCAGAAATAGACTGGCAGAGAATGGAAGGAAAGTATTATAAGACCTGAGAAAAACGCTAACTCTAAGATAATTTGGTCATCGGTCAGCAAGGGAGAGAAAAAATGAGCAAGAGAGAAATAGTGCAGTTGTGTGTTGTGGTAAGAGATATTGAAAAATCAATGGAAAGATATTGGAGAATCTTAGGCATTGGCCCTTGGGATGTTTATACGTTTAGCCAAGAAACAGTGAGGGATTTTACTTTGCATGGTCAACCATTTAGACAACCATTTAAATTTATGCTAGCCTTGGCTACGTTTGGACAAATGCAGTTTGAACTCATTCAGCCCGTTGAAGGCCCTAGTCTGTACGAGAGCTTTCTTAAAGAAAAGGGGGAAGGTATTCATCACATTAAGGCCAAAGTTAGTGAGGATGAGATAGAAGAAACTGTGGAAAAATTCAAACAAAATGGAATAGAGGTCATTCAGAGCGGGAAATTTGATGAGGATATTTTCTATTATTTTGATACCGAACCTACTCTAGGTATTCTGTATGAAATTGGGAATTGTGGTAAAATACCGGCTCCAGAGAGACGATATCCTCCTGAGGCAGGGAAATAGTAATTGATTTTTTGGGAGTTCACGGTGGATAATGCTATATATTGTGAGAACTGTGAGTTTTGTAGAAATAATGAAGACTTTCTTGGATATAGCTTCTCTTGCCTGCAACTTCTACTTGGTAATAGTTCTTCTCAAAAAATGGGAGGTTAAAACCTCCCCTACCCACTTCCGTCATTGCGAGCCTGCTGAAGGCGGGCGTGGCAATCCCAAAAACAAGATCACCACGGTTGCCAAAGGTAACCTCGTGACGCTTCGCGGATTGCGGGGCCTGTTTAAAACCAAAGCCCAGAGCGAAGCGAAGGGAAAGTGAGGAATCTTATCTCTGGCAATGACAAATAGGTAGTGCCACATTCCTTTAGGAAAACTTACCTGTTACTCTACTCGCATACTGTAGCTCGCTTCCTTTTCCTACTAAAACCTATTATATCCTCCCTTTACCATCGGTCAACTTTGGACAAAAAATGTTAAATAATTGATTTTTCTTACCAGGCGTGAACATTCAAGAAAATAGAACCTAGTAAAGTTCTCTACTACCAGGAATACGAAAGCTGATGTGGGCTGGAGACGTGGTACCCCAAAAATGGACCAATCTCTACATGAAGGTCCTGACCAAACTCGTTTCAGGCGGAGACCTCAGAATCCGCGTCAGCAAGAGTGGAAGTTTAGGTTTTCACGTAACAACCGAATCATATTGGCTTCAACCAAGAAATTATGGTTTCCCCCAACTCCTCAAGGGATAAGGGTTTCAGGAAATTCCTATCCCTGAAGCCGATTGACTCTTAATCCGTAGGTTACAGGTTCGATTCCTGTACAGTCCACCAGTTTTCCCTGTAGTGGACCCCAAAATTCGGACAATATGCTAAGATACAGGTAAGGTTGAAAAGGAGGGGCCGACTATGGGGACTATGAGGAAAAAGTATCCAGTTAGTTTCAAGGCCAAAGTAGCTCTGGAAGCCATTAAGGAAGAGAAGACATCGACAGAACTAGCCAGTCAGTATGGAGTTCATCCCGCCCAGATCAGACGGTGGAAGAAAATAGTGAAAGATCAAGTCAATGAGCTATTTACCGACAACCATCAACGAAAGGATAAGGAGAAGAATCTCCTGATTGAGGAACTATATAAAGAGATTGGTCGACTCAAGATTGAAGCGGACTGGCTTAAAAAAAAATGTGGATTTACCAGTGAAGGAGAAGATCTTGTTTATCGATCGCCCAGGTAATATCATACCGGTGATAAGACAGGCTGATCTGTTAGGAATAGCCCGGTCCACGGTGTATTATCAGCCGGTTGCTGATACCTCCAGTCTGGAGCTGATGCACCAAATTGATGAAGAGTATACCAAGGCTCCTTTCTATGGCTCCCGTAAGATTACGGCAGTCCTCAGAAGAAAGGGATATGAAGTCAATAGAAAGAGAGTGCAAAGACTAATGAGATTAATGAGGATTGAAGCTATCTATCCGGGTCCTAATAACAGCAGAGCCGATCCTGGTCATAAGATATACCCATATCTCCTTAAGAGACCGCATAATTACCCGAGTTAATGAGGTCTGGGGTACAGATATTACCTACATCAGACTACGTCATGGCTGGCTCTACTTAGTGGCCATAATAGATTGGGTGAGTAGGTATGTCCTCTCCTGGGAGCTATCTATTACCCTGGAAGTTGACTTCTGTATAAGAGCCTTAGAGAAGGCACTTTCTTTGGCCTTTCCGGAGATCTTCAATTCGGACCAGGGCTCCCAGTTTACCAGTGTAGATTTCATCAAGAAGCTCGAAGAAAGGAGTATCCAAATCAGCATGGATGGTAGAGGTAGAGCCATGGATAACATCTTTACTGAGAGGCTCTGGCGCTCAGTGAAGTACGAGGAAGTGTATATCAATGACTACCAGACGGTTCGAGAAGCGAAAGAAGGAATTAGCAAGTATCTGGTCTTCTATAATCAGGAGAGACCACATCAGTCACTTGACTACCGGACACCGGCTGAGGTATATTATGGTAGTAAGAATTACAAAAACAGATCTATCTGTAACTTAACTTTGGCAAATTAGTGTCCGACCAATGGGGTCCACCCCATACCTCGGGGGGGCAGAGAGAGGTAATCATGATTTTTCATAACTTCTATGATGTCTATCTAAAATTCAAACTCTTCTGCTATTTTCTCAAATGTCTCTTTAATGTACTTTGTTATCTCCTGGGTAAATATTTTCTCTTTATACTTTGGAATCCGCGCCAGGTAGTATTTAGTAGCATAAACAGTATATCTTATCCGCTTGACCAAAATCACAACCTAATTTTATCAAAGAACTACCACTAAGGAATTTCCCAAATTTACCTTTGGCGAATTCACTGTTTTTCTCCTGTTAGTTGAACTGGCCGGTATCCAACGGTAGTTTTTTATGAAACCTGGATATAGCATGAGGATAGATCTTTAAAGAAGGGAAAAGCTAAAGAAAAGGCCGCGAGGGAGGTGAGAATATAGTTAGGTTGTTAGCTAGGGTGAAGTAAAATTTTCACAGAAAAATGAACTATATCCAAAGGGAGACTATTGATGTGTAAAAGTATTAATATAATAGGTAAAGAAGTAATCGTAGCTGTTCTGATTATGGTCTTAGCAACTACGGGAGCGTTTGCATGGAGTTTAAGTGATGCAGCAAAGTCTTACCGCGGTATAACTCTTAGGATGGTTACCGAGACCACTCCACCTAGTGATGCCCTTTGGCATTTTGTCAATGAGTTTGAGACTGCTACAGGCATCAAGGTGATATTTGAACGGTTAGGTCACCCAGAACTGGAAGAAAAAGCTACTATGGATTTTGTATCTAATGCAGGCATCTATGATATATATAACATGGATACGGCAGATGTAGGAAGATGTGTAGAATCTGGTTTTTTTAGGCCCGTTAGACCATTTATTGAGGATAAAAACCTGACTTCACCCGATTTCACTCTGGAGGACTTTATGCCGCGTGGGGTAAAGGGTTGTTCTGAATGGAACGGCGTTCTGTACGGACTTCCCTTCGATAATGTGGTTGAGTTTTGGGCATATCGAGGCGATTTGTTCAATGAATACGGTGTATCTGTTCCTGATTCTTGGGATGAGTTGAGAAGTGTAGTGGAAAAGCTCACCTTGGATCAAAATGGAGATGGTAAAATTGATCTTTATGGGCTTGGAATGATGGGAAGACGATTTATTTCCATTAACTGGGACTATTTCTTTTACCTGTGGGGTGCAGGAGGAGAAATATATAACGCGGAGTATATCCCTCAAGTTAATTCTTCGGAGAGCATAGCTGCACTGAAGTTTTGGAAGAGCTTAATGAAGTACGCTCCTCCAGGAGTTACAACTTGGGATTACAATGAGGTGAGGGATGCGTTTGCTCAGGGTATTATCGCCACCGGAATAGAATGGGATGATCAATTGGAGCAGTTAGAAAATCCTGCGAAGTCTAAAGTAGTGGGTAAAATGAGTTACGATACGTTTCCTGGCCGAACCGCAAGTATGTCTCGAACAGCCCACTACGGTGGATCCTCCCTTGTCATTCCTTCTAGTTCTAAGCATCCAGAAGCAGCTTGGTTGTTTGTCCAATGGGCGACTAGTCCTGAAATCCAGTTTAAAGCTGCGCCTTACGGTTACCATCCGACTATAGGAAAGTTTTACACACAACCGGATATGAAAGCCAAGTATCCTAAGAAGTGGCGGATGTACGACATAGAGTACCGAGCGGCTCGGGTGATGAATTTTAGACCTCAGATACCGGAGTGGGGTGCTATGAGAGAAGCAATGATGAAGCAGCTATCTAAATTTCTTGTTGGTCAGATCACAGCTGAGCAGTGTGCTACTACAATGAATGCGGAATTGACAGAACTGCTGTCCTCGCGGATAAAATAAAACAGATAAGAGAGTAAGTATACCAATAAAGCAGGTCAAGAAAGACAAGAAGGTCTATTCAGAAATGATAGGCCTTCTTGTCAATGCATCATTCATAGGAACATCCTAAAAATTGTTAGACTGTTTATTTTCCTAAAACATAAGGTTTGAATGAGAAAAAAGAGAAACTACTCAAATAGAAAGCATAAATCTTGGATAAACCAAATATGCTTGAAGAACAAAGTAGTAATTACGTTCTTCGTGGCTCCAACTATCATTTTCTTGATTCTTATGACCATTGTTCCCTTCATCTACTCGTTTGATATGAGCTTACACAGAATAAATCTCGCCGGTGTTTTTCCAGGTAGACCATTCATCGGGTTTTCTAATTATGCTAAGATTATTTTTGATGAGGAGGTTAGACATTCCTTATGGATAACTACTCTTTTTCTTTTGTTCGCTGTCCCTATAGAGTTTCTACTAGGATTTGGCTACGCTCTTCTATTACAACAAAATCTCTTGGGTAGACGGCTATTACGTACTCTGTTCATTTTGCCTATGGCAACAATTCCGATTACTGCTGGTCTCATGTTTAAATTGATGTATAATCCAGAGTTCGGAGTGATCGGCTATATTCTGAGCAAATTGGGTATTTTTTCTAGACCAGTTTTAGGAGATATGCGAACTGCTCTGGCGGGATGTGTGGTTATCGATGTGTGGCAATGGACCCCATTTGTGGCGCTTATTATTTTGGCTGGACTCGAGTCTCTACCTATAGAGCCATTTGAGGCTGCTTCAGTCGACGGGGCTTCCTCTTGGCAAGTTTTCAAGCATATTACTTTCCCTATGCTTTCTCCCATAATGCTAATTGCGCTTATATTTAGAACAATGGATACTTTAAAAATTTTCGATATAATTTATCTTCTAACTTTTGGTGGGCCAGGTGATGCCACTAATGTTTATAGCTTACAAATTTATCGTATTGCTTTCAGAACCTGGGAGATGGGATATGCTGCTGCTAACTCCTTCGTTCTGTTAGGAATAGCTATAATCTCTAGTACTTTACTTATAAGACTATTGACTGCTCAGTTGAAATAGTTAGACATAGTAAAATTTTTTTTCTAAAAAATGCTATGGCAAAATAGGTCTTGTGGTGGCTATAAAAACCCTGGATTGTTTTTTCTTTGTCGCTGTGGATTTACAAATAACACATTGACAATAACAGAAAAGAGAAAAATTAAATTATTCAGTTACATGGTAGAGAAAGAGAACAATCGAGTGTATAATACAAAGAAGAAAATCAGTAAAAGGTTACTTTCTTTTTTGCTGATAGTTATTATCAGCCTCAATATATTCCCTATAGTTTGGATATTACTGTCCTCGTTTAAATGCCGTGTGGATTTCATGGCTATGCCTCCTAAGCTTCTTTTTAAGCCAATAATAGATAATTACGTCAATATGCTCATTACGAAAGCTTTTTCTAAAGTTTTTCTAAATAGTATTATTATAGCATCTACTTCCGTACTGCTATCTCTTGTTTTAGGTAGTTTCGCTGGTTACGCCTTCTCGCGGTTCAACTTCAATTCTGGTAAGCACCTTCTTTTCTGGATATTAAGTACTCGTATGTTTCCACCTATTACTACTGTCCTTCCTTATTTCATTATAATGAGTAAAATTCACCTCCTGGGGACCTACCAAGCTTTGATACTAGTTTATACTACATTTTCATTGCCATTTTCTGTATGGATGATAAAGGGATTTCTCGACGAAATCCCAAAGGAAATAGATGAGGCAGCGCTAATCGATGGCTGTTCTAGGTTTGAGTTGCTTTGGAGAATTATACTACCCTTAATTACACCAGGCTTAGCAGCAACAGCAATTTTTTGCCTGATTTTCTCTTGGAATGAATTTATGATGGCTTATATACTTTCTGGTTCCTCCACTCACACAGTTCCAGTAGCCATATCTGGACTAGTAGCCTCCCATTCTACTGACTGGGGAGGAATCGCAGCAATGGGTTCACTTTCTTTAATACCTGTCGTTATTTTTGTCTTTCTGGCTCAGAAATACATTGTAAGAGGACTAACTTTTGGTGCTGTTAAGGGAGGGAGCTAACTAAACTGCAATTAAATTTCTGTTATACCAGATACTGGCTATGTCAAGGTGGTCACTCATATGCGGGCAAAGATTGGGTTCGAGATACTAAATAAATAAAAGGGAGGAAGATTATGAGTATAAAAGAAAAAACTGGATGGATTAAAAAAGCACTTCAAGAAGGTAATGGAATATTAAGATTAGCTCCCACCTGGGTACCCCGGTCTTTTCTTATGCCCGGGGGAAGGCTCAAGTTGGATACTCGAGATCTTTATATTCTAGGAGCCGATCGGGGAGGTATCTGTGAAAGATGGCTGGCCTCTACCACTAAAGCTGATAATGGTCCGGGGACAGCGGAAGACGAGGGTTTAAGCTACATTGTTGTTGGAGACGGTACCAAGACCAAAAAAATTCTTTTGAAAGAAGCCATAGAACTTGCAGGAGATAGATTTCTGGGTGAGGAAGCAATGAACAAATATGGTGATTGGGTAGTACTGGCAAAGATTTATGATTATTGTGGGCCAACGCCTTTCCATGCTCACCAAAATGATGAATATGCTCAAAAAGTAGGCCGGTTGGGAAAACCAGAGGCATATTATTTTCCAGTTCAGTTTAATTTTATTCCGAATAACTTTCCTTACAGCTTTTTTGGATTAAAGTCTGGCACGACAAAAGGTAACATCATTGATTGCTTAAAAAGATGGGACAAGGGGGATAATGGTGTTCTCAATTATTCCAAAGCTTATAAACTTAAATTAGGAACAGGCTGGGATGTCCCTGCTGGAATACTGCATGGCCCTGGATCTCTGGCTACCTATGAGGTACAGAGAGCCAGTGATGTCCATGCTATGTTCCAATCAATGATGGAAGGAAGGCCTGTACCCTGGGACCTCGTGGTAAAAGACGTACCCAAGGAATATCAGCAAGATTTCGGCTATATCGTTAATATACTTGACTGGAAGGGTAATTTAGATCCAGAGTTTGCGAAGAACTATTATTGTGAGCCAATATTCGTCGAAGACCAAAAAGTAATGGAAGAAAAAGGTTATATCGAAAAATGGGTAGTTTATAAATCTGACTATTTTAGTGCCAAAGAATTAACTGTTTTTCCCGGTAGAAGTGTAACCATCCACGATGAAGCCGCCTATGGAGCAATTGTAGTTCAGGGAAGGGGAACGGTGGGAAGCGCGGAAGTAGAAACTCCCACTTTGATCCAGTTTGAGCAGCTAACCAGTGACGAGTTTTTTATCACCGCCCAAGCTGCCAATACACTAAAAGTTACCAATATCAGCAGGTATGAAAATTTAGTTATACTGAAACATTTCGGCCCGAGTAATCCTAATTTACTTTCTTAATTAAAGTTCAAAATTGTACTAAATTAGCCTCGAAGTTCCTTGATTTATTGAGTGTTTATCCCTATGCCAGAATCTAATCTAGTTCCCATTTGACAGTACCTAATAAAAAAATATCTCTGTAAGCCTTATATAGAGTGAGATTCGGGTCCCTTTGCCTGGAAACAGGTGGGGTCATTTTCTCAAATTAACTCGGCTCCGGTAATTAATTTAACAATTCCATCACCGGTGGTCTCACTTTTTAACTTTGATCCTACCCTTCTTCCTCCCCGAAGAACTATGATTCTCTCCGCTACACTAAATACATGTCTTAGATTATGACTGATAATAATGATGGAGGCGCCATGTTCCTTCAACTGCTTTACCAAACCCAGTACTTTTCGTGATTCTTCCACTCCCAATGCCGCGGTGGGTTCATCCATAATTATTATTTTTCTACCCCAGGCGGCAGCTCGCCCCACAGCTAACGCTTGTCGTTGACCTCCG
>AQRW01000141.1 GCA_000402295.1 Candidatus Aerophobus profundus SCGC AAA252-L23
TCATAACCAAGGGGCTAAAGCCTGCGGCTACCAGGTCATAACCAAGGGGCTAAAGCCTGCGGCTACCAGGTCATAACCAAGGGGCTAAAGCCTGCAAGTATCACTCTGTCTTGGCCAAAAAAAGGTTTCCTGAAGGACGCCCAAAGCTCCTGGACCTTACTTTTTAAGGAAACTTACCTGTTACACATACTATCAAATAATCCTGGAAATGAAAAGCAAAATCGCGATTTGATTATTTTTTCCATATTTGCTAAGGTATTGGTTCAGTAAGACAATCTGGGCCTAATGGTTCAAGATTGCGGTGTGCTTCGTTACTTCAGTAAAATGTTACGTAGGCTAAAAAGGAGAGAAAATGGAGATAAAAAAGATTGTACCTTGTCTGGACATTAAAGGGGGAAGGGTAGTAAAAGGAGTTCATTTTGTTGATCTCAAAGACGCGGCTGACCCGGTGGAGGTAGCCCAATTGTATGACAAGGAAGGGGCGGATGAACTTGCCTTTCTGGATATCACTGCCACGGTGGAGGGAAGAAAGACTATGCAGGAGCTGGTAGAGAAAGTGGCCAGGGTAATTTCTATTCCTCTTATTGTGGGAGGCGGTATTTCTGAACTGGAGGATATCCAGATGCTTTTGGATAGGGGAGTTAGTAAAATATCCATTAACACAGCGGCGGTGAGGAATCCTGAGTTAATTGCCCAGGCGGCCAAAAAGTTTGGGAAGGATGCTATCATAGTGGCTATTGATGCCAAAAAGACCGAGGTTACGGAATCTGGCTATGAGGTTTATGTAAAAGGAGGAAGGACTTCCACCGGAATCGACGCTATCCAGTGGGCTAAAAAAATGGAGGAGTTAGGGGCCGGAGAGTTACTCCCCACCAGCATGGATACTGATGGAGTCCAAGAGGGTTATGACCTACCTCTTACCAGAGGAATTGCCGAGGCAGTTAAAATTCCAGTAATAGCCTCCGGAGGAGCCGGGACTCTGGAACATATTTACGAGGTTCTTACCAGAGGGAAAGCCACGGCTGCTTTAGCCGCTTCTATTTTCCATTTTCGCACTTATACTATTACTCAAGTTAAGGAATATCTTCGTCAGAGAGGGGTCCCGGTAAATTAAGATGTGTTCTGCCTCAAGGTAAGGATTCCAGAAAGATAGTTTGCCCGGGACAAAACTGAGAGGCAGTTTTCTTTATCTCATCTTTTACTGAGAAATAGAGAATTTGCCAGCCTTGGTCAATTAGAGTAGCTAAGATTTTGAATTCTCTGGTTAGTCTTTTAGCATCGGCGGTGAGAAAGGCTTCATCTAAGATGAAGAATGCGGGTTGCTTTTTTAGAATTATTCCTGCCAGAGCGATTCTGATGGTCATATAGAGTTGATCGTAAGTTCCCTGGCTGAGCTGATTGGCTCGTAAAATTTGTCCATCATTCTTAGTTACTTGTATTGTTTCTTCTTCGGGGTTAAATATTACTTTCCGGTATTTGCCTTCCGTAATCTTACGGAAAAGCTCGGAGATAAGACTTGTTTCGCCAAAAAGCTCATTAATGCGAGATTCCTCGTCTTTCTTTATTCTCTCGAATATGGAGATGGCCTTGATGGCCAGGTCAAAATCACTCTGAATTTTTTGAACAAAAGTCTGTAAAAACCTCTCCAATTCTTCAAGTTGATCAAGATTGTTTACGGTTATTTGGTAGTTCTCGTCCAGAAAGTTGCCTAGGGGAAGTTTAGCCGCCTCTTTCTCGAAATCACTTAATGTATCCCGGTGTTGTTTGAGTTTATTCTCTATCTCTTTGATCTCTTTCTTTAGGGTCTGATATTTAGATTGAGTCCGCTCAAGCCGAAATCTGTCAAAGGCTATTTCAACTTCGAGTTTCTGGGATTCTTTTAACTTACTAATTTCCTCTTTCCAGAAAGAAAGGCTCTCCTTGAGGTCATCTTTTCTTCCCAATTCATTAGCCAGGATCTCCATTTTGGTGGACATAGTCTTCTCGAACCCGCTTTTTTCCTTTAAACAGGTTTGAAAAGCGGCCAAATCATCAATTTTTAGAGCTTGAATTTGTTTTTTAGCTTCTTCCTCATACCCTTGGGTACTTTCAGTTTCCTGGCTAATTTTAGTCTGAAGAATCTTTAGGTTCTGATTAAGGCTGTCCAGCATTATTTCCTGTTCGTTGGTTCGGATTTTCATTTCCTCCCATTGACTTCTAAAATCAGCTATTTCCTTGAGCAACTTTAGGAGAGAGTTGGTCTCAATGCCGGAAGAAGCAGCCGTTTCCAGAATGGCTACTTCTTTCCCCTTGAGTTTGTTTAAGGTCCCCTTGAGGAAAATAAATTTTGTCAGGAAGAGGAAAAATATGAGGAGAGACACTCCTGGAGTTAACCAGCCCGTCCATCCAGGTTTTCCAAACAAGTTTACCAGAATGGTAATACCAATAAATATTCCCAGGAATACGAGGGAAAGAGTTTTGTATAACCCCATATTTCTGGTTTTAGTTTCTTCTTCCTCCTTTCTCTGTTGAAAAACTGCTATCTTCTGACTGAGTCTCTCCAGAGCATCTTTTCTGTCATTTAAAGGTTGGAGCTTAGCTTTTAGTTCACTTAATATTTCTTTCTTTTCTTTAATCAGCTTCTTTTCTTCCAGAAGTTCTTCCTGGTTTTGTTTGAGAGAAGATTTTAGATGCTCGATTTTTGTATGAAGACGGATCACCTGATGGTATTTTTCCTCGGTGAAGGAGGCTAATTTCTCTAATTTATCCCTGCTTTCCTTCAGTCCAAGTAGGGCAGTCGCTAGTCGGGTGTATCTTTCCTTTTTTTCTGCTTTGGAGAGTTCTTCCATTTCTTTTTTCAGCTTCTCCCTGATTTCTTGTTTCTCTATGAGAGCACTTTCAAGTCTATCTAATTGTTTTTCTTTACCTTGCTTTCGGTACTGGATGATCCTTTGCAAAATATCCTGGGCTTTTTTCTTTTCTTCTGCTACCTTGTTATGATCGGCACTCTTGGAGAGGGAAGCCGCACTGGTAGGATTGGTCAGTCTTCCTTTATCTTGAAGAGCCTTCATCACTTTTTTTATCTGGTCAGTTTTTACTCCAGTTAGTTTATCAGTAATCTTTCTCAGGTAACTGGACTCTTTGGTAATGGTTAGGTCACTGTCCCTGATAACCAATACATTTCTTAAATCCTCGCTCTCTATTCCCAAATAATGCGAGAGAGTCCGCCGGGAGTTGATTTTTATTTCTTGACCGTCTGCCTCAAGAATGACGTAACCCTCGGGTTTTTCCTTGACCCGATCGAGATTTTTGAATTCTTTGAGTTTTCTTGAGAGAAACATTTTTAGAGTAGCATCCACCGTTAGGGTCTTTCCTGACTCATTCATTCCCATAATTAGCTGCCAACCATTTTTAGGTTTCAGAGTTTTGTTTTTTAGAGGGCCATATTTTCTTATATAGATTTCCTTAATTCTCATATCTCACCCCTGGCTTCTAAATCGGAGAAAACTTCCATAACTATCCTCTCTATTTTCTCTTTTTCCTTCTTCTCGAGCTTAGACTCCCTCAATTTAGCCAGGAACTTCTGGAAAAGCCCGTTCTCCATTATTGCTGATATATTTCGGTATCGGTGGTCAACCGTCCGGATTCCTCCGGTAATGTTGGAAATTTCTTCTTTGAGCTGTCTCTCGCTGCTGTTAATGAATCCTTTTAACTGAACTTCAAGCTCAGCCTTTTTGAGGTTATGTTTGCTGATTTCTTGCCTGAGGGTTTCCAGGCCTTTTTCCTCCTCGAAGGGATGAAATACTACTTCTATTTGGTCATAATAGAAGGTATCGAGAAATATAGGATGGATTGTTCCTTTAGTATCAATCAGAATAACCGATCTTCTTCCTTTTTCCTTCCGGGTAATGGAAACGGGAGAACCACTGTAGACGAACTGGGAATTTGTAGAAAGAGAATGAATTACACAGCGGGAATGAAAATGCCCGGCTAAGAGAAAGTCATATTTTAACTCAGCCAATAAATCACTGGATAGAGGGAGATATCGGGGTTTTTCTTCCTCTCCAAAGTCCTCCTTTCTAATATCGGGAGCATCAAGAGTACAGTGGAGAAGGAGAATGTTGGTTTTTTCTTTGTCTCTGGCAACTTTAAGTTGGAGAAGTAAATCATGAATATTTCCTTCAAAGTAAGGGACTCCCACTATCCTTACTTCAGGAAAATCCTTTATGGTATAAGGTCGGCTAATTAAGACTTCCACATCTTCACCAAAGTAAAGGTCGGTCCGGAAGGAATACTCATCGTGATTGCCCGGGATGATTAAAATCTTGAAAGGATTACCGGAGAAAAGGTTTCTTAATTCAGGTCTCAGCTTGCTGGCTGATAGAGGGTTATCAAAGAGATCTCCCGCGATTAAAAGCAGATTTACTTCTTCTTTTCTACCCAAAGCTAAAACTTTTTTTAATGCCTCTAATCTCTCCGGTTTATCCTCTCTCAAGTGTAAATCTGAGGTGTGCAGTATTCTCATTTACTTCCCTCTCCTTTTTGTCGTGGCGAGTCTAGCGAAGGTAGGCGTGGCTATCTTGGGTTTTGGCTAAGGGAGGCTTTAGCCTCCCACTTCCTTGATAGTACTGTTTTTTACGATTCTTACCACTTCTTCAGGTTCATCAACAATACGAAAGAGTTCAAGGTCCTGAGGAGAAATCTTTCCCTGGGAGAGAAGAACATCTTGAAACCACTCGGTCATTCTTCCCCAGAAGTCAGATCCAACTAAAATGAGAGGAAACGGTTTTATTTTATCCGTCTGAATGAGCTCGAGAGCTTCCAGAAATTCACTCAGGGTCCCGAACCCCCCGGGAAAAGTGACAAAAGCTATGGCATATTTAACGAACATTACCTTTCTGACGAAGAAATAGCGGAAGTTAAGAGGAAGTTTAACGTAAGGGTTAATTTCTTGTTCCTGGGGCAAGTCAATATCTAATCCTACTGAAATTCCACCGGCCTCAGTTGCTCCTCGGTTGGCTGCCTCCATGATTCCCGGACCTCCACCGGTGATGATGGAGAAACCCTCTTTAGCCAGAAGATAACCAGTCTGGCGGGCTTTAGCGTAGTCTGGATGATCAGTCCGGGTTCGAGTAGATCCGAAAATGGAAACTCCGGGGGGGATTCTGGCTAATTTGTCAAAACCTTCAGTAAACTCAGACATTATCCTGAAGATTCTCCAGGTATCCGTACCGGTAACGTCATCCACCACATATTCTCTGGCCATTTTTACCTCCTAAAACTAAGTCATCTTTAATGGGGATGTTATCATTTTTGCAAAATCAGGTCAAATTTGATTAAGGAAGATATCAGGGAGCTTAAAAGCTCCCCTACCCGCGGAGGAAATAGAGGCAGACGCACAGGTCTGCTCCTACTTGCAATGGAGGCAGTTTTGCGCTATTCTTTTTTAGTAAAGATAGAGTGGTAGCCGCAGGCTTTAGCTCTTTTATGATGATCCGGTAGCCGCAGGCTTTAGCCTGCGTTTATTTGCGCAGCTTAAAAGCTGCGACTACCATAACCCTTTGCGCAACCTAAGGGTTGCGGCTACCTTTGTAAAATGTAAACTATTACCTATTTCCTTCGGTTTTGAGGTGAGGTGACCCAGGATGAAAGTATCCGTAGTCATACCGGTCTATAATGAGGTGGGGACAATTGAAAGAATCGTCTCACGAGTGCAGGCGATTCGGCTGAAGAAAGAGATAATCATTGTGGACGACGGTTCCACCGATGGGACAGGTGAGCGATTGAAAGAGATTAACCGGGAGCAAGAAAATGTGAAAGTGCTGTACCACACCTGGAACCAGGGGAAAGGTGCTGCGCTACGAACAGCTTTTCATTCGGTGACTGGTGACATCGTCATCATCCAGGATGCTGATTTGGAATATGATCCCCGGGAATATCCCCGACTGTTAAAGCCCATACTTGATGGTAGGGCGGATGTCGTCTATGGTTCTCGATTCCTTGGAGGTCCGGACCGCAGGCCATTTTTGTGGCATCGTGTGGGCAACAGATTCCTTACATTTCTCTCCAGGGCTATGACCAACTTAGACCTCACCGATATGGAAACCGGTTACAAAGTGTTTAGACGGCAAGTACTTAAAGAAATGACCCTTAAATCGAACCGCTTTGGATTTGAACCTGAGTTTACGGCCAAGATAGCTAAAAAGAAATTGCGGGTGTATGAAGTTCCCATAAGTTACCACCACCGTAGTTATGCGGAAGGCAAAAAGATCAACTGGAAAGATGGCCTTGTAGCTATCTTAGCCATTCTCTGGTTCAGATTTTTTGATTAGAAAAATGACTGAAAAATTTCCTGTGCATAGTATAATTCGGGCTTTTACACAAATTAAGCGGCAATTGTTCCAAAAATCAAACTTGGTCTATAATTCCCCTGCCTTACCCTGGGTCATTATTAGTTTTGGTGTTGTCCTGCGCCTGGTTCAGTACCTTTTTAATCGTTCCTTGTGGTTCGACGAATCTCTTTTGGCATTAAATATCATTAATAGGTCATTCTTGGGACTCCTACAGCCTTTGGGCTACAATCAGGGTGCCCCCATTGGTTTTCTCCTGGTTGAAAAAGCAGCAGTTCAAGTGTTCGGCCAGAGCGAATACGCACTGAGACTGTTTCCTTTTTTGTCGGGAATAGCCTCACTGTTTATCTTCTATGATGTGGCTAAGCGGTACGTCAAAACAAAAGCTGTTCTTATTGCTCTTAGCCTTTTTGCCATTTCAGGACCTTTGATTTATTATTCAGGAGAGGTCAAGCAATACTCCAGTGACGTAGCCATAGCGTTGCTAATATACTGGGCGACAATTCATTTTCGAGCAAAGGGGTTAAGTATTCCACGTATTGTTCTTCTGGGAATTCTGGGAGCCCTAGCCATTTGGTTTTCTCATCCGGCGGTTTTTGTTTTGGGAGGCGTGTTAGTGAGCTTGACTTTGTTCTATTTGAAAAGAAAGGACTGGGCAACAATTGGCCGGATGATAGTTGCTTATTTATTTTGGGCCCTGAGCTTGCTTACTGTTTATTTTGTTTCCCTTCATAGCTTGAGTCAACACCAGGCTTTGTTGAACTACTGGAGTGGCAGCTTTATGCCTTTTCCCCCTTGGTCTCTCTCCGAGGTAAAATGGTTTGTGACGGCCTTCTTCAGGGTATTCCAACATACAGCCGGGTATCGTGAGCTACCCGGTATTGCTGCTTTAGCCTTTCTAATTGGCTGTATCTCAATGTTCTCAAGAAGAAAGGAGAGGTTCCTTATCTTGGTACTCCCGGCATTTCTTGCCTTATTAGCCTCGGCTTTCCATAAGTACCCCTTTAGTGGGAGATTGTTACTATTTTTTGCTCCTTCTCTCTTGCTTCTTATCGCCGAGGGAGCCGAGAAGATTAGAGATAGAACCAAGCACAATTGGCCCATCATGGGGATCGTTCTTGTCGGATTATTGTTTCTTCACCCCGTACTTTCGGCAGGCTATTATCTAATTAGGCCACGCACGATGGAAGAAATAAAGCCAGTGATGAATTATGTTAGAATCCACCGCCAGGATGGGGATGCACTCTATCTCTACCGCTATGCACAATACGCCTTTAAATACTATTCAGAAGGCTACGGTTTTGAGAGGAGCGATTACATGGTGGGAGAGTCTAAATCTGTCAAGGGTGATTGGGGCAATTACAGAAATGAGTTAGATGAGCTTCGGGGTAACAGTAGGGTGTGGATACTATTCTCACATGTTGAGCCCTGTAACTGGGGAGGAAAAGGAGTTGATGACGAAAAACTCTTTCTCCATTACCTTGATAGTAGAGGAAAAAGACTTGGTTCCTTTAAGAGGACCGGAGCGGCAGTCTATCTCTATGATTTAAGGTAAGGCTAAAAAAAATTTCCATAGACTCTGGAGGGATTGGTGCGAAATATGCAGATAAGAAAAATCCTGATTACCGGGAGCAGCGGTACGGTAGGTACCCGGCTGGGTGAAGAATTACTAAAACTAAAATATCAAGTCGTGGGTGTAGATTTGAAGCCCAATCAGTGGAATGAGAGAATTGATCAGCGAACCATAATTGGGGATTTGCGCTACAAACAAGTGATGGAGAATTTACCTAAGGATGTCGAACTGGTAATTCATTTAGCTGCTAATGCCAGAGTCTACGATTTGGTAGTGAATCCAAGTCTGGCCAGAGACAATTTTGAGATATTATTTAACACCCTGGAATTTTGCCGAAAAAATAACTTAAGAAGATTTATTTTTGCTTCAAGCAGAGAAGTCTATGGTAATTCGAAACAGTTGGTTCATTCTGAGAACGAATCTTACGTCAGGAACTGTGAAAGCCCTTACACGGCCTCTAAGATTGGAGGCGAGGCTTTGGTCCACGCCTATCACCAGTGTTATGACCTGAATTTTATCATTGTGAGATTATCAAATGTGTACGGGATGTACGATGATAGCAATAGAGTTGTTCCCTTGTTTATTAAGTTAACCCAGGAGAATAAGGATTTGGTTGTTTATGGCCCGAGAAAATTATTGGATTTCACTTACATCGAAGACGCCATTTCCGGGATTATCAAGTGCATCCGGAGTTTTGATCGGGTGAAGAATAATGTGTTTAACATTGCTTCTGGTAAAGGCGTTTCCCTTGTAGAGTTAGCCCAATTGATTCAAAAATACCTGGAGGGAAAGAACCAGATTGTGATCAAACAAACCAGAACAGGTGAGATCACCAAATTTGTGGCTGATATCTCAAAAGCAAAGGCAAAGCTCGGTTATGATCCAAAAACGTTGCTTACCGAAGGAATGAAAAAATCTGTTCAGTGGTACGAGAGTAAGTCAACAGGGTCATAGAAAATGGGGACAGTCACTAATTTCTTGAGGTATAGGAATTTATAAATTACCCCTGGGCGACTGAAGTCGCCCCTACCCTCCTGTTTTGAGATTGCTAAGCCTGTTCCGAGCCCAGCGAGGAATCTCGCTCCTCGCAGCGACGGAAGAGGGTAGCCGCAGGCTTTAGCCTGCGTTTATTTGTGCAACTTTGTCTTGCGCAAGTTAAAACTTGCGGCTACCTTTATGAAATCTAAATTATTAGCGTCCAAAAATGCGGCTATTTCTCAAAATATCTGAGATTAGAGCAAAAAATAGAGTGACCAGAGCTATCAAATTCAAGGGGATATTCTTTCGATATTGGAAAAAAACATTACCATTGTGGGCCGGATCAAAGCAGATCTTTTGATGGCTATCTCTGAGGAGAACTCTATCTCCTTTTTCATCACGCGCTGACCAAAAATCAAAGTAGTTCTTATTAACCGTTACCGTCTGATTTTCAGAGATGTTTTCCAGGTGTACGGTAAAGGAAAAAGGAGTTTCATCAATTATTCTGCCCACTCCTCCTTTGCTTAACCTCACTTCTGGGAGTATCTCGTAAGTGGCACCATAGCAGGTGTATTTCTTGCTTTGGTCCAGCAATTCAAAATAACTGTTGTGATCAAAGAACCGTTGGGCGGTGGGTGACCATAGGCAGGCTTTATTGACACCCCAGTTCTGCAGGAGCTGTATAAACTCTTTTTCGTTATCTTGACTGAGTGGTTCTCCCCGGTAGAGGCCGTTAGTTATATACATATGCCTGAGATTATTGTAGGGGTGAGCATCCTCACCGATGTGAGAGAAAAACTTGGCTCTCAGCTTTTTCTGGATGAGTTGCGGCCAATGGTCGTACCTGCACTTGTCGTAATTCTTTCCGGACTTAGTGGGATTTATGTGGGCACAATTCTCCAACAAAACAAAATCCCCCGGTGAAATAAGAGTATCTATTTCATCGTCAATCTCGACCACACTATTCACTGTCTTTAGATAACAGCGAGTCAAGGGATAGTAGTTGAACATAATCATCAGCAAGATGACCAGGGCACATATTTTGGCCGTTTTAGGTGTTTTTAATAAGAGAAACAGCGATATATTAAAGGCAGCAACATATGGGGTAAACATCCCAATTCTCAGAATAAGGATTTCTAGATGGGGTATTCCTCTCAGTGATTGAAGCATCAGAATAATTACACTGAATATCAGGGTGCTGCGCAGCATAAATCTTTCTTTGGGATCAGGAGTGAGGCGATGAAAAATGAGCAGGAAAAGGACTGATAGGAAGAGAATGTTTCTTAGATTGACGGTAGCTTTAAGATTAAGAAATACCGAGAGGACATGTTGGCCGAAAGTCTCTCCTGTGAAGTAGGCCCAGTATGTCCTCAAGAAAGATGCATAGTGGAATAAATTGTAGGCAATTGGTAAACAGATGAGGAGGTCAAGTAACCCAAAATAGATGAGTTTCCTCAAGTCGGCCAGGAACTTCTTCTGGGCAATCAATCTGTGTATAAAAACCATAATAAAGAACACCCAGGTAAGGGCAAAAATGACCAGGTGGGTATAGGCCAATACGCCGGAAGATAGCAACAAGGGGAAGATCAAATAGTCTTTATAGCGAAGATATTTCAGAAAGAAAAGCAGGGAGAGGAACGACAAGGGCAGGGCCACAATAGCTGGGGTCATACCATAGCCCAGGTAGGGCCAAAGCCCTAATTGAAAAGTGGATACCAGGGAAAGAAGCTGAGCGATGTCCTCCCTCTTGGTCAGTTCAAGAGTTAAAAAGAACAAAGAGACCGGGATCAAAACAATGAAGAAGATGAGCATTACCTGATAACCCAAGCGATCTCCCAAGAAGAATGAAAAGGGTATCAATTGTAGAAAGCAACTTCTCAGATAAAAAGTGGGAATCCCTCCTTGAAAATTATGGTTAAAGCCAAAGGGTGTTCCGTAGGTAGTCAACAAATGGGCATTTTCTACCGTCATCGAGTAGTATTTAGGATGGTCATCGTTGATCAGTAGGGCATCCATTTGTCTGAAATTGATGAACAAGCTGGTTTGAACCAGTGATAAGAGAATGAGGAGAAGCAAGAACCACTTCCTGATCCTCCTTTTCCCCGACCAGAGTGATCGCCCGAACAGGAGAGAAAAGAGGCCGATAACAGCCAATACGTTCAATCTAAGAAGTATTCTATCGGCTTTGTCTAGATAATGGGCTAAGGGATAGGTTGTTGGTCTGGGAATAAGTCTATTTAAGACGGCCAGGGATTGTTCTGCATACATCTCTTTGATGCACTGATGACCGAACAAAGCATATAATATCCACCCTGCCAGGAGACACAAAAGTATTATGATCGCAGCTCGATTTTTCTTAAGCCACCTGGAAATCATTGTCTCTTCACCCAACTCCTGAAGTATCTGTCTGCGAAACTAAGGAAGAAAGCTATTTCGTGCCCCGATCTTATTTTGTTGAGCATCTTGAAGATTTTACTGGGTCGGAAATAAAAGTCTTTGATGATTTTTTCTCTCAGCCTCATAACTTCTTGAGCAGATAGGCTGGAGGTGCTAATTACCGAAAAGCCTTGCTCATACTGAGACCAATCAGTAGAATTTAGCCAATTATTCTTTTTCGACTGATCATAAAGAGGAGACCCAGGAAAGGGAACACAGCAATAGACTTGGACATAGTCCGGATCCAATCTCTTCAGCAGCTTTATAGTCTGAAGAACATCTTCTTTGGTCTCTCCCGGATAACCCACAATAGTGTGAGCCGTAACTTCTATGCCAACTTGCTTGGTGAGTTGCACCGCCTTTTCTATGTCTCGTATAGTTACTCTCTTTTTCATCAAGTCCAAAATTCTTTGGCTCCCAGATTCAACGCCGTATCCGATCATCCAACAGCCGGCTTTTTTCATCGTCTCCAAAAGCTCTTTATCAACCGCATCAACTCTTCCGTTGCAAACCCATCTGAGACCGGGAGCTTCCCTGGCCAGACCCTGAGCAATCTTATACATATGTTGTCGGTTGGAAAGTGCGTTTTCGGACCAAAACAAAAAATCGTTTACCTTGTATTTTGCTCTGGCATATTTGATTTCGCCTACAATTCTTTGCCAAGACCGAAGACGCATCTTTTTTCCGTAGAAAATTCCAGCGGCACAGAATTTACAGGCATAAGGGCAACCTCTTTCGGTGAGGACAAGCAAGAGAGGGCGATTGCTAATAGGAAGTCTGTATCCACCTATATTGATTAAGTCCCAGGCTGGATAAGGGAGTTCATCGAGATTCTCAATAAAAGGTCTTTTCTGGTTGTAAATTATCTTATTATTGACCCGATAAATGAGTCCTTTTACCCCGCTTATGGGGCATTCATCTCTCAGAGCCAAGGCTAAGTCCCTGAGGGTATATTCCGGTTCTCCATTAACCACAAATTCTACGTCGTGATTCTCCTGGAACACGGTTTCGGGCACAGCGGTGACGTGGGTACCGAAGAACACTACTTTTATGCTTTGATCTACTTCTTTGGTAAGATTGGCTACTTTCAGGTCGCTGCCAATGGAAGGGGTGGAGGTATTGACAATGACCAAATGTGGCCTGAATTGTTGAAGTATATGCCTAAGGTCTTGAAAACTTATGCCGTCATGGGAACAATCCTTCAACTTTACGGTAAACCCGACCTCTCTCAAAAGAGCGGCAACGATAGCCAGTGTGAGCGGTGCCCAGGTTGTACCCCAGGCTTCCTCTCTCTGCATGCACCGGCCTTCTCGTATAATTTTCACCTGATCAACTGTCGGAGGGTTCAAGATAAGTACTTTCATTAGACCGTCTCAGGATGATATTTGATGCAGGTACGATTCCTGGCTGCACCAGCCAATGTACGTCGGGCTACCAGAGATATTAGAAGAGATTCTTTATTAGAGAATACACATATCTGGGCCAGACCTTCTTGAGCCTAATAACCGAAGTTCCATATCTTCGTGCATATTCGTGACTGGATATTTCGCTGATTTTGTAGCCCTTCTTCAGAGCTTTTATAACCATCTCCTGCTCGATAGTCGTTATCTTCTCTCGTAGGTTCAAAGATTGAGCTACCTCGGTTTTTATGGCTCTAAAACCGTTTTGGGTGTCGGTTAGATTTTGTTTCCATCTTACGTTGATGATAAGATTTATGATGGTGCTTCCTATTAGACGCAAACATTTGTCGATGTCTCCCTGCAACTCATCACTTCCACCTTTGCCTCGCGAGGCTATTACCATATCAGCTTCATCCTTAGAGGTTATCGGCCTGATCAGTTTAGGAATATCTCTGGCATCGTGAGAGCCATCGGCATCTATGAAGACTATGATATCGCCTTGAGCTTTTTCTATACCCAGTCTCACGGCTTTACCTTTTCCTGTTCCACTATCTGGCAAAACGGTTGCCCCTTCTTCTTGAGCAATTTTTCTGGTGGCATCTTGAGAATTTCCATCTATCACTAAAACCTCATAAGCGTAGTTCCTGGCCTCTTTGATAATACTCCTTATGGTAGGGGCTTCATTTTTAGCCGGTATGACTACAGATATTTTTGACTTTGCCATTTTTGAGTTTAACTGATAGTTGAAGGGTTATGAAAATTTTATAATGCATTTATTTACCCATCAAGATTTCGCCGATAAGTTGATGGATAAAATACTCCAGTCAAATTAATTCTTTTTGTTGATAATATCTTCTGGCTTCTTTTAATATTTCATCTATGGCCTTATCCTGCTCGGGGGAGAGGGGAACGGGATGGTGAGTAGCCAGAATTTTCTCCATTCTTTCCCTAGCCCGAACCAAAGCATCTTTTTTTCCTTTTTTCAGCCACTCCGGGTAGGTTAGTCGGTCAGCCACCTGGGGCAGAAACTGCTCCTTTCTCCACCATTTTCTGGTATGTTCTTTATTTAAATAGTAACCTGGTACTGGTCCAACCTGTTTTATTAGATCCAGAGCCAGAGTTTCCTCGCTTACCTCAAATCCTTCTATGAAGTGACCAATCATTCCAGCTATATCATCGTCCAGTATGGATTGAACCGGGTGATAGGTGATTTCCCCATGCACTCCGCCGTGCAACTGAATGAGATTTGCCCCAGATAAGGCAGCCAACAAAGCCAGAGATGTTCTTTCGTAGGCACATTGGAAATCTATCTTCTTGGAGCTGCTCAGACCAACAGAAGCAATGTTGGTAGGAATACCATATTTGCCCCGCCAGATTTGATTGAAGGCTACATGATGCAGGGAGCATTCAATACCCCCAAAAGTAGGAGAACCAGTCCGCATATTCTGGGGAAAAACAAAGTCCGCAGCCACTAACCTGGTTCCTGGTTTTATCAGTTGAGTTAGCACTACTATAGCTATTAGTTCAGCATTGGTCATTACCAATGCTCCGGCCAGGGTGACCGGGGCAGTTCCCCCGAAGATGTCACCAGTTGATATGTGAAGGGGAAGCCCGGCTTCGACAAATCTAAAGGCACTTTCTATGGCGTCCTCATAATAGGTCAGGGGTGGTGAGGCACAACATTGACCCATAATCTCACATCCGGTTGCTCTGGCCATCTTTATGTTGAATAGTTCACAGTCGCGTCCGTAACCGGTAAGTTGAAATTTAGTGGAATTCCTTATTTTAGCTGCTACACTCTCGGATATAGCCATAACTGGAGGGACTCCCTCTACTTCAAAGTACGGCGTATAGCATAAAATTTTGTGAAGATTGTCCAGAGCATCCAGGACTCGAACTGCGTCAGCATTTTCCTTTTTGGTCGCCGGTCGAGACTCCCAGGTATCCAGGTCAACGATTCTCATTCCCGGAAAAGTGGTGAAATAAACTGTATTCCCCCCTATTCTCAAATCATTTTTGGGGTCCCTTGCTTTAACCAGGAAGGTTGAGGGAACCTTAGATAGACAATTCTCTACCAGGTATTCAGGGATTCTCACCTGTTTTTTCTGGAAATCAACCGGGCATCCGTGCTCGCTCAGTAGTTCTAATGCCTCCTGATGCTCAATCCTGATCCCTGTTTCTGAAAGGACTTTTAGAGTACCTTGATGAATTGTTTCCACTTGCTCCCGGGTCAATAATTCCAGGGGCTTAGTATTAAGCTTGAAACCCCTCATGGCCATTGTTTTCCGCTTCTCCTTTGGGCTAATCGGAGATTAGTTTTCTGGCTAGCTCGACCGCTCCGGGGGCAGTTGCTTCGTAGGCATCCGCACCTATGTCTTGGGCAAACTTCTCGGTTATGGCGGCGCCGCCGACCATTATTCTCACCTTATCTCTAAGACCTTTTTTCTTTAAGGTTTGGATAACCCTTTGCTGCTCTGGGGCAGTGGTACTGAGAAGAGCTGACATACCCAAGATGCTGGGTTGGTAATCCTGAACCGCCGCTACAAATTTTTCCGGAAGGACATTAACTCCCAAGTCTTTCACTTCAAAACCAGCGGCTATGAGCAGAGTAGCCACCATATTTTTGCCGATGCTGTGAATATCTCCATAGACTGTTCCGATGATAATCCTTCCTAAAGTTTCTTGTTTTTGGCCTCTTTTCTTAATTTCTTCCTCTATAATAGGCATAGCTCTTTGCATGGCCTCTGCTGCTCCGACTAACTCAGGAAGAAAGAGCTCTCCCTGACCATAACGTTCGCCAATTTGCCTGATAGTTTCTGTGATAGCTTTTGCTGCCCAGAGAGGGTCGATTTTTTCCTGAACAACCTTTTTAGCCCAAATTTCTGCTTCTTTGGTATCATACCGAATTATGGCCCTTTTCAGGTTTTCGACAATTTCATCGGTCAATAAGTTCCTCTGGTTAACTTTCAGATTTTAGTGTATTATATCTACTTTAGAGGTAATCTGTCAAGAATCCATCTTAACTTAGCCATTTGATTGTGTCCTAATTATTTAACCTATTTTGATTTGACAAGTTCTGCTTTTTTGCTAACATATCTAAGAGTCTGCTGAAAAACCCCCATATTGTAGCGGTCCGATTTATCGGACTCTTTATTAAAGCAAGTTTCATAAATGAAACTGCTACAATATTGGGGTTTTTCAGCAGACTTCTAGGGTGGTACTTGGCCTAAGACAGTCTTGAATTGCCCAAACTTTACATTCCTGGTGCGTGAAGCTCAGATCAATTTCTGTCCATCTGCTACTGATTAGTTCACCCTCTACCTTATGGAGTATCAGAATTCCCTTGTTCTTTCCCATGGCAAAAAGTTTCATAAGGACTAACCAAAGGGAATAAGAGAGCTGGCAAAGAGGGGTTAAAATAACCCATGAGGAGGTGATAGTAGTTGCTTAAAAAAAGATCCCCTTTTTGGCAATTTCTATATCAAGGAGGTGAAATTGCCAAAAAGCAGGTATTACCTCAACAGGTTTAACCTGCTTTTTAGTGCAAAAGAAAAATGACTATTAGAAGAAAAGCAACCAAGGTATTATTAGGAGTGACTTTGTTGGCAGCTTTGTGTCTGGCTTTAGCCGTGCAGCCGGTAGCTGCCCAAAAGCCGGGAGAGGGTATGTATTTCCGCCTGGTGACCCACGGGGGCGACGATCCCTTCTGGGCGGTGGTTCACAAGGGGATGCTGGATGCCGCTGAAGAATTGGGTTGCAAGGCAGATATTGATCTTTGCGGCGGAGATCTGGCTCTCCAGCAAAAGAGGTTCTTAGAAGCAGTAGCCGGCAGGCCGGATGGTATCGCTCTGGTTATCAATGATCCGACTGCCTGGGATAAGCCAGTAGCCGACGCTATTGCAGCTGGAGTCAATGTCATTGGTATAAACAATGATGACCCGGATAATCCTCGACTCTGCTACATCGGTCAAAGTGAAAGACGGGCCGGTTATGTGATAGCCAAAAGATGTTTTGAGGCTGGTAAAGCAAAGGGATGGGACTTAACCAAGGCCCACGTTGCGCTACCGGTAGAAGTCCCCGGGGCTACCTACGGGGTGGTGAGAACCGAGGGTATCCGGGACGCTATGGCAGAATTCGGGATTACCTCCTACGAGGTAATAGATGCTGGTGGTTTGGAAATGACCACGGTAGAAGCACGTGAGACCGCCTACCTAATTGGTCATCCGGAAACCAAGTTTATGTTCGGTTTGGGGGGAATCTGTACCGATAGAATTACTGATTCACTGAAAGCTGCCGGATATGGACCTGGAGAGATCATCGGGGGAGGATTTGATTGTGCTCCCGGAACTATTACCGGACTCAAAGAAGGATACATGGAAGCCACTATTGACCAGCAGCAGTACCTGCAGGGATACTTCGCTGTTTACGTGCTTTATCTGATGAAGAAATATGGATTTGCTCCTCAAGTCGATACCGGTGGCTATTTGGTGGATGAGAATACTCTGGGATTCATAGAAGAGCTCTCACCGCTTCACATCAGGTAGGAGAATGTAATTCAGTAAACTTGAGTTCACTACAGGGATGTGAACCAGAGATAGAATCTCCTCCCATCCTCTCATTTAAAGAGGGTGGGAGGAGAAATTGTGGGAGTTATTTTTGACGGTGTCAAAAAAACAAAGTAGTCTGTTTAAGCTTGTTTCCTTTAGAGCGGCCAATACGATTATTGTGTTTGTTGCTCTATTGTTAGTTTTTACCTTCTTTACCCGCAACCGGGTTTTTTTCAGCTCAAGAAATATCGGGCTCCTTAGCAAATTAGCCCCTGATTTAGGGATCGTTGCTTTAGGTATTGGCATCTTGATGATCTGCGGGGAATTTGATTTGTCAGTCGCCTCGACAGTGGCGGTGTGTGCCTACGTTTTTGTGTTGCTACTAAAAGGTGGAACAAGCTTATTCCTTATCGCCATTATTACTCTTGGCCTGGGGGCGGCACTTGGCCTGTTAAACGGCCTAATAACTGTAAAGGGAGGTATTCCTTCTTTTATTGCTACTCTGGGGATGATGATGTTCTGGAGAGGCGTACTGTATGTTTCCTCCCGCATGTGGCCGATAGGAATACGAACTTACTTGCCGGCAGGAACATCTTTTGAGCAAATCTTTGTCGGCCGGGTGGGGGGAGTTATCCCGGCGCAAGCAGTTTGGTTTGTGGGCTTAGCGGCAATTCTGGGAATATTACTTCATTTCCACAAGTTCGGGAACTGGATCTATGCTACCGGAGATAACCAGGAAGCAGCCCGAGCTATGGGGATTAACACCGATAGGGTAAAGATAGGGTGTTTTATGATAGTGGGAATCTTATGCGCTTTTGTAGCTATTCTGCAGTTACTGCGGCTGGGCTCATTTTGCTGTACTCAGGGGCAAGGTTTTGAGCTCAAGGCTATCGCCGCTTCCGTGGTGGGGGGAACCTTTCTTACGGGAGGCCTAGGAAGTGTAGTGGGAATTTTTTTAGGGGCACTGACCATCCAAATTATGGAGAACGGACTTATTCTCATGGGAGTTCCCGTATTTGGTATTGGGGCCTTCATAGGTCTGGCCATAATCTTATTTGTGCTTTTGAATAATTATGTGGAAAGAAAAAGAATAAGCTAAAGAACTGCCTTATAAACGGCTCGCAGGCAGACCAAGCTAAGAATGTAGAAGGAGAGCTTTGAACCATGAAAGCAGATTCTACTGATGAGTCAAAGGGAGTGCTGCTGGTTAAAATGGTGAACATCCATAAGTGGTTTGGGAAAGTGCATGCTCTCAAAGGGGTAGACTTGGAAGTAAAGCACTCTGAAATTGTGGGTTTAGTGGGTGACAATGGTGCCGGTAAATCCACTTTAATAAAGGTTCTCTCGGGAGTCCATCTGGCGAATGAGGGGGAAATATTCTTTGAAGGGAGAAGAGCAAATATTACCTCACCAGGTGATGCCAGAAAGTTAGGAATAGAAACTGTTTACCAAGAGCAGGCTCTGGCTCCGAATATGAGTATTTCCAGAAACATCTTCATGGGAAGAGAACCAACCAGGATATTAGGATTTATGGATAAGAAGGCTATGGATAAGGGCAGTATGGAAGCGTTGAGAAGCATCAAATTGGATATAGCCTCCCCCGATTTACTTATTACTGTTCTGTCCGGAGGACAGAGACAAGGAGTAGCCATAGCTCGGGTCCTGCATTTCGAGGCTAAACTGGTAATAATGGACGAGCCCACTATTGCTCTATCCATCAAAGAGGCTCACCAGGTGTTAGAGTTCATCAAACAATTAAGAGAAGAAGGCATTTCGGTTATTTTTATAACGCACAATCTTTATCATGTCTTTCCGGTGGCCGAGAGATTTGTCATTTTGGGCAGTGGAGAAAAAATAGCCGACGTAGAAAAGAAGAATACTTCTATTGATCAGCTCACCGAGTTGATAGTGAGAGAACCTTCCCGACTATGAATTGCACTTGAGAAGAGTAGAAAGTGGAAAAACAACAATTCTCTCATCCGAAAGTATTTATGGCTCATTTCTTCCGTTACCGGTCTTCCAGTGTTTTTATGGTATTTGTTGGCCTGGTGGTGCTATTTAGCTTTTTTTCCCACTATCGTTTCATTAGCGGAGGTAATCTACAAATTCTCCTGGCCCTCGGTTCTGAATTCAACATTGTGGTTCTGGGCGTCGGTATCTTGATGATTTCCGGAGAATTTGATCTTTCAATTGGCTCAATAATAGTATTCTGCTCTTTTATTTTCATAAGACTATTCGAGATGGGGATGAACCTGTTTTTAGCTGGGTTGATTACTCTGGGGGTAGGAGCTATCCTCGGTTGGCTGAATGGCTTGATAACGGTGAAGGGACAGATTCCTTCCTTTATCGCTACTCTGGGGACAATGATGCTCTGGAGGGGGATGACTCTTCTCCTATCTCAGGGTTTTTCGAGGCCTTTTGATCTAATGGCTTCACCGACGTTTTCTCAAGTGTTAACCGGGGTCATCGGCGGAGTTGTGCCGGTGCAGATAATCTGGTTTGCCGCTCTGGCTCTAACCCTTGGTGTGATACTTCATTTTCATCGGTTTGGTAACTGGGTCTACGCCACGGGAGACAACAAAAATGCGGCCCGAGCTATGGGCATAAAAACCGATAGAGTAAAAACTATCTGTTTTATCCTAGTGGGAGTTCTCTGTGCCCTGGTGGCAGTAATGCAAATTGTTCGGGTGAGCACATTTTCCTCCCGAGCTGCTGATGGATGGGAGCTCAAGGCTGTGGCTGCTTCGGTAGTTGGAGGAACCTCTCTTATGGGAGGGATAGGAAGTATGGTGGGAGTTGCTCTGGGAACACTTATTATCTCCGCCATAGAAAATGGACTGGTGGTTTTGAGAATTCCTTATTTTTGGACCTATACTGTTTTTGGTCTGGTTATAGTCTTCTCTGTG
>AQRW01000142.1 GCA_000402295.1 Candidatus Aerophobus profundus SCGC AAA252-L23
CATAAAAGGTTCGTGCCTTGCGGCACTCACCCAAATTTTTGCTTCGCAAACCCGACGCTCCGTTATACGCCATTGGTCGCTAAATAAAGAATGGACGGATAATAGAAAAACATCCATAAAATCTTTAGAAGGATGGATATGAAAAAGGAACGCAAAATAGCACAAGAAATATATGCTATTTCTGAGTTTATAAACAAAGGAGATTATCAAAAGGCCCTAAATCGCTTGCGTGATTTAGAAACTAAAAATCCTAAAAACAAGACGATAAAATTCAACAAGGTAGGTCTCCTGATCGACATTGGCTCTGGACTGAAAAATTCCAAAATTGTTAAAGATGGAATTGTTATAGGAGAAAAACTATTGAAAAATTCCTCTTATAAGAATCAAAAAGCTAATCTTTACTATAATTGTGCCAATGGATATATCTCCCTTTATCAACTCGAATATGATAGAGAAAGAGGCGTCAAACAAATAGTTGATAATAAAAACTTACAAAATGCCAAACATAATTTTAGAGAAGCAATGAAGGGAGCGAATCATTTTGATTCTATCTTCAGAAGCCAACTTTGGACAAATTATGGGAATTGTTTGGATTCGCTAGGTAGAGGAATGGAAGCTTTGTACGCGTATGACAAAGCGTTAAAAATTGACTCTAATTTCTCAATGGCTTTAGGGAACAAAGCCGAAGCTATGCGATTCTTTGCTGATATTTCGGGGACTTATAGAGAAGCAATGTATATTAAATCATATCAAATGCTCAAGCCAGCATTAGAAAACAAGGATTTAGTTAAGTTTGGTGGTATTGCAGCAAAAAAGAATTTTGAATATGAAATTAAACAAATTGAGGAACAATTTAAAGAAAAAAGTCTATTATCCAAAAATTTAGAACATCCTCAATATGATCTATCACATGCAACTTCGTTTGAGAGATTTTATATAGAGTTTTGTTCGAAACATAAACTTTTTTTGAATTTTCATATCCACGAGGATAAATGTGAAGCTTCAATTATAGATCCCGTTTTTATAAGTTTAATTACACCTATAGACGATAATGAGACTTTCTATAATTCAGCTAAACATATCAATCAAATAAAAGAAGACTATGCAATAGCAAGATTACTATTGGTTCAATCGCAATTCAAAAGAGGAGACTTTGATAATATCAGTAAGAGAACCACATTTGTAAATACATTAGATTACAGCATCTTTAACATTTACATTGGTTTGCTAAAAAGTGCATTCAAAGAAGCATACAATATTTTAGATAAAATATCAAGATTCATCAACGAATACTATAAATTGGGTGTTGAAGACAATATATATTTTACAACAATTTGGCAATGTAAAAACAATAAGAATGAATGGAAGATTAGACCTGAAATAGTAAACTCTAAAAACATAACCTTATATGCTCTTTATGATATTTTTTTGGATTTTAATTCGGGTTATTATAAAAGAATACCAGATATCAGAAATGCCTCAGTTCACGAAAGATTAGTAATTTACGACTCTGTATTGACAAATTGGGACAAAAAGGAGGATAAATATAATATTGGCTACGAGACTATGCTGTCTCAAACAATCAAATTATTACAATTGGTCAAATCTTCTATTATTTATTTGATAAATTTTGTGCAGCTTGAAGAGAATAAAAAGAAAAAAGATTCTACCGGTTTAATTGCCCCGATGTATATAGACACAACACAATTTCTTTAAATTTCAGGAGAGAATTTGCTGATATTTAAAAAGCGACCGCCACATCGCCTAACACAGCATATACGCTACGGGCTTACGCTCTTGCCCTTCGGGACGTTGCTTTCTTTGGTCACCCAAATTTCGGCTCCGCCAAAACTTCTTTTATGCTGGAGATGTTATACAATATTGCGCTGCAATATAATTTGTAGTAATGAGGAGATATAAATGGCAAATAGGAGAGCATTCAAGTCTGATGTAAGTTTTCTGGAAAAAATTTCCATGGGCGCAACCGGTACTATCGCTGTGTTCAATAACTTGGGAGAGCAAGGGCACACTCCTATTGAGCTCGAACGAGGTTCAAGGAGCTTTAAAATTTGGAAAGATATCAAGATTAAGCGTATTAGAGTACCTGATATTCTCTGCGTAGATTGTGGAAAATGTGTTGAATGCAGAGCAAAGACCAAGCTAGAAATGTCTATGTCTCATTCCCAAGCAGATCCAGAACGGGGATGGGATTATGGTTTAGATGATAATGATCTTGTAGCATTTGTGGTCTGCAATAAGATAGGTGATGAGCCTGTAAATTGGCAAGTAAGCAACCCCATTCAATATGTTTCAGTTAAAGACCTACGATTAGCTCAAAAAGGTGGTCGTGCTACTTTAACTCAACCAAAGGGGGCAGAAGAAGGTTTTGAAATGAGGATAATTTGGCCCATAGCTATCGCTAGTACCCCCGGTGTCATCACAACGGTTAGCCGAGAGAGATTGCAGTATCGAAGGAAGACTGACGAAAGGATCATAACTTTGAGACTTTTGAAAAAGGGCCAGATTATGACGCCTTTGGTTAAGAAAGGCGAAAAAGTTATTGAGAATCAAATCATTGCCTCTGTAACTCCGGTAAGTTTAAACTTTTCCTGTGATAAGTCAGTTCCTGAAGACCATTATATTGAATTACTCTCAAGCACATCACTAAGCAAGAGATATACTGCAGCCAAAGCGCTTGCTTTCTTTATTTCACCTCAAATTACTAATTT
The DNA here is from genome assembly GCA_000402295.1 of Candidatus Aerophobus profundus SCGC AAA252-L23. GTDB lineage: Bacteria > Aerophobota > Aerophobia > Aerophobales > Aerophobaceae > Aerophobus > Aerophobus profundus. Next base: position 2,730 of record AQRW01000142.1, read on the forward strand.
TCTTATTGATAAACTCAATGATTCCAGTGAACATATCTATATAAGGCTTGAAGCTGCTGCAAGTCTCACACGTCAGGATGATATTTGTGGATACGATTTTATTAAGCGGTGTTTAAGCGACGAATATCTCCAAAACAGGTTAGAAGCCGTTATCGTGTTAGGAGAAATTGATAAAGACGCTTCGTGCCAGATCTTAGTAGACACTCTTTTGGATAAGGAGCAACACCCAGAAATACGTGCTGGAGCTGCTTGGGCTCTTGGTGAGTTACGTGACAAGTCAGCACTAAATGCCCTTATTGAAAGTTTCGCAACCGTGGAAAAGAACATTCGTATCGAAGCTGCCAGGGCTTTAGGTAAACTTGCTCAGCGCTTTGCTCCTGAAATCATCCATGAATTCCCAAAAGTGCATCCTTCGAAGAGACCCGGTATTTCATGGGCACTAAGCAAAGCAGGAAAGTTCACTATTACTGATATGTTAGATCTCTTAGTAGACGATGATGCTCGCCAATGGATTGCTTATATTATCGGTACTCAAGACCAACAGAGATACATTCACGAAATAGAGAAACTCAAAATAAGAGACGTGGAGGTCTATTTTGCTGTAACAGTATTGTGGAAAATAATGACCAGTTGGATTTGGGGATTGGAGGATTACTGATGAAATCGTTACCCAAGCCATTATATAGAACACATTTCGGTGAGGCTTATTTGGGTGATGCACTAAATCTACTTAAATGTCTTTCAGATGAATCAATAGACCTCATCATGACTTCACCACCTTTCGCCCTACAACGTCAAAAAGAATACGGTAATGTGGATCAGGACAAATATGTAGACTGGCTTTTATCATTTACTATTGAACTAAGACGGGTGTTAAAAAAGACGGGCAGTTTTGTGCTTGATCTTGGGGGTGCTTATCGTAGAGGAAGGCCTGTGCGCTCACTCTACAACTATAGAGTTCTCATAAGACTTTGTGATGAGCAAGGATGGAACTTAGCAGAAGAATTCTTCTGGTTCAATCCATCTAAATTGCCCTCTCCAATAGAATGGGTAAACAAGCGTAAAATTCGTGTCAAGGATGCGGTTAATACTGTATGGTGGTTTGCAAAAACAGATTTCCCCAAAGCTGATATTAGCAAAGTATTAGTCCCCTATTCTAAAAGAATGAAACTTTTGCTTAAAAATAGTGAGAAGTATTATTCACCGAAAAAAAGACCTTCTGGACATGATATAAGTGCCCACTTCAGCGAAGATAGAGGGGGGGCAATTCCTCCAAATCTACTTCAAATCCCGAACACTGAGAGTAATTCACAATATTTACAATGCTGTAAAATTACAGATGCCAAAGCGCATCCAGCAAGGTTTCCGCAAAAACTCCCTGAGTTTTTTATAAAGTTATTGACTGATGTTGGAGATATGGTCTTGGATATTTTCGCTGGCTCAAATACCACAGGTGCAGCGGCTGAAAGTCTCGCTCGTAGATGGATATCTTTTGAAGTTGATCAAATCTATCTTGCTGCATCGTCTTTTCGTTTCCTTAACAAAATATATGAAAATAAGGTGAAGATTTTGTATGAAAACCTTAGTTCTGGGAGGGTATCCGAGACAAAAATCATACCCCAGGTAACTCAACTTCGAATTATGGAAGAAAGGGAAGAATATGAAACGGGTACTACGTAGTTTTGATAGAAGTTAGAAAAGGTCGCAACTCCGTATATGCTGAAGACGTTAGGCGAGATACCAAATGTTAACGAGGAAAAATGATGAAAATGGCTCGCTATTTATTGTTAGCAACTCTCTTGGGTATAGTTATTATAGCTATATCTGGATGTTTATATGTGCCAGAAAATAATGATGTTCTATTCCAAACATCAACCATTAATGCCTTGCTTAAAGGAGTCTATGATGGAGATATAACTTTTCAAGAGTTAAAACAACATGGGGACTTTGGTTTGGGCACTGTTAATGCTCTCGATGGGGAGATGATCGGATTGGAGGGTAAGTTTTATCAAATAAGAACAGATGGGATATCTTATCCTGTTAATAATTCGATGAAAACGCCATTTGCGGTGGTGACTTTCTTCGAACCTGATAAATCAGTATGGTTAGATGAAGCTATGAATAATTATGAACAGTTGAGAGGATACTTAGATAATTTGTTGCCAACCAAGAACATTTTCTATGCCATTAAAATAGAGGGAGTTTTCGAATATATCAAGACCAGGAGTGTTCCCAAGCAAAATAAGCCGTATCCTCCGCTTGTTGAAGTAGTGAAAAACCAGTCAACATTCGAGTTTCATAATACAGAAGGGACTATGGTGGGATTTTGGTGCCCGGCTTATGTGGAAGGAGTAAATGTCCCAGGGTATCATCTTCATTTTATTACCAAAGATAGAAAGACAGGGGGACACTTACTGGAGTGCCGGATGCAAAATGTAACCATTGAAATCGATTATACTTCCGGTTTTTATATGGTATTGTCGCAAAGTGGCGGATTTTATGAAGTAGATTTAACGAAAGGGAAACAAAAAGAACTGGAGAAAGTGGAAAAATAATCGGCTCTGATACTTCGCATCTGGCAAATTCAAGGGAAACTTTCGTCATTTGAGAAAGACTTGATCGCCAAGTAATCAATGTGGAAGACCTCTGAAGAATTCCTGATCCTCTGTCGCCATGTGGTGGCCGCTTATTATGGTATCATTATAGATGTTCAGATTGCAGATACGAATTATCTGAAACGTAACAATTCAGCCCATCGTCCAACAGCTTTTTATCAACAAATTTCTCAAAGTTTTCAATATTCATAATTTGTTGCCTGATTGCAGAGGAAGATGATGTAACGCTATGTACAAGCAGCAGCTTTGAGGCATTCATCAAAGAACATGGTTTATTGAGGAATAGTATGAACAATCAATATTTCAAGACAATTGCGGATAAAATATCTATCTCAACTCAACAGGTAGAGAATACCATAAGATTATTGGAAATGGGGGACACTATTCCCTTCATTGCCCGATATAGAAAAGAGGTAACCGGTAGTCTCAATGAGATCCAGATTACGGAAGTGAAAGAACACTTAGCGGAATTAAAAAAAGTTGACAAACGTAGAGAAAGCATTATAAATTCCATCCATAGACAAGGAAAGTTGACAGATGAGTTAAGGACTCAACTTGAAAATACGCACACCCTCAATGGAGTAGAAGATATTTATTTACCTTACAAACCCAAAAGGAAGACTCGTGCATCTATTGCAAGAGAGAGAGGCCTTGAGCCTTTGGCAAGGGTAATTATACGTCAGCAGGAATCCAATATGCACGAAAGGGCAAAATTATTTATCAACGATCAAGTTTCAGTTGTAGATGATGTATTGCAAGGAGCCAGGGATATTATATCTGAATGGATCAATGAAAACAAAGAAGCACGAGGAAAAATTAGAAGGCTGTTTGATAAAAAGGCAATAATCAAATCTAAAGTGATAAAGGCAAAAAAGAAGGAGGGTATCAAATACAAAGACTATTTCAACTACGAGGAGTCTTTGCGTAGATGTCCCTCTCATAGGCTTTTTGCCATAAGAAGGGGAGAAAAAGAGGGTTTTTTAAGGGTATCTATAGCTCCTCCTCAAGACTATGCTTTAAGAGAGCTCGAAAAAATTTTTACCAAGAACAATAATGAATCATCAGAACAGGTTCGTTTAGCGATAAAAGAGTGCTATCAACGATTACTAAGGCCTTCTATAGAAACTGAATTGAGCAATAGCTCAAAGAAAAAAGCAGATAAAGAAGCCATTAAGGTATTTGCTGAGAATTTGAGGCAGTTATTATTAGCGCCCCCATTAGGACAGAAAAGAGTGTTAGCAATAGATCCAGGTTACCGCACTGGATGCAAGGTGGTTTGTTTGAATGAACAAGGCAATGTACTGTGTAATGAAACTATTTTCCCGCATAGACCTCAGGGGGAAGTGAGACAATCTGCTGAAAAAATTAGTTCATTGGTTAATTACTATAAAATTGAAGCCGTTGCTATTGGTAATGGAACAGCCAGCAGAGAGACAAAAGAATTTATAAGGAATATTCACTTCAATCGGCATATTCAATTATTTATGGTGAGCGAGAATGGAGCATCGGTATACTCTGCTTCATCTGTTGCCAGAGAGGAGTTTTTAGAATATGACGTGACCGTAAGAGGAGCCATTTCTATCGGAAGGAGATTGATGGATCCACTGTCTGAGTTGGTAAAGATTGAACCAAAATCAATTGGTGTAGGGCAATACCAACATGATGTTGATCAGCATAAATTAAAGGATAGCCTCAATCAGGTGGTGGAGAGCAGCGTAAATTTAGTGGGAGTAAACCTAAATATAGCAAGTAAACATTTATTAACCTATGTTTCCGGATTAGGGTCTCAATTAGCTCAAAACATCGTTGAGTATAGAAAGGAAAATGGTCCGTTCCAGTCAAGAGAAGAATTGAAAAAGGTCCCTCGATTAGGCGATAGAGCATTTGAACAATGCGCAGGATTTTTGCGTATACAGAATGCAAAAAATCCTCTGGACAATAGTGCTGTTCATCCGGAGAGTTATCATATTGTAGAACAAATGGCAAAAGATTCAGGAAGTTTAATTAGTGAGTTACTAAACAATGAAAAGCTAAGAAATAAAATAGAAATAAAGAACTACGTAACCGATAAAATTGGTCTGCCAACATTAAATGATATTATAACTGAATTGGTAAAGCCAGGCAGAGACCCAAGAGAGAAAATAAAACAGTTTGAATTTGCCGAGGGAGTATATAAAACTGAAGACCTAAAAGTTGGGATGGTCTTGCCGGGAATTGTAACAAACATCACTAATTTTGGAGTCTTCGTTGATGTGGGAGTGAAACAAGATGGTCTGGTGCATATTTCACAGTTAGCAGATAAATTTATTAATAGCCCAGCAGATGTTGTTCGGCTGCACCAATATGTAAAAGTAAAAGTGATAAATATAGATTCAGATAGAAAGAGGGTATCACTGTCTATGAAGAATTTGTCAGGCTCTTAAATAAAGGAGATAAGTTTAATTAATGAAAAAGATAAAAAATATTGCCATTATTGCCCATGTTGACCATGGGAAAACTACTCTTATAGATGCGGCGTTGAGGCAAACAGGGGTCTTTCGGGAAAATCAAAAGGTAGAAGAGAGGATTATGGACTCAAATGAACTTGAGAGAGAAAAGGGAATAACGATATTTTCAAAAAATGCGGCGTTGTTTTATAAGGGCTACAAAATAAATATAGTTGATACCCCAGGTCATGCTGATTTTGGAGGTGAAGTGCAGAGAATACTTAGAATGGTTGATTCAGCTTTGTTGCTTGTAGATGCATTTGAAGGACCTATGCCTCAAACTAAATATGTGTTGAGGAAATCCCTGGAAATTGGATTAAAACCAATTGTAGTGATAAATAAGATAGATAGATCAAACTCCAGGCCGCATGAAGTTTTAAATATGGTCTTTGATTTATTCGTAGAATTGAATGCAAATGACGAGCAGCTTGATTTTCCTATACTATATACTTCTGCAAAGAACGGTATTGCAAAATACGAGTTAGAGGATGATAATGACGATTTAAAACCTTTGTTTGAGACGATAATAAAGCATGTTGAGAACACCGAAGGGAATGTAAATAAACCTTTTCAGTTTTTGGCATCGACAATAGAATATGATAATTATTTGGGTAAAATAGGAACAGGAAAGATATATAATGGCAAGGTAAGTCAAGATGATAAAGTTATTTTATTAAAAAAAGATGGAGAAAGGTTGCTTTACCCAATAACAAAGATATATACTTTTAAGGGATTAAATAAGATAGAAGTTAAGGAGGCTTATGCTGGGGATATAGTTTCTCTTGCTGGTATAGAAAAAATAAATGTAGGAGAAAGTGTTACAGATAAAGATAACCCGAAACCTTTGCCGATAATAGATATAGATGCGCCTACTCTGGCAATGACCTTCATGGTAAACGATTCTCCTTTTTCAGGAAGGGAAGGTAGATATGTAACTTATAGAAATGTATGGGATAGGCTTCAAAAAGAATTGCGGACGAATGTTAGTATTGACATTGAAAAATCTAATTCTTTCGGTTCTTTTGTTGTAAAGGGTAGAGGAGAACTGCAACTTGCAATATTAATAGAAAATATGAGAAGAGAAGGATATGAATTACAGGTTTCAAAGCCAGAGGTTGTTTATAGAAAGTTAAATGGACGCAGGACTGAACCAATAGAGCTTGCTGTAATAGACGTACCTGATGAGTTTGTAGGAGTGGTAATAGAAAAACTTGGCCTAAGAAAAGGTGAGATGATAAATATGGTCCAGGGAAATGATAATTATACAAGACTTGAATTTAAAGTTCCCTCAAGGGGATTGATAGGTTTTAGAAATGAATTTATGACATCCACAAAGGGAACAGGAACGATACATCATAGTTTTTATGAATATGAATTTTATAAGGGCGATATTCCCAAGAGAAACAAAGGGGTAATTGTAGCAATGAAAATAGGAACCTCTGTAGCTTATGCATTGGATAACCTTCGATCCCGAGGAATTTCATTCATTGGGCCGGGAGTAGAAGTATATGAGGGGATGATAGTTGGAGAATATAATAAGGAAAATGATTTAGTGGTAAATGTGTGTAAGACGAAAAAGCTTACCAATACGAGGGCAGCCGGTTCAGATGACGCCATAAGACTTACTCCTCCCCAAAAATTCAGTTTAGAACATGCCTTGGGATATATAGAAAAAGATGAATTATTAGAGATAACCCCTAAAAATATTAGAATGAGAAAAAAAATTTTAAATTACCAACATAGAAAGAAAAAGGGGTCAAGTCTCCACATTTGACATTAATATTATTCTTAACTAAGTAGTATTTGGCGAGAACCTCCCGTTGATTGTTAGCTTTTGCAAAGGACCTATTATTATTAAAATTTGATATAATACCTTCTCTAAAAGAGCAATAATCAAGCAGTTAGGTTTTTATACTCATAAATATAACATCGTAAATCAATAATATTCAGTAAATTAAAGTGCCTAACAAAAACATTAAGCTGACCAGAGGCTTTCGCAGAATATCGTTTGATGGCGGGTCAGCTTTACGTTCAAACTTAAAACAAGAGGAAGTGTCAGATGACCTACGCAGAAATCGTGCGATTTCACGGCCATAAATGTCCCGGGCTTGCTCTAGGATACAGAATGGCTACCGCCGCAATGGAAAAGCTTGAATCGATACGGGCCGAGGACGAAGAACTGGTGGCCATCGTCGAAAACGATGCCTGTGGTGTTGACGCTTTGCAATGTGTCACCGGCTGCACGTTCGGGAAAGGCAATCTGCTGTTTCATGACTACGGCAAGCAAGTTTATACCATTTACTCGCGATCAACACGATCAGGTGTCCGTGTCCTCTTTCATGGTACTGGTATTCCAGATAACCTGCGCCAGGACCGAGATGCCCTAGCCAAGTGGATTCTTTCGGCTCCCGCTGACAGTATCCTGTCTGTGACGCCCGTATCCATTCTCGAACCAGAACCGGCCAGGATACGAAGGTCCATCCCTTGTGCATTCTGCGGTGAAAATGTCATGGAATCACGCATCAAGCGACTCAATAATAAACCAGCCTGTATTCCGTGTTATGAGAGACACAAGAAGACGGTATTTGAAGATTTCAGGAAAATGGGAGTGTAAAATATATCTACTATGTAAAAGGCCAAAAACAGATTTGACAAAAAGATACCTCCCCTTATTATAGAATTTTATACAATACTATGTTATCTGGAAAAAATAATAAAAAAATGAGAAATGATGGGAAACAATTCGGAAAATATAAAAAATTAATATCAATATCTAGACCAGACCAAATTGCTGTTCTAAAATCTATTCTGACTGCAAATAATATTTCTTTTCAAGTGAAAAGTGAGCATTTTGCAAGTATGCATATTCTTGCTCAATCCTGTAGTTTTTTAGTGGATGAAAAACAATTTAGCACAGCAAAACAGTTATTAAAAGACTTTGATGTCTGAAATCATCTTAATAATAATTAAGGAATACAAAAATTAAGAAATAAGAAAAATAGACAGATAACAAGACAATCCAGTTAACCCTACTACGTCACTAAAGAAGAATTTCGTAAAAGCAGGCTTCGTAAGATAGTTGATTTTTGTCGTTATAAAATGAAGACATGAACGGAATTAAAAAGGAGGAAATTAAATGCCTTGGGTAAATAGAGAGATGTGCACAGGATGCGAAATATGTGTTGATGAATGTTGTGTTAGTGCTATTTCAATAAATGAAGATGTTGCCTTTATAAACGACGGTAAATGCATACGATGTGGAGTTTGCCATGATGTATGTCCAAATGATGCAGTTCGTCATGACGGAGAACGAATCCCCGAAGAAGTGGAATCTAATTTGGTTTGGGTAAAACAACTGTTGGAAAATGATTATTATTCGGATGATAAACAAAAACAAAAAGAGTTTATTAAACGTATGGAGCGCTACTTTGCCAAAAACAAGAAAGTTGCTGAAAAAACTCTTGAGCGTCTTCATGCCTGGCAAGATATGGAATATGCAAATATAACCAAAACGAAAAAATAAGGTATTTTTGTAACAAGATGCTGTACCTGACCATCAGGATGCGGTATATTCGATTTAGTTGTTTTTTGTGTTCAAGGTCATAACCTTGAGGAAAGTACAAAGTTGCTTGCTTCTCATATAGATGAGAATACGATAATTATTTCTTTACTCAACGGAGTGGATAACGCAGAGAGGCTAAGTTCCATTTGTTTCTCCATTTGCGAGCGCAACAACATTTCTGAATAAAACAATGCGAGAGCTTCTGGCATGGATGATAACTCCAAAACAGGTTGTACAATAAGAAAATATAAAATTTCTTCAAGCTTCACAGCGGAAGATGGGCTTGGTCGTCATATTTAAGGACCAAATATAGAAATGAAGAATTGCATAATTGTGCAAGCTCATAAATCATCATTCCCTGATCCAATTGTTCTAAAGAAAGGCGAAAAAGTCTCTATCGGTGGTGAGTATTTGGAAGATCCTGATTGGCCAAATTGGATTGAATGTAAAAAGCAGGAAGGGGAAAAAGGATGGGTGCCGAAACAGTATTTGAAGATTTCAGGAAATACGGGCATTATCCTCCGTGATTATTCCGCCAAGGAACTCGATGTCAAAATAGGAGATGAAATAACCGTTTATAGATTCCAAAATGGGTGGGCCTGGTGCAAAAGTGCTGCCGGTGAGTTTGGTTGGATTCCCCTGAAAAATATTTCAAAACTGGCCACGGAGAGTACCTATGAATAGGCGAATCATCTTGTGCGGAGTCGCAGTTGTCCTACTGATCGCTGGTATGGAAATCCACGCTCAGGACGCCGATGCCGACCGTGAAATGCCGAACTGGTGGAAGGCTCAAGGCGATGTCGTGGCCATCCTGATGGACCAGAACAATGATTTTGCCAAGCTGGTCGCCAGGGTAAGCGTCTCCAAACCGAAGACAGGTCAGGAAGCTATGCTTAAGCTAAGCGTATTCATGCGTGCGGGTATGATCAAAGATGCGATTGACACGGTCGAGGAACTCAAAGAATTGTGCCCTGACTTGACCAACCACCAAGTCGGAAGCATCTATTATGAAGCATGCGATCACTTCTCAGCCTGGGAGGTGGCCCAACGTCTGGTTGAGGTGTTCGCCAACAACATCTTCGGAATTGCCTTAGAGAACCGCCTGCTGAAGCATTTTCAGGAACGGGGCTGGAGTATAGAACAGGTGGACCAGTGGCTGGCAGTGATGCCGCCAGGGGGTGACAGCTTCTGGGTTAAAGAACGTTTGCGCTTCAACATAGTGCACGGCCAGGGTGAGAGGTTAGTGGGCGAGCTTGCAGACCGGGTCAGGAGAAATCCGCAAGATATCAACGGGGCCGTGGTGTTTCTGGACGGGTTGATCTATGCACGTCGCACTGGAGCTGAAGAGTGGGACCTGTCATGGATGACGGAAACCATAGAACCCAATCTGGCCACGGAAGCCGAGCACATCGCCTCACGTCTCAAGACGCTAAGTATGTGGATGACGGCCACCACCTTTTACAGGCGGGCCATCGACATGCCGCTCACCGACGAGGAGGTAAAGCACCTGGCAATGATTTGTCAGGCATTCGTCTTGCCTGAGAAGCTACGAGCTATGTTTGCGGTGCACACGCGGGAGGGAATGGCCGAATGTCTGGTGAAGATAGGCCGGAGCAATGAAGCACAAAAGTGGATGGTGGAGGCGGCGGACATCCGGGAGAAACACAGCCTTGGCCTCAACGCTCTGTTTGCCGGGCAAGTACAGGCGGACAGCGGACAGCGAATCATCGAGAGCCGACTCCAGGAAGAGGAAAAGAAATCCGAGAATGATCCCGAATACTGGCGGAAACGGGCTCAATACTACCGGGGTCGCCGTGAACCCGAGCAAGAAGAACAGGCATTGATAAAGGGGCTGGCGTTGACGTCGCCGCAGCTTGAGGCGGAGCAACCCTCAAGAGGGCACATGGATTGGCGCAGTTGGTTGCTGGCGGACTACGCGCATTTTCTGGCCCGGGTGAACCGGGGAGCCGAGGCAGTGGCATTGCTCCAAAAGGAGATCGAGCAGGCACCGGCGACCTCGGAATCAGCCAGAAAGGCGGCCCACCTGCTATCCTTCGATTTCCAAAAGCAGGTCAGCGTGCATGACAAGGTACTCTGGACCTGGCTGGCCAATCGGACAAAGTGGGAATACACCGAGAAACGATTACTCTGGCGGATGTTGGAAAACGCCAAGCGGGATGACCTGGACAAGTACTTCTTACGCGCCGAGGAATTGGCCAAGGAAAAGGATCCCAGCCGCGCCCATATGTTCGGCTGGATCATGAACCGCATGCAGTTCCCTAAGCGCTCCATTCCTCTACTTGAGTACGCGATTGAGACAGCACATGACCACGAATCGAAGGAACGGGCTGTCTTCACCTTGTTTGAGTCCTATTTAGATATCGGCGACTGGAGACGGGCCGAACAAGTCTTTCCGGAAGCCGGCAAGCGGCTAACACCGACGGAGGTGCCCGATTGGTATTCCCGGATTGCGGTGATCGCCGCGGCAGCAGGGAAAAAAGCCGAGGCGATGCGTATTTGGCAAGCCGTAGCTAATGTCAATCCTGCCGAGCTGGCTGATTTGGACGAGCTTGTCAAGTTTGGCCTAAGGAATGAACTTATAGCTTTCTACGGTGAGATGGCTAAGAAGCTGCCCTCATCTGAAATTCCGGCAAGGGTACTGCGGGTGCTGGAAGAGAAATGATGCCAATCACTTACTCCACCCGATATGATAGACGTATGCATAAAAGAAGTAGCCCTGCGTGATTCTCTGACCAGGTAATTTCATGATGATTGTTGAAAGATAGCAAAAGGTAAACGTAGAGCAGGTTTTGTATCTATAAGGTGCTCTACTTGCCAGGGCAAATGGGGCAAGCGAGAAAACGATTGCCAAACTCCGTACTCTGCAAGAAGCCATCTACGCCGTGCTGAAACAGGAAAAGGATGATGCAGCCGCAGAGAAGTTGCGAGAGATTTTAGCGGATGCTCAGTTGCAACTGAGCAAAGAAGAAAAAGAGAAGATGCTCTTTGGTTCTTTGGTAAAGGTGATCAAGATAATACCTTGGTACCGCTATTTATTAACTTTCGACCCCAGACCAACCTTGCTGACGGTGGAATGTCCAGTACGGGCGATGAATGGTGAAAAAGACCTCCAGGTGCCGCCTAAAGAGAACCTGCACGCCATCGAGGAAGCTCTGAAGACTGGAGGCAATAAGGATTACACGGTAAAGGAGTTACCAGGCCTGAATCATCTGTTCCAGACTGCAGAAACTGGAGCCGTTTCGGAGTATGCAGAGATTGAAGAGACTATTTCCCCGACCGCCTTAAAGGTGATTGGTGACTGGATTTGGGAGGAAACTCGGGAAAACTAGGAGAAGGCTTATATAGTAATTCATTTATTATCTCGTTACAAGGAGATTTTCATGTGGATACCCAGAGTCAAAGCAATAAGCACACAGTGCGTAACCTGGTGATCTTTTCTTGTGATTGCGCTTGGTTAGTTCTGCCGGGAGTTGGATTCTCTTATGGGAATCACGTCCTCGCAGGAGGGCCTTGGTCTGACCATCTGGATTATTACTCCCCTTGGTGTCTCTCTTCTCCTACTTAAAAGAGACATTTCATTTGAAGATGATTCAGAGTATTAGGAACTACAATGAGACGTAAAAATAAAGAAATCACGGATAAGACCGAGATAGACGAAATCATAAACAGATGTGATGTATGCAGATTGGGATTATCAAAAGACAATATCCCATATGTAATCCCCATATCATTTGGTTATGATGGCTCAAATATCTATTTTCATACGGCTTACGAAGGACAGAAAATAGACTACATAAACTCGAACAATCAAGTTTGTCTTGAGTTTGAAACTGATGTAAACTTGATGTCTAACGACGTATTACCGTGTAACTGGGGATTTTCCTTTCAAAGTGTGATTTGCCATGGGGCTGTTGAAGAAATCAAAGACACAGAAAAAGCTATTTGTGCATTAAACTCAATAGTGACTCATTACTCAGGCAAGAAATGGGAGATAACCAACAAGATGTTGAAATCTGTCAGAGTATGGAAAGTATCAATAGAACAATGGACAGGAAAGAAAGCAGGGGATAGAAAAAATACTTAACCGCAACTCGAAAGGAGATTTTGCCATGTACTTATCAGGAACTCACACCCGCAAAATGGCACCTAAAGGAACATAACCTTTTTGAAAAAGTTATGAAAACAGGATACTCCGGGGTGTATGAAAAGGAATACATCAGAAAAGACGAATCCATATTTCCAATCCGTATCCAGGCGTGGCTAATTATGGATGAAAAACACAAACCATCTCGTTTGCTTGGCATTGTTCAAGATATTTCCGGAGAGAAGAAGGAAGAAGAAATTGCCATCATTGAAGATACAGGGCATCATATTGTGTTTTAACAACCATAGGCTCTATCCGTGCTGCTCAAATACTGGTTGATGTATTTTTAAAACAGGTTTTGTTTTAAGATGCCGATTTGTTTGATGACAACGGGGGCGGGGTACTGTATGGGCCCTGGCTTACGGATTGGGCGGACGACCGCTGGCCCGTTTTTTCCGCCAGCCTTGTTTTGATGGCCATATTCTGCTTCTCCGCCACCCTTGTTTGCGTCTTTTTTAACCCCCGGAAGAAACTGACAAAGAAAGAAACCTAACCAGAGGGTCAACTTGACACGTGATAGCGCCTGCGGCTTAGCTCGGGGCCATTAGGTAGCAGACGGAGATAATTGTCAATGGCAAGCAAGAAAACGGCGGAACCGAAGACGGTAGATATCAAATTAGAGATGTCGACCTTGGGAGAACTGCTGGAGAAACTGGCCGGATCCATTGTCGGAAAAGTCGCTAATGTCTTGTCGGAAGCGAGAGATGAGCTTGACAAAGCTGAGCCACGCAAAGACGTGGTGGGCCGGGCACTCGATCAGGCTATTAACTACTCGAAAAAGGATAGCACATTCTCAGAGATCGTCGATTCTCTCGAGCCACACGTGGAAAAGGCTGTAGTTTGGCTGGGATCAAATTGGCTCCACATTATCAATCTATTGAGAAGCAAAGAGTTAGGGGAAAAGTTTCCCATAGTAGTGGTGGAATATGACCCGCGCTGGGAAGAACTATACAAAGAAGAAGCAAGATTCCTCAAATTACAATTTGGTCCGGAGGTAATCGTTCGTACGGAGCATTTTGGTAGCACTGCTGTTCCAGGATTAGCCTCTAAACCCGTAATTGATATCTTGGTAGAGGTGACCTCATTCGAAACTGCCAAACGTGAAATCACTCCTAATTTGGAGAAACGAAAATATGTATATTCTTGGCGTTCAGATATTCCGCCTGGACATATGATGTTCGTGAAGGGATACGGTATCGAAGGAGGTCAAAAATACCATCTTCATATGACTCCTGGCGATCATCCACTCTGGAGCTGTCTACTGTTCCGAGATTACCTACGCAAGCATCCGGAGACAGCCAAGTGCTACGAGAAACTGAAGCACCGATTGGCTAAACTATATCCTAACGATCGCGAAGCATACACTGATGGAAAGGCAGACTTTGTTGTTTCTATTACAGAAAAGGCTGAGCAATATTGCAGCGCTACCTAATAATGTGTTATGGGAAAACTATTACTGCAAAAACTTTTCTCAAATAGTGTTAAGACTTTAGTTGCATTAGTATAAGTACAAAAACACATTTTGTGGAGATAAAAATGAAAACAATCAAGACTGTAGCAGTGTTTTTTCTTCTTAGTATTTCATACCTGATTTTTTGGAATGTAGGGCTGGCTATTGGTAATTTAGTATTTCCTTCTGTTATTCCACAACTTAACGCTTCACCTGAGTATATTTTATTCATGATGTTTCTTGTTTGTGGACTTAATACATTTGTTGTTATGTTCACTATCTCAAATTCACGGTGGTCTGGTATAAAATTATTCAGTGTCATTGCCTTAGAAATCTATGTGATTCAATTCTTTTTATCACAAATCGAAACACTCTGGTTCAATGAGGCGCTTGAATTATCAATGGAATTAATTTATAGTATTTTTCTGGGTGGACTTTTTGCGGCTTGCCTATTTTCACTTGTATCTGTTTGGATAATGGGCAGGTTTAAAACAGATAAAGTTAATCACCTTACATTCAAAAACCATTCAATCAAAGATTTGGTTTGGCGAATTGGTATACTTGCAATCATAATTTATCCGATACTCTACTTTCTTGCTGGATATTTTATTGCCTGGCAATTCGAAGCTGTGCGCCTACATTATTCCGGCTCATCTGTGTTGCAACCATTTTGGGTTACTCTCTGGCAAAATATCAAGGGTAACCTATGGTTTTGGCAAATAGCCCGCGGATTATTATGGATTGCCATTGCTTGGCCGGTGCTAAAGATGACCCGTGGAGGCTTTCCACGTAGCGGTCTCATCCTTGGTCTGCTTTTTGCAGTGTTAATGAATGCTCAGCATCTGATTCCCAATCCTTATATGCCAGGCATCATTCCTCTTGCGCATGCGATCGAAACAGCTTCTTCCAATTTTATTTGGGGATTCATTATTGCATGGATGATAACTCCAAAACAGGTTGTACGATAAGAAAATATAAAATTTCTTCAAGCTTCACAGCGGAAGATGGGCTTGGTCGTCATATTTAAGGACCAAATATGGAAATGAAGAATTGCATAATTGTGCAAGCTCATAAATCATCATTCCCCGATCCAATTGTTCTAAAGAAAGGCGAAAAAGTCTCTATCGGTGGTGAGTATTTGGAAGATCTTGATTGGCCAAATTGGATTGAATGTAAAAACCAGGAAGGGGAAAAAGGATGGGTGCCGAAACAGTATTTGAAGATTTCAGGAAATACAGGCATTATCCTCCGTGATTATTCCGCCAAGGAACTCGATGTCAAAATAGGAGATGAAATAACCGTTTATAGATTCCAAAATGGGTGGGCCTGGTGCAAAAGTGCTGCCGGTAAGTTTGGTTGGATTCCCCTGAAAAATATCGAAATATAACCAGTTGTTCCACCGGTCACTGTCGAATGGCAGTGTAAAGCATATCCACTATGTAAAAGGTAAAGAACAGGTTTGACAAAAAGACAGCGTCCCTTATTATAGAACTCTATATAAGAATACGTTGGTCGACCTGCAGGCAAAACGGGTCGCAAGAATTCAAGGTAGAGAGAATAGCAAATGACTGACACCGATGCCTACATACAGAGGATGGCAGTAACCAATCCTTTGATAGAGCCAACCGTTTATTCAGCGATCCAAGCGCTTCAACTCCCATCGGGGAGTCAAGGACTAGATGCAGGATGCGGAATGGGTCTTCAATCTTTGCTGCTTGCAGAAGCAGTGGGACCCACCGGACATGTCACGGGCCTGGACATATCCCCTGCTGGAGGCCCGCCTTAATGCAACGTCTTCGGGGATTGCCCCTTTCGTTAAGGGGAAGAGACCTGAACTACACTTTTTGCGCGCGCTGGGTTGGTTCCGTGATGCAAGATTAGAGGAACTCACGGCCCGAACCTTTGCCGGTGGCGTCCATGCCCCGCTGAGTGATGCACTCCACAATGCTCTGATATCACTTTTTGAGATGCGCTGGCCAAGTGTGGAATCAGAGTTGACACAGGAAGACTGGTCAGAATATCAGCGTCTTTGCCTGCCAGAGTCACCAGAGTTCATTTTGAACCATCCAGATTACTATGCTTTCTTCACCTGTTCGATGTTTTGTGGCAAAGTCGCCAAATGAATCCTTTTCAAATGGATATTGAGACTGAACCCAGGACAAGCAAATGGCGCTCTCTATTTTCGGGATTCTATCCGGTGCAGGAATGCTTAGCGGAACCAGTTAGATCATATCCAAAGCGCAAAAGGTGAGATGAGCTATGAGAGATTTATCCCGGAAACGTTAGGCGAAATTGCTACAGGGGGATGGTAATGAAAAAGATTATGGGAATATTGGTTCTATGGGTTATCTTCAGTGCCCAGACAGTTTATGCCGATCGGGGTTCTATTCCTTTTAAGCCCAATGTGAAGATATTCGAGCCAACGCAACGAGCCATGATTGCTTGGAATGGTCAAGAAGAGATTCTTTTATTATCCACCGATCTGAGGACATCTGAACCAACCAAGGTTCTCGAGGTCATACCCTTGCCGTCAGAGCCAGTTATCAAGAAGGGTGATGTGGAACTATTCAAGAAGGTAACTGCCCTCATCAACAAGAAACTTCAGGAGCGATATGCCCAAGCTTTACATAGGAGTCTGACAAAAGGAATCAAAAGACCACCCGCGGGGAAAGTAACCTTTCATCAGAAGATAGGAGCACATGACCTATCGGTTACCTATGTATTGAACAGTCACGGCTTCATAGAATGGGTTGAAAAATATCTCAGATCGGCTGGAGTCGGAAATCCAACGATTCCAGAAGCTATGAAAACTGTGGTTGGTGAGTATCTCAAAGAAGGATTTCTATGGTTCGTATTTGACGTTGTATCCTTAGATGAGACATTAAAGACAAATGAAGCCATCCAATATCGATTTAAAACGGACTTCTTATTTTATCCAGTTAAGATAACACGAACTGAAGAGGGATATACTTCCATAGACCTACTAGTGCTGACGCCTAAGCTGCTAAGTAAGTTTTCCGGCATCCCCATTGAACAAGTGAGGCTGCCTCATGAGCCTGTATCTATTAGCTCGAAGGAATTACGCAGTCTAAGTGAAGAGATGGATGATCTCCTGGGGCATGGTGAATATATGAAACTTCGCATCTGGCAAATTCAAGGAAAACTTTCGTCATTTGAGAAAGACTTGATCGCCAAGTAATCAATGTGGAAGACATAACAGCATTGGCTAACAGCGGATATGCGGTTAGGAGTTAAGGTCCGTCACTCAAAGCTTGCTGGTCATGGTTCTTACATTGATAAGAACACATGTCAGCCCTTTGGGCCGCAAACCTTGGCCTATCTACAGAACGTTACATGCAATCGGGTAGTGTCAAAAGTTTTATGAAAGAATTCCGGGAGAACATTATAGATAAAGAAAAAAAGGGATCATGTAGGGGGAGGAAATTATCCTGAATGAAAAGTGGTAGCCGCAAGTTTTAACTTGCGCAAAGAGGTTACGGTAGCCGCAAGTTTTAAGCTGCGCAAATAAACGCAGGCTAAAGCCTGCGCCTACCAATTACCAAAAGAATAGATTATGTTTGACACTACTAACGTGCTTATAAAGGAAAAGGTTATGCTTCGCTTTTAGTGGATGAGTGCTTAAAAGATGCTAAAAAGGAAAA
>AQRW01000143.1 GCA_000402295.1 Candidatus Aerophobus profundus SCGC AAA252-L23
TTTACAACTTCTCAAGGATGAATTGGGAAATCAGTGTAAATATATAGATATTCCCGATTACTCTTCTGTCTATTCCAAAAAGAATTTCTCGGTAACCAAACTGGTAGGTTATTTTCCTCTTCATGTCAATGAGATTGCGCAGGAACACCTCAAAATTAAGGAGCTTGTTGAGCAAGAAGGATATAATAGAATCATCTCCGATAATCGTTTTGGTGTCTATGCTCGAGATGTCCCCTCTTACTTCTTATCCCACCAGTTACGCTTCATGGCTCCTGGACGGGTAAAGTTATTTGAGCGGATAACTGAAGGTTTCAATTATCTCTTTAAGGATAACTTTGCTAAGTTTCTTATTCCAGATAGTCGAGGTAACTCCCTTAGTGGAGAACTCTCTCATCATCTGCGTTATTTTAAGTCGGAAAAGATAAAATATCTGGGAATTCCCTCGATTGTCACTAAAAGAGATTTACCTTTGGATATTGATTGCTTTATTTCTATTTCCGGTCCAGAACCCCAAAGGACGACTCTGGAAAAGAAAATTATGTCACAGCTTGACCATCTGGAGGGAAGAACAGTAGTTGCTCTGGGTAAACCGGAGGATTCTCGGATACGCACCTCGGGCAGAATACGCATTTTTGGGTATTTAAGTCGCCAAAAGCAGGAAGAAATGATGAATAGGTCCAGGTTAATCATAGCTCGTTCTGGATACACCACTTTAATGGAGGTGGTTTTGTTAGGGAAAAAAGCTTTGTTTATTCCTACTCCTGGTCAAACCGAACAGGAGTATTTAGCCGAGTATCACCAAAAAAGAGGAAATTTTTTCAGTGTCTCACAAGATGAACTCGACCTGCCTGTTCATATCCAAGAAGCGCGGAAATACGAAGGATTAAGGATGAAGTTTTCACCCTTAGCGGCCGAGGAAAAGTTTATGAAAATTGTATTTGGATAATGAGAAGAAAGCTTATAATTGGTTTTTCCACCCTTAGCGGAATTATACTTGTTTTTGTTTTATTTCGCCTCACCGGACCGACCCGGGTCTTAGTTGAGATTAAGCAATTGGGACTTGTTGGAACAGCAGTTTTTCTCATGAATTCTCTGTTAATTTTGCTTATTGCTGGTTTTTCCTGGCAGATTATTCTGAGATCTTATGGATATCGCCTTCCTTTTCGGGATGTCCTGGGGATAAAAATTGTTGGTTTTGCTATAAGTTACCTTACTCCTTCTATGTATATCGGAGGTGAACCCGCTCGCATATATCTTCTCTGTAAAAAACATTGTCTTTCCACCACTACGGTAACGGCGACCGTAGTGGTGGACAAGTTTCTGGAGTTAGGAGCCGGTTTATTGTATGTATTTGTGGGGAGTATCTGGGCTTTAATGGAACCTGAACTGCCGCTGCAGATTTATCTCATCTTAATAGTGTTAAATAGTCTTTTTGCTTTGGGGATGATACTACTTCTAATAAGCTTCGTTTTTCAAACTCGTTCATTTACTTATGTAATGAATTTTCTGGAAAGAATAAAGGTGTTGGCTCCTTTAATGAGGAAGCTTAAACCCCAGGCGGCCGAACTGGAGGAGGAGATTTTTCCAGCTTTCAAACGGCACCGCCGGCAGACTATTCTCGCCTTCGGTCTGAATCTGCTCACGGGATACCTGGTTTTTATTAAACCGGCCATATTTTTCTATTTTTTGAAAGTGATTTTTTCTCTTTCGCAATTAGCTCTTCTTTTTGCTCTGACCCACTTACTTTTAGCCTTTCAATTTACTCCCGGGGCTCTGGGTATTTTTGAACTGGGTGAAGTGGGAATCTATCAACTGGTGGGGATAGGCTCGGAAGGAGCTCTGGCTTTTAGCTTAATGGTCAGATTGGCCGACCTGGTAGGCGTAGTGATTGCCTCGTATGTAGCTATTAGTGTGGGGATAACTTTCTTACGAGAAAAGAAAGAAAGATGAGGATTTGTTTTGTCTCTGACCAAGCTTTTCCGGCCTGGGGAGGCGAGGGAATTTCCACGGAAAATTTTTCTCTTAAGCTGGCTCAAAGAGGGCACCAGGTTATCTTTCTTACCTCGCGGGTGAGTAATCCTCCCCAGGTGGGAGAGATTACCCTGTACCGATTTCCCGCTCTACTTCTACCTGGGCAAAAAGGGTCTTTTGCCTTTCCCTTATTTTCTTCCCTAAAGAGAGTTTTTTTGAAAGAAAGGATAGATCTTATTCACATTACCCTACCTACTTATCTGGGATGGCAGGTCCTCAGAACAGCTCGTCTTCTGGAAATACCGGTGGTAATGGGGTTTCATGTTCAGGTAGGTAACGTGATACCTCTTTTTCCTGGTTTGTTTAGGCTGCTCAAGTTTTTTCTGGAAAGGTGGTTCGGATACTTTTACCGGCAGGCGGATATCTTGATTGCTCCTTCTAATTTTGCTCGAGATATTCTAAGAACATATACCTATCGTCCGATAGAAGTGGTTAGTAACGGCGTGGAATTGCCTAGATTTGATGCTTCCGGGCTGAGTGATCAAGAAATAAAGCACTTCTATCGGAGTTACCCACTGCGTCAGGAGAAGTTTTTGCTTTATGTGGGCAGACTCAGTCGAGAAAAGAATACCGGATATTTGCTTGACCTTATGCAGATTTTGAAACAAAGAGAAATGAAGGTCCAGCTTCTAATGGTAGGACGAGGAAATTTAAAGAGAAGGCTTCACCGAAGAGCAAAGACTCTGGGGATAGAAAATCAGGTCATTTTTGCTGGTTATCTTGAGGAAAAAATGCTTCTTTGTGCTTACAAGTTAGCAGATATTTTCATCTTACCGAGTTTTTACGAACTTCAAGGAGTTGTTGCTCTGGAAGCCATGACCTCAGGATGTGCCCTTCTGGTGGCGAAAGGTGAGGAAAATGCGGCTCAGCAGTTAGTTGAAGAAGGCAAGAATGGATATACTTTTAGTCTCAAGGATCCTCGAGATGCCGCTAAAAAAATCGAGAAGATTCTTAATGATCCTTATCTGCTTGTTTCTCTACAAAGACGGTCTCGGGAGATCGCTCTCCGGCACGATTTGGAAAAGAGTGTCTCTCGCCTGGAGGAAATCTACTACCAGTTGGTGAAATAAAGGACGGGAAAAAAAGAGAACCGTCCCCTTTTTCCGTTAACGAGGGATATCTTTTCTAATAAGATGGGATAGTAAGGAGGACGCCTGTGTATGAACTAATGATCGAGAGAGATTTTTCCGCGGCCCATCAGTTACGAGAAGCCAAAGGTGGGTGTGAGAGACTTCATGGACATACCTGGCACGTTCGGGTTTCTTTGCTAGGGGAGTGCCTAAAAGAAAATGGAATGCTGATAGATTTCCGGGAGGCCAAAAGGAAAATAGGACGGTGGATAAGGAAACTGGATCACCAGTTTCTTAACGAAATTATGGAGGGACTTAACCCTACCACGGAGAATATAGCCAGGTATCTCTATGAAAGAATTGGCCAGGAGCTAAATTGCCAGAGATTTAAAGTTAGAACAATAAGAGTCTGGGAATCGAAAGACTGTAGTGTCTGTTATTCTCAGCCAAATGAGGGAGAAAATGAAACTTATTCTTCAGGTTGCTCTTGATTTCCTGAATTTAGGAAGGGCCCTTAAAATAGCTGAAGCAGCCGTAGCCGGAGGAGCTGATTGGTTGGAGGCCGGTACTCCTTTGATTAAGAGTGAAGGTTTGGATAGTGTTAGGGCTTTGAAGAAAAACTTTCCTGGTTTACCTATAGTAGCCGATTTGAAGATAATGGATGCAGGACGAATAGAAGCGGAGGCAGCTTTTAAGGCCGGAGCAAGTGTCGTCTGTGTGCTTGGTGTCGCTTCTGATTCTACTATTCGGGAATCTCTGGAAGCTGCTCGAAACTATGGAGGAAAGATTGTGGTTGACTTGATGAATGTTTCTCAACCGCTTCAGAGAGCCCGAGAGATGGAGAAAATAGGGGTTGATTATTTGGAAATTCATCTTTCTATTGATGAACAAATGAGAGGAAAAGATCCTTTGGCTCTTTTGAACCAGATTGCTCATCAAGTATCTACTCCTCTAATGGTAGCCGGGGGCATAAATTCTGAGACTGCTGTTCAGGCGGTGGAAGCAGGGGTAAGCGTGGTCGTTGTGGGAGGAGCAGTGATTAAGGCTGAGGATCCCTGTCAAGC
Organism: Candidatus Aerophobus profundus SCGC AAA252-L23; assembly: GCA_000402295.1. Lineage (GTDB taxonomy): Bacteria > Aerophobota > Aerophobia > Aerophobales > Aerophobaceae > Aerophobus > Aerophobus profundus. Next base: position 4,166 of record AQRW01000143.1, read on the forward strand.
TACCCGAAGCATTAAAGAGGCCATGAAGACTAAAAGGTCTATCTCAACCCAATTATTTAAGAGAGTAGCCGGTCCGGAAGTTGCCGAGATATTTCGCCGGGTTTCTCCTTCCAATCTTTCCGATGCTCTGCATCGGGCAGGCGAAATTATAGGACTTTCCAAGATTGGTCGATTCCCCCGACTTCTTGGAGAAGCCCTGACAGTGCGGACTTATCCTGGTGACTGGGCCAAGCCGGTGGAAGCTATAGATAAAGCGGTTAAGGGCCAGGTGATCGTGGTAGATGCCGGGGGTGTAGGGCCGGCCATCTGGGGAGAGCTGGCTACTCACAGTGCTCTGGGAAAAGGAGTTGCTGGAGTAGTTATTGATGGAGGTATTAGAGATGTGGTTGAGATTGAGAGATTAAATTTCCCCGCCTACGCCAGAGTGATTACCCCGACGGCTGGTGAGCCGAAGGGTTTTGGAGAAATTGGCGTCCCTATAAAAATTCGGGGAAAAAGGGTTTTCTCCGGAGATTGGCTGGTAGGGGATGAGGATGGGTTAGTGGTAATACCTAAGAGACAGGCTGCTGAAATAGCCAACAGAGCTATGGATGTTTTGGAAAGAGAGAACCGCATCCGCCGAGAAATTAAAGAGGGAGGAACTCTTTCTTCTGTGATGGAACTACTACGCTGGGAGAAAACCTGATACTTTTAGTTCCAGAGCTTATTATCTACTACAGTGTTTCCAAAATAACCTAATGTTCTTCTTCGTCATTGCGAGTCTGCCAAAGGCAGACGTGGCAATCCCAAAAACAAGATCACCACGGTTGCCAAAGGCAACCTCGTGACGCTTCGCGGATTGTGGAGCCTGTTCCGACTTATTAATTTTTCCTGGGTAGACTTAACCGGAGGGTTATTTATTTGGTTTTTTGGTAATCTTTACTCTTTTCACTTGTTTTTCGTCTGCTTCCATAACCTCTATTTTCAGGCCGGAGTGTTCGATTATTTCACCTTTTTGAGGAATTTTTCCCAGTAGGGTAATAAGTAGTCCGCCTATGGATTCAAAATTGGTGGCTTTTTCCGGAAGATGGGTGCTCAGAGTTTCATTTACCTCGTCAATATCGGTATCTGCTTCTATTAGGGCTGAGCCATCTTTGAGGGGCTTTATTTTTCTTGTCCGGCTCTGATCATACTCATCTTCGATCTCTCCTACCAGCTCTTCCAGTAAGTCCTCAATGGTTAAGAGACCCACTACTCCTCCGTATTCTCCGACCACGATGGCCAGATGAGTCTTGTTTTTCTGTAACTTGCGGAATATCTTACTAAGACGGCCTACGTAGGGAACAAAAATGGGGTCGTGCATAATATCTTCGACTCTGAGATTAGAGTTATCAGAAGATACGTGCAATAAATCCTTAGCATAGACTATTCCTACAATGTTATCTATTCGGTCTTGATAAACAGGGATTCGGGAATAGCCAACTTGATTAATTAGTTTTCTCATTTTTTTTAGACTGGCATTTTTCTCGATACAGATCATTCGTGTTCGGGGAGTCATAATCTCATGGGCCGATCGCTCATCGAATTCCAGAGCACTGTGGACTAGTTCTTCCTCACTTTTCTCCAGTACTCCTTCCTCTTGGCTAATATCAATAAGGGTATGAATCTCTTTTTCAGTAAAAGACTGACCTTTGGATTTCTTCCTCGGAATATTAAGCATTTTACCGGTAAGCATCCCGAGAGAAGTTGCTAGGGGACCAAAAATCGAAGAGAGAAAAAGTATTGTCCCGGCAACTCGCAAGCAGACACTTTCTGAATGTTCTTGAGCATATCTTTTTGGAGAAATTTCACCGAATACAAGAATAAGAAAAGTCATCATTCCCGTAGCCGCTCCTATTACCAAACCAGGCGTTCCTTTAATTAACTTTCCTATTAGCAGAGTAGCTAAACTGGCGGCGGCAATATTAACCAGATTGTTGCCGATAAGCACGGTGATAAGCCAGCGGGAGGGTTGAGAAAGTAAGGATTCAATCTGTTTTCCCCGGCGGGGATTTTCTTTGATTAGGCGTTTGAGGGTCAGTTTATCTATAGAGGAAAGAGCTATTTCTGAACCAGAGAAAAAACCGGACAGGGCCAGACAGGCTACAATCAAACCTACAATAATCCAAGGATTGTCCAAAAAAACTTACCTCCTTAGAGCAAATTGTTTAGACTAAATTAATTCAAGAATAAACTTTCTTGATCAAAAGAATTTTTGTATTTTCGTTTTTACTGTTTTCTGTTTTGATATTTAATTAGTTTTTGAGCTAAAAAGGGATTTATTCTAGTTTTTAAGACTACTCGCTGGGCAAGAAAGTCTTTTTTTTCCACCTCGGCCTGACTGCAAACAAGGGAAATCAAGTCACTCCTCTGGTAGGGAAACGAAAATTCCGCTTCTACCCATTTCTCTTTCAGAAATAAGGTAATTTTCTTGAGAAGCTCTTTTAGACCGTCTTTCCCGAGGGCGGAAATAGCTACAGCCGGTTCCATTATTCTTTCCAAACGAGCCAAAGGGTAACTATTTTTGAGTAAATCTATCTTGTTAAGAACATTTATTATCGGTTTATTATCAATCTCTAAATCTCTTAAAACTGCGTAGGTAGCTTGATTTTGTTCCTCTATTCTGGGATGGGAAGCATCCAGAACATTGATAAGAATGTCGGCCTCTTTAATTTCTTTTAGCGTGGCCTGAAAAGCAGCTATGAGATGGTGAGGGAGTTTATTAATGAAACCTACCGTATCTGTAATTAGAAGAGTTTGATGATTAGGAAGAATTACTTTTCGAGTAGTAGGATCAAGGGTGGCAAAAAGACGATCGTCAACTTTTACTTGAGAATGGGCTAAGGCATTGAGTAGAGTAGATTTTCCTACATTTGTGTATCCGATTATGGTGGATAGATAGAAACCTTCCCGTTTTTTCTTGGTAACCTGGCGCTGTTGATCAATTTCTTTTATTTTTTCTTTTAAATGGGAAATTCTTGTATTTATTCTGCGCCGGTCCACCTCTAATTTCATCTCGCCCGGTCCTCTGGTACCTATACCAGCTCCCAGACGTGAGAGAAGAATTCCTTTTCCTCGCAGGCGAGGTAGAAGGTAAGTTAATTGGGCGAGTTCTACCTGGACTTTACCCGCATTAGAGTGAGCTCTTTGGGCAAAAATATCAAGAATAAGCTGTGTTCGATCAATTACCTTAATTCCAATTTTATCTTCCAGGTTATATTGCTGGCTGGGAGAAAGATCATCATTAAAGATAACCAAATCAGCTTGTTTTTCCCCGGCCAGTTGACCGATTTCTTCGGCTTTTCCTTTGCCAATGTAAAAAGCCACATCAGGCATCTCTCTCTTCTGGATGACTCGGGCTAAAACACAAGCTCCCCCTGTTTCTGTTAGAGATTCAAGTTCCCCTAATGAATCCTCTACTGTCCAGCAAACTCTTCTGTTAGCCTGGGGTGTTTCCAAAGCTACCAAAATAGCTTTTTCCGGTAAATTGAGATTAACCAGCTTTGTTTTCTCTCTCTCCCTATTAAAGGTATTTTTTCTCAAAAGATTCCTGCCGCATATCCAGAATACGGACTACCAGAGAATAGTAATATTATACCAATACCGTGTTGATTGTCAACCGGCTCAGATTCTCCTCAGTCAATGGAGAATTACCTTAAGAACCGGTTTGGTTAATACTTGAGTTAGCCTTTTCAAACAAGTGTTTTACTGGAGATAGCTTGTCTGGAAAACGTTCAGTTTTGTTGTAACTTGCAAGAATCTGCCCTTGCCGGATCAAGATATTATGATAATATAAATAACAAGGAAAATTTTGGTTGAGGTAGTTTATGTGTCATTAACCCACCGACAAGTTATGCTTAAATCTCCTCTTCTAACTAAAGGTTAATAGTTTCTCTGTACTTGGTTAGCAACTGACAGTTATGATGACGTGCAACAATGGAAATGAGGACGGAAGCATGAGTTGACCGGTGAAGATTCTTACGGCTCAAGCGGTTGCTGGAGCTAAAAAATTCTGTAAATATTCACCAAGGAGGTAATGAGGGTAGATGAGAGAGAAGAAGCATTGGCTGTTCAACAAATCTAAGAGAAAACACATTTTGATAATCACTAATCATGGTTGTCATGCTCCGCTTATTGAGGTAACCACAGATACTGGGGGGCAGAATTTTTATGTTAACGATTTGGCTTTCGCCCTGGTAAAACACCGATACAAGGTGACCATATTAAATAGGGGTGGTTACAGACACCCGATAACCAAAGTCTTACATAAAGGAATAGTCTATTATGATGGTGTTTGGGGCGAGAAAGGGATTTATTGTCGTTTGATCTATTTAGAAGATAGAGAAAACAGATTTATTCCCAAAGAACGCTTAAAAAGGCACAACCTTGTTCAGGAAAAAGACTTCTTTTTCAGCTTGGCTAAAGAAATCGGGATGAATCTGAGAAGCATATATTTTATGAATTCTCACTACTGGGATGGAGGAGTTTTGGGTGGGTTAATAAATGAAGAATTAGCAAAAAAGAATAACTATCACATTCCTCATATATGGACGCCACACTCTTTGGGTATCCTCAAAAGGGAAAGTTACCAAGGGGCTCCGGAAAAGATCGTAAAAGCCTTGAATTTTCCTTCGCGAATTAAAAGTGAAGAAGAACTCATTTCTGATGTTGAAGGGGTAGTCTCAACATCTAATAAAATAAATGCTACTCTATCGGCTGAGTACGAGTCGCGGGTCAAGAATCATTTTTGGTTTTCTCCCGGCGTTAACACTAAAAGATTTAAGCCTCGGAGAATAAATCAGTGTAAGAAGGCCTTGAAGAATTTAATGAAAAGTCAAGCTCTCCCTTCAAAAACAATACCCTCCCTGTTTTCCAAAACTCGTGTTTTGGAAATCCTCAAATTCCTCACTATGAGCACCTCAAAGCTGGAGCAGATTGCCGGCACCCTCCTTGTGGCCTAAGTAATCTATCCTGGTGACGCTGGCTTTTTATAGCCCATTATTTAGATCCAGATTTATCTTAGAGCCAGAGGGATCTCATTCTTCAAGACGGGCTTCTGAGCCCACGCTTATGATCGATATCCCTCCGGCAATCTTAGTCTCATCTTTTTGGTGCTGTTTGTATTCTCTGTGCCCTCTAAGGCCAAGGAAATAAGGGCTTTCTAAGAGGCTGTTGACACCTTCTCCTTTTTTACTATAGTTACCCTACGGGAGAAGGAATCTCTTTCTGAAGCCCGAATGCCCTTAGGGCCAAAGAAGGGGCTAGGAGAGAGTTCCTTCTCCTTTTTTCGTCTCTCTCGCCTCTCCCTTCTTCTTTGGTCAAAAAGCATCTCTAAGTAATCTATTTTAGCCGTGGGGGGGTTAAATTCAGCCTTGTCTCTGAGCATAGCAAACATTACCCGTACCAGCTTATTGGCCGTAGCAATATGGGCTTTTTTCTTCAGCTTACCTTTTTCCTCAGTAAGGTAGCTATAGTACAGGCCAAAGTACGGGTTGTGCGTTTTAGCTGAAGTGGTCATCTTATAGAGAACACACCTGAGTACCTTGCTTCCCATTCTTCTGATGCCAAGGCCTTTGATGTTTCTTTTGCCACTTTGATTAACCTTGCAGGCCAGACCTGATTTAGAGAAGATTTGCTTTCCCCGCTGGTAGTTTGCTATTCTGCCTACCGCTCCGGCAAAGGAGGCAATCATTACCTCTGATAGACCCTTAATCTTGCCTAAAAGGAAGGCACTGTCGGTTTCCTTAACTTCCTCGACCATTGTCTCCTCTACCTGGGAGAGCTCACCTTCCAGTGTCTCCAGGAGGTGAAGGTCCCGATTGATGAAATCCAGCTCAATGGTAAGGACCTCATCCACGGGGGGAAGCATTCTTTTCAGGTAGGCAATTATCTTTTCTGCCCAGCGTGCGGTGAGAAGATAATCTTCTGTCTCAAAGCTTCTTTGCAGCTCCTCTACCTTCATACTCTTAATTTGATGAGGAGTCAAACGGCACTTTATTAATCCTCGAGCAACGCGTGACTCCCAGAACTTACTGAAAAGGGGCTTATTGTCGTTGTACTCGCTCATGATGCCAGGATAGACCTTATTGAGTCGAGCCTTAATTTGGTTCTTGAGCTGGGTTTGCATCTTGAGTTTCTTTTCTCTCCAGAAAGTCTCTTCCTTTAAGCTCAGATACACCCCTGCCTCTTCTAAATTGTATTCGTAGCCCTTTCCCCTGATGAGAAGATCCCCGATGGCCCCTAAGTCTATGTCATCAGTTTTTAGGCCCAAAAGCATATCTTGAGCTCTATTGGCATAGGTGGCACTGGGGTTAATGAAATAGACTTCTTTGAAGTCTTCTTTTAGGTGCCGGGCCAGGTTCTCATGATAAGAACCGGTGGGCTCCAAGGCAAAGAAGACCTTTTTTGCCTCCCTTTGCTTTATTGCTTCCTTTACTCTTTGCTTGAAGTGATCATAACCTACTTGGAAGACATCGAACTCAAAGGGATGATTTATTACCCTTCCTTCAAAATCAAAGATCAAAGCTTTGTGATAATCCTTGGAGACATCAATGCTTACTCCCAGAATCTCTTCTTTTTGAATTCCCTTAATCTTCCTTTTGAATCGCTCTTCTCTTTCTCCCCGGATATACCTTTGCTTCTTTTTCCTCATGGCAGCTTACCTCCTTGTTCTTCCTTTCCCCTATTCTAATTTCTTTCTCTTTGAAGGTAAGGTGCCTTAACTCCTCATTAACTACCTTGGTGCACTTTTTTATTGTACCAGATTATTGAAGAAACACTGGGTATGGACAAAGAGGAGCTGATTAATTTATTCAAAACGAATATTGTATTCTTAGAGACAAGCAGGACGACGGAATCGAAACAGAAAGACATGATTTTGAAATCCTTTTCACAAATCAACAACAGAAATCGGGCTCTTTTAATTGTAAATATTGATCCTACAACAGAAATGTATGGATACATACGGAAAGTATATACCCATCTCAAAAATAAAAAGAATATTGTCTTAATTGAGAAATATTTTATCGAAGAGGAAATTGCCCAAATGCTCTCTTTGGCCAATGTGTACATCACCACGTCTTTGATGGAAGGTTGGGGTATGGCTGTTCTGGAGGCTGCTGCATCAAAATGTGCGGTTATCTCCTCCAAGTACGTACCTTTTGTTACGGAAGTTCTCAAAGATAATGCGCTGGTTGTTAACAAGAATGATCCGGAATTGTATGCAGAAAAAATAGATATGATGATCCAAGAACCACATCTCAGACAAAGATTGGCAAGTAAGAGCTATAAGCTAGCCAGCGCTCACTACTCGTGGTCTGTTCTAACTAAGCAATTGATTGCCCAGATGAAAAAAAGAAAGATAGTTGATTAACCTGCCCGTAATTGCCACTGACCTTGATCGGACATTGTTACCCAACGGAAGCCAGGAATACGACGGGTCCATGAGGATTTTTCGTGAGATAATCAGAAACGAGAGACTCAAGCTTATATTCGTTACGGGAAGGAATTTAGAATTAGTTCAAGACGCTATAGAGAAGTTTCACCCTCCTTATCCTGAGCTGGTGGTGGGAGAAGTTGGCACAAAGATATATTCGCGGAAGAACGAAGATTTTGTGGAAGATTATCAATGGACAAGACAAATTAGGTCATTAGTCAAGAATTGGAACCTTGACAAGTTCAAGGAAAAGCTTTCCTTGTTCAACCAGTTGCGCATACAAGGGGAGAATAAACAAAATGAATTCAAACTTAGCTATTATCTGGACAATCCAAAAGATTCAAGTTTGATAATTAGGAGAGTTACCGAAATTATCAAACTTATTTGCCGGGAGGCCACCGTAGTTTACAGTGTTGACGAAACACAGGATTTAGGATTACTTGATATTCTTCCGCGAAGTGCCACAAAACTAACTGCTCTCGAGTACCTGAGAAAAAAGTTAGGATTGAAGGAAGGGGAAATTATTTACTGTGGCGATAGTGGGAACGATATACTGCCCCTTACTTTTGGGTATAAATCAATTATTGTCAGAAATGCTATTCCTGAACTAAAGAATACTGTTCGACGAATTTCAACTCAAAAAAACATTATCGACAAGCTTTATCTAGCCAGGGGATACAAAAAACTCAATGGATATTATGTCTCGGGAATTATTGAAGGGTTGATAAAATTCAACATAATATCCCCTCAATATGCAAAATAAGCATACCCTAGGACCTATGGGAAAGCCCCTGATTTTCTTGTTTTGTGCCCCCTGGTAGAATCCTCGATTAGTCCATCTCGTTCTCTCACGGGAAAGTTCACCCAAGGCCAAAGATTTCATGTATCGGTATATGTTATGGAGATTTCTTTAGAGCCGGTTTAATAAACAGATTCAGATGTTGTTAAGTGGAAGGTGAGATGATGGGAAAAGAGATGGGGGTTTTACGAATTCTTGGACGGTAAAAACTTCAGAGTTGGGGGCATGAAATATCAAGCATGGAGCGCCGCCGCAATAATGGCTTACGAAGCGGTGATAAATAACAAAGTAGTATTCTTGCGAAAACAAAGCCAGTCTGGCAACCTCATCAAAAAAAAGAAGAATGGTTGAAGAGCAAAGGACAAATAAGATGGAGTATAGAGAGCAACAAAAGGGGTTACACTATATTCTTTACCACGGAATTGTGTTTCAGATTATGGTTACTTTGTCTGGCGGAGCTTTTATCATTGCTTTCGCTCTCCTCTTGGGGGCATCCAACTTTCTCATAGGACTGCTGGCAGCGGGCCCTTTTCTGGGAAATATTTTCCAGATTCCGGCGGTGCTTCTGGTAGAAAAAGTAAGGAAGCGACGACTGGTTTCCATTGTGGGTTTTCTCATTTTCTGCGTCTGGCTCCCCATTTTTGCTTTAATGCCTCTATTTTTTAAAGCATTCGGGCTCTCTCTTCTAGTGGCAGGGATTTTTCTTTCCGGAGTGGCTGCGGCGTTCTCCACCTGCGCTTGGAGTTCCTGGATGCATGATCTGGTACCCGATAACATCCGAGGTGGCTATTTTTCCAAGCGAATGGCCATAAGTTTAGCTCTAGCCATGCCATTATCGCTATCGGCCGGACGGTTTATCGATTTTTGGCAAGTGAAGTTCCCTGATTACGCCGCTGTTGGCTACTCGATTCTGTTCCTGGTTGCTTTTGCATTTGGCATTGCCGGTATTTTTGCGCTGCGTGCTACTCCGGATGTGCCCATGAGGAAATCGACTCAGCAAATTTCCCTCCGGGAGATAATAGGTGTTCCCCTTAAGGACGAAAATTTTCGAAGAATGCTTATATTTTCCGCCTTTTGGGCTCTGGCCTTTAATTTTGCTGCTCCCTTCTTTGTCGTTTACATGCTCAAGCGAATTGGTTTTTCCCTCACCACGGTGATAATTTTCTCGGTGATTAGCCAACTGTTTTACCTAATATTTCTTCGGGTTTGGGGTGTACTGAGTGATAAGCTCTCTAATAAGTCAGTAATGCAAGTAAGTGGATCACTGTTGCTCGGGTGTATTATTGCCTGGCCTTTTACCACGCTTCCAGAAATATACGTGGCTACCTTGCCTCTTCTCGTAATCATTCACGTTCTTTCCGGGATTGCTCTTGCAGGGGTGTTCATCGCTTCTTTCAATATTGCTTTCAAGTTAGCTCCTCCCGGCGATGCAACCAAATATCTGGCTCTCAATGGGGCATTAGTTTCGATGGGTATGGCAGTTGGCCCTATTCTAGGAGGATTGTTGGCCGACATACTGGAGAAAATGGAACTCTCGCTTACCTTTCGCTGGCTCATCTCCGAGAAAGGATGGATAGCGTATCTTCTGAACTTCAGGGGACTAGATTTTCTCTTCTTTGTTGCTTTTATTTTGGGACTGTATGCGCTCCGTCGCCTCTCCCTGGTCAAGGAAAAGGGCGAAGTGAAAAAGCGAGTGGTTTATTACGAGTTCCTCAGTGAGACACGAAGAACCATGAGAAATATCTCCAGCCTAGGAGGTTTGGCTCACCTGGTTTATGTTCCGATTTATTTGCGTCTTCAAAGACGGCAAAGGAGTAAATAACATAGCAGTTGGTTATCCCTCCCGTTATCTTTAGAAATCGATAGCGAGCTAAAGATAAGTGGAGAGGGGAATCAGCAGGGCATACTAAAGAGAATGAGAGAAACAAAAATGTTTGTGGGTGATAAAGTAAACGAGGCCGACCGGTTGATCATGGGGAAGTTGACATTGAAAAGGGCAAATATACGTGTCAGTCTTTCCCCATTTTTGTTCACATTGTTTACTTAACTGCGCCGCTGGTGATTCCAGCGATGACATAACGCTGCACAAAGATAAATACAATCAACAAGGGGAGCACAGCCAGGGTTGTTATGGCCATAATACCACTCCAGTCGATGCTGTATTGTCCAAAAAGTTCTGCCAATCCCACAGTAATGGGAGCTCTGGCCGGTCCTTTGGTGAGAATCAAGGCAAAGAGAAACTCATTCCAGGCTCTTATGAAAGCCAACATGCCCGTTCCAATAACTCCAGCCCGAGCTAATGGTGCAACGATGAGTAATAGTACCTTTCGTCGAGTGCAGCCATCTATGAGAGCCGCTTCTTCTACACTCACCGGGATACCGTCAAAATAGCTTTTCAGCAGCCAGATAACCAGGGGAAGAGCAAAAGCGGTATCAATCATTATCAGGGCCAGATAGGTGTCATACAAACCCAATTGTTTGGCTAAGTTGAAATAAGAGACCATGAGGACAGCTCCGGGAAACATTTGAGCCACTAAGATTCCCAAAAGGAGCGTATGTTTTGCCGGAAGTCTGAAGCGGGAGAATCCGTAACCGGCTAAGGCACCAAGAAACACGCAGAGAAATGTGGAACAAATGGAGATGAGATATCCATTGAAGAAATAGTGCACATACTTTTCCCGGGAAAAGATTGACAGGTATGATTTGATGGTCCAGATTTGTGGAAAAACCCGGGGTGGGTAAACAAATATTTCTCTAATGGGTTTAAGAGACGTTAGTACGGCAAAGGCAGCTGGAAAGAGGATAAGAATGGCCACGGCAGTTGCTGAGGCATATAAGGGAAAGTATCTTAAGGGTTTATTTCTCATACTAAAGTGTCCACTCTTTTAGAATAAAGAAAAATATAAATGCCTATACAGGCAGATATGATAAGTGCGGTAACCACCCCTATAGCTGAGGCATACCCAAATTTGAAAGCTTGCATCCCCCTTTGATAAAGGAAAAAGCTAATTAAATAAGTACTGCGTAATGGTCCTCCTTTAGTCATGGTCCACACCAGATCAAAGTGAATGAAGGTAGTGGCAAAATCAATAATAATGATGGTCATCATCAAAGAACGCATTTGGGGAAGGGTGATGTACCAGAAAGATTGTATCCGATTAGCTCCGTCAATACGGGCCGATTCGTATATAGCCGGAGGGATGGATTGTAGCCCACCAAGAATCAGTATCATGATTAGAGGAAAATTCTTCCAAACATTCACCCATAAAACAGAAAATAAGGCATATCCTGGGTCACCCAAAAAGTTGATAGTAGCACCGAAAATCTTTTCATTTATATAATTCAAGAACCCCAGAGGTTGATAAAGGATACCCCAAAGAAGGGCGGAGGCAGGGGCAGAGAAAAGAAAAGGTAAGAGTAAGGCACCCCGAAAGAAATTTCTCACCTTAAGATGAGGCCACTTGGCATTCAATAAAAGAGCTATGGCCCAGGAAAGGGCCAGATCCAAGGCAATAGTGCCGATAGTGAAAATGAAAGTATTTTTTATGCTGGTCCAGAAGAGTTGGTCGGAGAAAAGACGTCGGTACTGGCTAAAACCGGCAAAAATGAAGGAAGCATGCCGACTGTATTCCTGAAAACTATACTGAAAAACCTTGAACAAAGGATAAATAACCACCAACAGCAAAAAGACAGCCGCCGGAGCAACGAAGATAAATCCTTTCCACTCAAGTCTTGATTCGTATCTTTTTACCAATAGTGTTAGCCCGGGCTTCCAGGGTGCAGAAGTTTCAAGGCTTCTGCACCCTGCCTGTAGTAGCTAAGCAATTTACCCGGCTTCCTTAATTATTTTGTTCCAATAGTCGACAGCATCATCCAGGGCGGTTTGCGCATCTTTTTTGCCCAAGAAATATTCCTGAGCGTTTTTCATCAGGGAATTACACAAATCACCCAGTTGAGGCAATACTGACCAGGGTTGAGAGGCCGGATCACCAATCATGTCTGGCAGATAACGAAGTACTGGATCCTCTTTGATGCTGGGAGATTCGAGCGCTTTGGTATTAGCCCAGAAAAGAGATTTTTCCTTAACCATTCTTGACGCTACCGAATCACTCAACAAATGCTTAATGAACTCCCAGGCCAACTCAGGATGCTCAGACTGGGAAGACAAACTGACTCCACTTCCCGTGATGAGATACCCGCTGGTGACATCTTTGAAGGGGGGAGTCAGGGCAATATGGCCTTTCAGGGCTGGATTACGCTTGGTAGCTTGCCCTTTCAAGAAAGGTCCCGTCAACTGGATAGATACCTGTTCGGCGCCAAATAGCTCGATCATTTCTTTTTCTCCGATAGCTAGGGCGCCCGGGACTGTTCCGGGATAAACCAGACCTTCAGCTAACAAGCTTCCCCAATACCTCAAGCTTCTCACTCCGGCATCTGAATTGAAAACGGCCAGTCCTTCTTCATTGTTCATTCGCCCGCCGGCCTGGATCAAACGAGTCCAGAAGTTGTAGAGAGTGAAATGAGCTGAGCTTTTCATAGCCAAAGGTACGGCTATTCCCCACTGGTGTTTTTCTGGACTTTGAAACTTTCTTAAGATTTCTCTTAGTTCTTTCCAATTAGTTGGTGGCTCTACACCTTTCTCCTTGAACATCCTCGTATTGTAGTAAATCCCGTAAGACATAGTATAAAGATAGGTCATAATTAGATGATTTCTCCACCAACTATCCCAGGCGGGGTTATGACCTGAGGTGAATTGAGCATCGGCTTCACTGATGAGAGGGTCTAAATCCTCAAATACCCCCAGTTTGTCAAAGTTTGCCGCCCAAGTAACCTCCATACCCATAACATCAGGAGTTTCTCCTGCCTGGCACAAAGTGAGCAGTTTGTCCATGTATTGGGCGTGAGGAGCAAAAACTGTCTCCACCTCAACATTAGGGTGTTGCTTTTCAAAGGAAGAGGTAATCCAATTGATAGTTTCCTCGCCCCATTCCTGATCCCACCATTCACCCCAGGTGAGTTTTACTGTATCTTGAGCATTGGCCATACTAACCGCCAATCCCAGGACCAAACAAATACTGAGAAACCATCTTGTACTTCTCAGTAAGTATTGGCCGCAAGTACCTTTCTTACAAATCATTTTATTCTAACCTCCTTCTTTTTGGCTTTCTCTGGTTCAAGAGCGACGAGGTCATCCTTGAACAAAATTTGGTAAACCCAGTTAGTTTCAGGGTAGTCTCCTGAAAGCTTCTTTTTTCAGAGCATCGAGATCCGACTAGTCAGGTTTTCACCTCCTTACGCGGATTCAGCTTCCTTTCCTCAAAATAGGTTCGTAAAGCTTCTCGTACAATAGCTCCCATAGTTTCTGGTAACTTTTCTTCTCTCCTGACTCCTTTTCTCAGGTTCTTAAGCTTGTTCTTTTGGGCCAGAGAGATAAGTTTCTTTTGTATGTTGGCCGGTAGATAAATAGTTACTTTTCTTTCCAAGTTAGGTGACGGGGCTACCCTCTTTTTTTAGTGATTAAAAAACGGAGTCTGGTCTGAGGTTGGGGGGAACAGAGTTTTCTTTTCGCTACCGAAGAGATAAAGCTATGACCCTTCTTATCATCAAGGTGGTCCATAGAATATACTAATACTATATACGTATCATAGTCTACTATAATACACAGTATCATACATATTTAGGTATGTCAAGAGGCAAATTGAAGATGAGTGATTGGGTTCAAACATTGTTTTTTCTTCGACGGTGAGTAAAGAGACGATGCCTGGTTAGACTTACGTCTTCACCTGAGGAAGGAATTCAGGCGACTACTAATTTTTACTTCTGGGTGTTTTCCTCAAAATAGGTTTGCAAAGCTTGTCGTACAATAGCTCCCATTGTCTCTGGTAACTTCTCCTCTCTCCTGACTCCTTTTCTCAGGTTCTTAAGTTTGTTCTTTTGAGCCAGAGAAATAAGTCTCTTTTGCATGTTAGCCGGTAGGTAAATAGTCACTTTTCTTTCTGAGATGTGTCTCACCTCAATCTCCTTTGATCAAGCAGAGAAGATGGTCTTTCTCTAATGTTTTCCCCCGGACTTGTACACTGCCAACGGGGTATATAATACAGGATTACATTTTCTCTATTAATTTCTGAAAGTCAAGTCCAGGCAACCATCAAATGTTTCAGGGGTTCTGGGTACCGGATATTCCTTGGCCCAATGATTGTCGTCCTGCTCTCCCCATCGAAGAAAGCGAAGCCCAGGTAAGCTCTCCTGTCAGATGTTAATCAGATTCAGACCCAGGATAACGGCTCCTACTGTCCAGCAATAGTAGGAGAAAAGGAAGAACTTATTTTCTTTGAGGAGACGGTGCAAAAGTTTTAAGGAAAAATAACCTACGATAAAAGCAATTAAGGTAGCTAGACCAAGAGAAAAGATATTAACTCCGACTTCAGTAGTTTGAGTAATTCTTTTAGTTTCCAACACCAGTGCTCCCAGGATGGCCGGAATAGAAAGGAGAAAAGAGAAACGGAAGGCAGTCTCCCTCTTTAATCCCAATAAGAGACCCAAGGAGATGGTGCTTCCGGAGCGAGATATACCTGGGATAATGGCTATCCCCTGTATCAATCCGATCAATAGGGCAGATTTTAGATTTAGCTTTCTTGTTCCCCTCCACTTCTGGGGTATTTTCTGGACTATCCAGAGGAAACATCCTGAAACAATTAGCATAAGGGAGGGTAGAAGAGATCCCACAAAAAAAATTTCTATTCTGGGTTCCAAAAAAATGGCCAGGACTCCGGTGGAAATAGTCCCGATAAGCAGCAGATAAAACATTTTTCGGGCCTCTTTTACTGAGGGAGAAATTGAATTCCGGTGGGCAAGAGAACAGAGAATTTTCCCAAGGTCCTTCCGGAAATATAATATCACCACGGCTAAGGTGGCTCCATGGACTAGAATATCAAAGAAAATTAAGGGTTTTTCAAATCCTAAGTAGGATTGAAGAATTACTAAATGGCCCGAGCTGCTCACCGGTAAGAATTCAGTGAGGCCCTGAACTGCTCCCAGAATAATTGCTTGGAGATTGCTCATACTATTTTTTTCTTTCTTTACAGATACCTCTTTGGGAGGTACGAATGAATTTGCAGAGATGTTGAATTTCTGGAGAAAGATCGAGTTCTTTCTCGATTTTTTCCAAGGCTTGGGAAGTGTTTAAATGAGAGCGAAAAAGTATTTGATAAGCTTTTTTGAGAAGATTTCGCTGGGACAGAGGGAAACCTGCCCGTCTTAAGCCAATTGTATTAAGGCCCCAGAGGGTACCTGGGTGTCCGGTAGCCTTAGTATAAGGAGGGATATCCTGGACTATTTTAGAGCATCCACCTATGATGGCGTAAGCTCCGATTCTGACAAACTGGTGGATAGCCGTTAGCCCCCCGATAACCGCATTTTTTTCCAGGGTAACATAGCCGGCTAAGGTTCCACAATTAGCTATCACTACCTCGTTGCCTACCCGGCAATTATGGGCTATATGAGTGTAGGCCATCAGAAAAGTATTATTACCGACATAGGTGGTGCTTTCTTCTTTGGTTCCTCGATGGATAGTTACATATTCTCGAATTAAGTTGTTATGGCCGATTTGCACGTAGCTCCGTTTTCCTTGGGAGCTTACATCTTGGGCCGGAGTGCCGATAACTGCTCCTTGAAAAATTTGACAATTCTCACCAATTTGAGTCCAGCCTTCAATAAGAACATGGGGACCTACTTTGGTTCCCCGAGTAATTTTGACATTTTCTCCAATTATTGAGTAGGGACCAATCTCGACATTTTCATCCAACTCTGCTCCCGGAGCTACCATAGCCGTAGGGTGAATTATCACACTCATCTTTTTGCCCTTTTAATCTGGATACCGGTTTTTTCCATAATTGTATCCACGTACCTAAGATAATGATCCATCTGAAAAATTTCTTCAATTTCCTCAGGGTGCAGATATTTCCTGATTTTCACATCCTCCTTAACTAATTCCTTGAAATCTTCCCCGGTTTTCCAACATCTCATAGCCTCGTGCTGAATCATTCCATAAGACTCTTCGCGAGATAATCCTTTCCTTACCAGCTCCAGTAAAAGTCGGCCGGAGAAGAATAACCCTTGACTTTTTTCTATGTTTTTGCGCATATTCTCCGGATAGATAATTAGCTCTTCAAGAACCCGGAGAAATTTTTGCAGGATGTAATTTATTAAAATAGTACTGTCAGGAATGATCACTCTCTCGGCGGAGGAGTGAGATATATCTCTCTCGCCCCATAGAAGAATATTCTCCAGAGCTGTTTGTGAATTTCCCCGGATAACCCTGGCCAGCCCGCATATACGTTCACAAATAATCGGGTTGCGCTTGTGAGGCATAGCCGAAGATCCTTTCTGTGCACTTCTAAAACCCTCCTCTAATTCCCGAATCTCACTGCGTTGGAGTCCTCTTATTTCCAGAGCAAACTTGCTTAAAGAAGAGGCTATTATAGATAGGGTAGCTAAAAAATTAGCGTGTCTGTCTCTTTGTACAATTTGACTGGAAATCAGGCAGGGTTTAAGGTTTAGTTTTTGGCAAACATAGCGCTCTATAAAGGGGTCTAACTGAGCATAAGTTCCCACGGCTCCAGAGATCTTCCCGTAGGAGATTTCTTCTTCGGCCCGGATAAATCTTTCCCGGTTCCTTTTCATTTCTTCCCGCCAGA
>AQRW01000144.1 GCA_000402295.1 Candidatus Aerophobus profundus SCGC AAA252-L23
GCTACCGGGAGGACCTTTATCCTTCCACCACTTTTCGCCTCACCTACGATGTCCTGAAAAGAGATAATGGGAGCACGGCCAACAAGAAGTATCTTCAGATCCTCCACCTGGCGGCTCAAGAAACCGAAGTGGGAGTGGAGCGGGCTCTGGAGATACTCTTAAATGAGGGACGATCAATCAGCCCTGATGCGGTGAGGGAACTTCTTGAGAGTGAAAACAAGATTGAGGCTGTTCCCGAGATTCAGATACCCGAGGTAGACCTTAAAATCTACGACCGCTTTCTTAAAGTCCAGGAGGTCATCTAATGGAAAACAAGAGAAAAGACCTCTTGGAGCTTTTGAAAGAGCTACACCTGCCTACCTTCCGGGAGACTTACGAGGAAGTTAGCCGGCAGGCTGAGGAGGGATCATGGGGATATGAGAACTTCCTTTTCCAGCTGGCAGAAAGAGAAGGCCAGGAGAGGCGCCAAAGAAGAATTGAGCGACTTCTGCGTCAATCCAGACTCCCCNTGGAGAAAAGCACCGAATCATTTGACATGAAAAGACTACCCTTGCTGATTTTCCACAAAGTGAGGCATCTTCTTACCGGCTCATTTCTGGACCGCAAGGAGAATGTTCTAGCCTTCGGCAATCCGGGTAGTGGCAAAACCCATCTTCTCTGTGCCATTGGCCAGGAGTTAGTCAGGCAGAGCCGGCCCGTCTATTTCACCAGCTCCAGTCTTTTGGTGCAAAAGCTACTCCTAGCCAAACGAGATCTTAACCTGGCTCGAGTATTAAAGAAGCTATCCCGGTATGAGGCCATCATCATTGATGACCTTGGTTACGTTCAGCAATCTCGAGAGGAGATGGAGGTTTTCTTCACCCTTCTCATCCGAGAGATATGAGAGAGGCAGTGTGATGCTCACCAGTAATCTTCCCTTCTCCAAATGGGAGCGGATATTCAAGGACCCCATGACCACTGCCGCAGCCATTGATCGCTTAATTCATCACAGTGTGATCTTAGAGCTTAATCTGTCCAGCTATCGCCTCAAGGAGGCCGAAGGAGAGAGACAGGGAGGTGAAGGATAACATATCTTAAAAGGGAGCTTCAATTCAGAGAAATTTGTAAGATCAATACGGGAGTCTCATTAGCTATTTCAGGAATAATTGCATAGGTGAGGATGTACCAGAACCTGGGCACAGAGCTCATAATTATCAGGGCATAAATGCATACGGCACCAAGGAGACCGATAATTACTCAGATGTTAGAAGCAGTTTAGTTACCAGATGAGAGGAAGGAGGATGATTGGCATCTTCCCCGGTAACAAGGTCTCACCTCATCTTAAGCTCTTTGGATCAAGCAGACCGGAAAGCTCTTACAGCAAGGAGGCAGCCTTAAGGATGGATGAGTTCCATGAGGGAGGAAACACACCTTATGAGGAGAGTCTAAAGAGGGCATCATTGAGGCTGTCCTGCCCAAAGAGTGTCTTTTGACAGGGAAGAGAGTAAGTATGCCTTATGTTTGGTTCTTGGCCGAAACAGAGATATATTTGACTCTTTTTGGCAAGGCAACCGGTCCAGGAGAGAAGATCAACTGGCACTCTCAAGAGATGAGGTAAGACTTTCCCCAGAGAAATACTGTTCCTCCTCTCGGGGATAGGCTGCCAGGAGATTCTGGAGTTGAGTTCCAAAAGAAGACAAGACAGTCAGAAGTTGGCTCAAGAGAAGACTCAATTCTTTTGGGCATCATGCTTTAGCCCTGGGTATATGCGGGAATGAGATCTTGAAAATCACCAGCTCTCCAGATGTCCAGGCAAAGGATTGCCTGAGTGAAGGTGAAGATGCAAAAGATACTTTATTGAAAGCAAGTCTTAATAGGCCTTTTTGAGTTTCGCAAGAAGGACATATGAGTCAAAAGATGGCCAGAGGAGGTGAAGAGATAAAGCCGTGTCAAGCCATTGATTTTTTTGAGAAAAACGGTAAAAATAGTTGTCGTCAGGCGGGAGAAATAATTGTCGCCAATCAAAAGGTGAATCAGTGGTAAGTTTAAACCGGAACCGGTGGTAAGTTTCACCGGAATATCCAATTTGGGGGCAGGTCAGAAATGCCGAGAGGAAAAGTAGCCAAAAATATCTATGAAAAGATGGGGGGAAATATGCTGAGAAAAAAAGAGAGTCGGAGGCAAGACTCAGCCAGCTTGAGGTGGATTATGATAATCCCTCAGATTTCTTGGATAAATGCATTATTGTAGCAAGTATGCTTTCCTATCCTCATCGAAAGTTTAAGTATGAGCAAAGAAAAAACCTACTTAAGCCAGTGTTTGAAAGAATCTATGTTCAGAATAACGCAATCGTGGATGTAAGACTAGACCCACCCTTCTCATTTCTCCTCAAGAAAAGACATAGAGAAGGTGTTCAAAAATCATCCTTCAAAGGGCACTAAAGAGGATATTTTCGAACAGATGGTGGGTTTTTTTCCGAGAAACATATTGCAATAAAGAGCTTGGTTGACGCTCTAGCGCGGGACGCAGGCTATTTTTATGGCTGCTGCCAGACTGATGGAGATGGGCGCCTGACTGGCCCAGCGCGTACGTGGATAACAAAACAATATATGGCTTAATGCATACGGATTATCCGCTCGAAAGGCAACTGGGTTATCATAAGTTTAAGCTTAGTTTTGGGGTAATCCTCTTTTTCATCTCTCTTTACTCCCCCGACAACTATCATTGGTAGTTCGATCCCCTCGCTTTCAAACAACTCTTTATAATCTGGTTTAACTGAGCCAATCCCACCCTCGATTTCCACCTCGACAGGAATGGGAATCTTAGCCTTTGCTCTCACACCTACTATATTCATATTTAATTCTACCCAAGCTACACAGTCGGGGCGTCCCCTTTTCTTGCCAAAACCTCGCCTAACGGGGGTAATCTCTCCTATTTCAAATTCCTTGCCTTCTGGCGGTCGTAAATACAATTTACCTTTGACACATCGTTCCAAGGCGCGGAAGACTTCTCTTTCTTCAATGGACATAATATCTATCCTCGGATTGAGATTTTTACACTTAGCAATCTGTACTCTTCGCTAAGCGAGACAATGTTATTTAAGTCCGCGGGCTTAAGCCTTCCCAGCTTTCGTTTAAGGTCTTCAATAAGAACTTCTTCTTTTCCTGCCTCAATCTCTGCAATCGTGTCCAAGATTTGGAGCTTTTGTTCTGAAAGGCTTTGCAAGAGGATACGCCTTATCTCCTGAACAATACTTTTCAAATCCAAATGCTTATTGGTTATCTCACCGATTGTGTTTGACTGAGCGTTCAAATCCTGGAGGCTCGAAAGCTCTTGCCCTAACTTGGTGAGTATTTCAAAGCTCTGCCGCTTACAAATATCTATCCAGGGTTGTGTTTCCTCCACCCATCTTTTCCTCAATTCTTCAAGCTCATCTAGCCATTGGTTATAGCCCTTACTTAAATCCTTTAACCCTTCCAAGTATTTATTAAGCGATGACTTTGTAGCTAGGTTTGAAGCATCTGAGTAGATAGAAGCAAGTTTATCTAGCAATGCTTTCAAATCAGACCTTTTGGAATTCTCGCTCAAAACCTCTAAAGATGACCAATCAGCATCAATGTTTTTTGGAGTGTCTTCAACTTCTATAATCATACTCGCTGTTTTTGTCAGTCCTTCAAGCGAAGTGTTTATTTCTTCTAGCTTCTTGGGGTTCCAACTTACTACTTCTCCAACTAGGAGCGTTTTTGCACGGTCTGAAAGCTGATCGTACTGAGCTGCGATAACCGGGAACATAGGCTTCAACCTGATCCACTCCCTCTGGATATCCCCTTTTGCGTTTCTCCAGAATTCCATCGCCTTGTCAAACCCTTCGCCCTTTACGAACTTACGATTAAGCGTGCTGTCCGCTAGAATGTCAAACCTCTCAACTACCTCTTTTACTGGTGTCTTAACAAGAGTTTCATCGGCTTGTTCTTTCTTTATATTGTTCCAAGCATTCGAAAGGTCTGAGCCCTCTAAAAATCCCTTTTTTGCCTTCTGTATCCACTCTACAAGATTATCCACTACAGTTTTGTCCCGCTTTGTAAGCTCAGCGAGTTCATTTTTTGCTATTATTTTTGCTTGGCTTAATACAGAACCGTTAAGACCTTTTGAAAGTTCAGCAACCTCCACACCTTTGTCTTTTAGTTTGGCTATTGAGATTCTATTTGCGCTTTTAAGGCAGCTTTTTAGCCAAGTCTCAGCCTCAAGAGCTAAAGAGACTTCAATATTCTGAAGCCACTTTTCAAACAGCCCTAAGAATTCTGTTCGTTCAGGGTTTAATACGGCATATTCTACATCTTTAGAAAACTTCTTCGTTTTTTCCAAAAAGCTATCGATTTTACTCCACCGCTGAAAGTCTGGGAAATCAGAAAGAATATTAGCTTGCTGAGAAGCCACCTTAGCAAGATATGCATTTTTAATCTCTTGGAATTTGTCCGGCGAGTCCTGTAAGTATTTTTCTAAATCTCCTATCAATTCCTCAGCGACCTGCTGCAACTCACCGGCCTTGTCTGTCCATGTTTTAACGATTTCCAAGCTAACAGCCATTTTGCGCCTCCTACGAGAATAGCTTACCTACCTCTTCTACCTTAGCTCTTACTTCTGCGACTTTGGATGCTAAGGTATCTATATTTGTCCCAAAATCTTGCAACTCGCTAATCCTTTTTTCTACTCTCTGTTTTGCATCTTCAAAGGGGCCTAAGTCTATTTTCTCCACCTGAATACCCTTATCTTCACCCAATTCATAAGTAGCGCTCCCAAGCCCCGAAAGGACTTTCTTTGCTGCATCCTTAAGAGGTGTTTCTATCTCGTTGCCAAAAATCTCGTCCACATTACCTAGAATGTCTCTCTTCAATTCCTTATTATCCTTGTATATGGCTCCTAAATCGTCCCCTAGTATGTCCAAGGTATCTTCCAAATTGAGGATAGGTTGGAGATTATCTCTCCATCCCTTAAGCCCCTTTTCTCCTTCCCACTCATGCCGTTTATCCTCAGAAGCTTCCTGAGCTGCCTTAAGAAATCGATAAGTCACATAGAGAACCCCAGAATGAAGATTTTCTGAAGATTTGCATATACTTTCTGCTTCTTCGAGTTCCTTATGAAGAGTGGTCAAATTCTGTATCGACAGCACCTGTTGCCCCAGCTTCTGATTAAATTCATTGACCTCGGCCACCAAACCTTCGAGCCCTTTAATCGTGCTTGATAGCTCACCAGTGACCCCCCTTACCCTAGATTTTAGCTTGTCCTTATGACTCTCCAATAATACGGTCATATATAAAGCTCTTAGGAGCAGCTTTGTTTCTTCCAAGAAATCTGAAAACATGATACCTAAGGGAGTTGCTTCTAAGCTTTCAGTTAAATTCGCCCAAGGGATACCACTGCTAAATTCAAGAAGTAATTTTGGGTATATGTTTTGTAGCAATTCGGTAAAGCCCCCGCGCTTCTCAATATAATCAATAGTTCCTCTCATTTGCCGAGAGAAATAGGGTGCTGTTTGCGGACCTGCAACAGTGTACTTGTCAAGAAACTCTTCATATCCTTTAGAAATCCTCCTGAGCCTGCTCAGATTTCTAAGTTGCCAAAGGCTATTTAGCGTTCTCTGCCTGTCATAATGACCACTAATGCTACATAGTATATTTTCGACCGTTCTATGTAATCTAATCCTGTCATTAATAGTTTCTATGCTATGCGGGAAATAAGGGTCGTCAGCGGGAAAGATGTCCCTTATTTTCTTTGCATAGCTATCTGCGGCTTCGCGAGCTAATGATTCTAGCTTTTCATCAAGTAGGTTCTTATAATGATGAATAGTGCGACGCTGAGTCTTGGTAAGAGCGCCTCCTTCCAGAAGCTTATCCATACTTTCAAACAGGCTGTCTTGGGACTCCTCTCGTAGGTAAAGGTTATACCAGTAGCTAATTAGAAACTCCTTAGGCCTCCATTCCTCCACAAGCTTAATAGTTAGCTTGTTCAAATCTTTTAGAATTCGCATATCAGCGTTCTGGGTGTAATCCAAGTCTATTTCTCGCAGTTCCTCATCCAAGTTTAAAATCACTATAACCTTGTGGTAGGGAAGATATTGATCCCGCTGTATTGGTTTAAATAAGCTGCCTTGCAACTTACCCAAAAGGTCTGAGGATGGCAAAAGAATAAACTCTACCATAAAGTTATCAATTCTTCTCGCCGCTTTAAGGAACTTACCATTGCTGGCGACTCTTCCGTGTAAGTTAGCTCTCTGCTTGCCTATATCGCTCTCGGCACTAGTGGATAAAGTCAAAATTGGCTTAATAACAAGCCTAGGGAAGAGTTCCTCCACCAGCTTAAAAGAGCCTTGGGCATATTCAATATCTGCCTCCTTGTAAAAATCTCCAAATAACTGCCGAGTGTTTGGAAAGCTAGCCATGATGTTGTAATCCGTGAATTCACCAGTCAATATGCCAAGATCCGAAGCGAGCTTATATAAGAAGTCAACAATTTCAGAGCCTTCGCTGCTCTCACCTTCAAACTCAAGGACTAAGTCATGAAGGAGTATTAGAAGAGGGGAAACGCCCGCCCTAACAAATGCTTCCCCTCCGCGCAACCATCCGCCAAAAGCTACTTGCCCATCCCCAGACAATGCTTCAAGAATTTTTCTGAGGTAGCTCCTAGTTTTCATCTCAGGCAAAGGTGTGCTCACGTGCCCGCCAGCGCGTTGCTGATACAACTTCCTCAAGTCTGACATAAAGGCATCCATAAGGCGGTCTACTTTTACTAGCTCTTTAGACACAAAAATGTAATGGTCTCTTCCCAGTTCATCAAGGGTGTTCTTAAGTGACTCTAACTGTATGTCACCCTTTGAAATAGGCTTCAGTTGCAGTATTAGATGCTTTAAGAAGTCAATGCCTTGGCTTGTTAAGCCTGATAAAGACGCTGTATTTACCGCCGGTATCCCATCAACAGGCTGTGAAAAAAGTCCTACCAGGTTCTCAAAGGGCTTTGCCTCCCACCTTTCTAGGTATATTCTCCAATTTTCCCAGAGGGCTAAAGCCCATCCTGGTCTTCCCCTGCTTGTCCACCAAAGGAAGTTTCCAAGTTCCTGCGTTTTTGTTAGAGTGGTCATATCTTTTGGGTTAGGTAAAGGAATGGTTAAGTCAAGCTTCCGCCTGGCTTCAGCCCCACCCAGTGTTTCATACGCTGAGGTTAAGCCGAAGCTGATGACCAGATAGTAGGGCACTCGCCGATGCTCCACGCTTTCCAGGGTATCCATTAAAGGGGCGCGACCGCTGCTTTTGACTCTTCGAGCAAGTTCAGAGTATTGCTGTTCCATTTCATCTATAAAGAGCACAACCTCCTCATTTCTGAGTGCCTCCTCAACCTGCTCAATGCTAAATCCTACTGTCTCAAAGTAATCTTTTATACTTTCACCTTCTCTTATGTCCGGGAGAAAGATTTTTTCAGTCGATGCAGTATTTAAACACTTCTTCAATACTCCTATCTGACATTTGGCAAACTTAGACAACTCCTGTGTAAGTTCATCGGGATTCATAGAGGTTGGCAATTCCTTCAGCAACTCCTCTAGCTTAGCAAACAATGCCGGTTTTCTGCATTCCCACACCTTTCTAAATTCCCACAACATCAGTTCACTTTTCCCAGAACCGTAGGCACCAACTATTGCTCTAGGTGGTACATTATCTTTGGAAGACAGAAACTTATTTAGGGACTCTTCTAGTTGCTCTCTTATTCTTTTGTGCTCGTCCGAGATGTCTTGCCATTTTGGTTTTCTAACGGTTGCCGTTAGCTCCATGGCTTCCCCCTTAGGGTCTTTAACTCGCTTCTATTATTATATCATCATTATTATATCATAGCAACCTTGCGCGTTAAGTCAGCTAAAATAGTGACATTTGTCCCCATACCTCAGGAGAAACTTGTCGGCTGTAGTTTTTAGGCTACACTGCAAATATTTGTATAGTGAGGAGGCGACAGATGTCACAGGATGGTATGATTGCTCGTGTTTGGGTCAAAAGTGTGGAACATCTATTCTTGCATGAGCTCAAGAGTGGGTTTGAGCTATCTCCAAAAGAAGCACAGGGAATCTTAGAATCGGTTAAAGCCATCTTCAATATGGAAGGAACAAAGTGGTCAGAAGCATTTCGTCCTGGTAGAATAAAAGAAGTTGTCCTCACTAAAGATGCATCTCCAGGAAGAGCTTTAAGTGAGCTGAAAAAGGTGGAGGTAACTCTCACCCTAGATGCTAGGGGAGAAGACCTTGATGTTCTTTCTCAATACGGGAGAGTTGCGCTCCGCCAGGTACGTATTCTGCGTCTAGTAGAGGAAGCCCTGGATCAGGGAGGAATCCTCACTCAAGAGGACCTCGCCCACATTTTAAGGGCTAGTATCCGTACCATAAAGCGCGATATTGCGCATCTTCGTAGATCAGGCTACCTTGTGCACACCCGAGGTCAGATAAAAGGAATAGGGAGAGGAAAATCCCACAAAATAGCTATTGTTGAGCTTTATCTTCAACGGCATACCTATACTGAGATCTCCCGAAGAACACGCCACTCTCCCTTTGCCATCAAACGCTACCTTACCACCTTTTCCCGGGTGATCAACCTAAAAAGAAAAGGAGTAGGGAAAGAGGAGATTAACTTTCTTCTGGGAATATCCTCTCAGCTTACTAAAGAGTATTTTGATCTTTACCAGCGGTACAATCTTGCCTGCTATCAGGACAGAATAGATGAGATAAGCGGCCTCTCCTCCTACTTTCCCAAGGCAGCGGTAAAAAAGGGGGCTACCCTATGAGTGGGGAAGAGAGACAACATTATATTTCTATGAGGAAGAGGAATTTCACCCAGGCGGTGGTCCATCTTTTAGAAACAGATTACAAGATCATCGGGAGCCACAAAATCACCCAGATGATCGCCGAGGATATAGAGGAGCTGGCCCAGAAGTTCTTCCCCTCCTCTGCCTCTCCTGGAGTCCTCATCTGGAGTACCACCTCCAGGTCCGAGAAAAAGGTAAGCTATGGCAAGAAGACAGAGGATCAGAGAACCTGTATTGTGAAGCTTCCCTTCCTTACCTCAGAGGACATAGAGAAGAGAATAAAGCCCCACTCCCGACAAGAAGGGCTCCTGCAGGAGGTGCAAAGGATGGTGCGAATAATTAAAGTCGCCTTTCGCCAGGGAGGACTTCTGTCTATAGCAGAAGTTGCTACCATCATGGATCGTGGTCTCACCACCACTCAACGAAAGCTCTCTGAGTACCAGAGGGAAAAAGGTGAGGTTCTTCCTTTGAAAGGGAATATTCTCGACCAGGGATCGTCCCCAACGCACAAAAGAATTGTCATTCACCTCCTGCGAGAAGAGGATCGCTCCTCCTGATATTGCAAGGCAAACAGGGCATTCCTTGGATGCAGTGGATAGATATATCTCTGATTATGAGAGAGTTAAAGATGCTTATGCAAAAAGGTGTGAGTGTGAAGGAGATAAGTCAGCTTGTTGGAAGAGGTCTTCACACAGTAAAAGAGTACTGGCAAATTGCTCATATCTATCATCCGGAACTTTCGTATGAGAAAGAGCTAAGGTCAAAGTGAAGAGAAAACTTGATATTTAAATGATCCTGACTACGGGGACATATGGCCCTATAGTAAATGTAACCGAAGGGGTACTGGTTGGATCACTTAAAAGAGAGCTCTGAAAAACGCGCTTATTCTTCGGGATTTCTACCTGGGGTTGGATTTTTTTGGACAGAAGCATAGAAGAATCTCTTTTTCTTCTTCATTTCTCTTCCTTGTTTCACCATTTCTAAGGTAGTTCTTGCTCTTTGACTCAACTTTATCCCGAAGATAGTGCTACTTTTACACTGCTCTCCTTTAGGTAAAGGAGTTTTAGCATCCTCTTGAGGTTCATCACCAGGAAAGTCATAAACACTTCAATGGTCACTCTCCATCTACCTCGATACCGAGCCCTTGCCAGGAAATGATGCTTCTTGGCCTCCCCAAACTTGGCCTCTATTCTTTTGCGCGTCTTAAGAGCCTCCTTTCTTTCCTCAGGATCAGATTTGATATGGAGGAGATGGCTATCGCTTACATAGACTAATACTTTGTGTCCCTGGGTGGAACAGGTCTTTTTTCTCTGGCAGTCCCTGCACGAGCGGGCAGAAAAGTAGTAAGTATAACCATCCTTTTGCCTGGTTTTTCCTAGGGAAGAGTATCCTTTCTACCTATGTAAACTTCGGAAGATTCCGACTGAGAATAATCTAAGGCTTAGAACAGCCACACATTCACCTTGCCTATCAATATGATCATCTCCGATATGGAAGTATATTGGCTTCATCCTGCTGAGTATGAGTATATATCCACCTTCTACAAGTGTTTGTCTTTGTGGTAGAAGTGCTAGGGGTCAACTTGACATATCGGTGAGAAATGTTAGCATATTCTGTAGAGAAAATATCAAATGCTGGCGAAGTTTCATGTTCTTGTACGTCTATTTCGGAATGTCAATCAGCGTCGATCAGACATCATGAGACAAGAATACTCCCCGTACTCTATCACAGGTCCACTGTTCAGCCAAAGAACACCTCTGGTCATGATAGCGGTAGTCCAAGCACAGATGACCTGCCCCACTTTGTTTCAGTAGTCACATCGCCGCAGTGATGTGTTTCCAGAAATGTGTGCACCGTCATTGTAGCCAAGTAATGCTTTTTGTTGACAGATGATGTTCTGTGCAATATTGTGTTACTGTCATTAGCTGCAACATGAAGAATGATGTTGGGTCGTCAACTTATCAATGCAGGAGAAGAGGAAGGAAGTAAGCTTAGTTTTCTGGCTAATGGTTTTTCTTCTCGGATTGGTGGCCTTGTCTCTCTTTGGCATGGTACTCAACTACGGCGAAGGGGAGAAGGGGGATTTTTGGGTAGCGCTCCCCTTCTGGCTTGTAATCGCTGGCGTTGCGGTCGCAGTGCTGTGGCACGTAATGCGCATAGGAGACCTTTCCTCTGATGTGGTAGACCTCCGCCTTGAGAAACAGGGCATCGAAAGGACGTTGGCTGCCCTAAAACAGGAAGCCAGACGCCTGGAGCAGGTGCGTGATATGACGAAAGGTGAAGTCGCCGCGGTCATCCGATTCGCAGAGAGGAAAGCGAGGACCCGGGGGTTTATTTACGGGTTCATCATCCCGATGGTTCTCTTTCTTGCCAGTCTGTGGATCAGGCGCAAGAGGTGAACCATGAGGATACTGGCCCAACAAGCTCTTCCGGCGGACGCGGAAATCCGCCCCGTTGAACAGCGTCGTTAGCTGGCACAAAACCATGAAGGGAAAGCATAGCCGGAAGGAACTGGGATCTACAGTACTGTGCTTAGCTAGCCAGAGAAACGGGTTATTCGCTAGGCATGATGACTATGATGTGCCAAACCAGAAAATTCCAGTATGACTTTGTTGTCCTAAGTCAGAAAGATAAGCCTGAGATTACGGGTATTTACACTACCCTCATTAGAATTCGGGGAAGGGAGGATTGACAAAAAATGTTCCTGTTAAAAGATGGAGTAAGATACAATCTATGGCAATCTCAAAAAGAAAGTCAGCCTTTCAGAAGCAATATTCTAGAACTTGAGACTTTCAGAAGAAAAGGGGCCAATTTCATAACATGGGATACAGAATAGAGAACTTAGACACAAAACATCTAATAAAAGCATTTAGACGCTTGAAAAAATCCACAAAAGGATTTTCGTTACTAATTGTACGAGAACCTTTAGATTACACAGACTTTGAACTCGAACTCACATCTAATGTTAACAACATTGTCTATGAAATCCAAGATAATCAATATAAACCTGATTATCCCTATATGCATCTATCGGCCAAAAGTAAAGGTATTAATCGTCCAACTGTTGTCTTAGGAATCAAAGATGCATTGATCTACAGATTCTGTATTGAACAAATAGAGGATGACCTCCTTGGAGAGATTAAACGAAATCGCATAAGAGGAGGCATCAAAATAACGGCAAACGTAAACCCCGATGCCGATGAGGATTATTATGAAAAGTGGTTCAAAGATTGGCAGCAGCATCAGGATAATCTGGAAGAAAGTCTAAATAGAAAAGAATATTTGGTTGCAACCGACATCGCTTCATACTTTGAAAATATTAACATTTTAGTATTAAAGGATGCAATTCGTAGTGATATAGAGGGTAGAAGAACAATCATAAATTTATTGTTTTATCTTCTAGAAAATATTCATACAAGATACGAATACGAGGTAAATACTTACAATGGTTTACCACAGGAAGGTATTGATTGTTCAAGAATCTTAGCTTACTATTTTCTTCATTCTCACGACGACATAATGGGTGAATTCTGTAGGGAACATGATGCAGAATATTATCGTTTTGTTGATGATATGTCTATTACTGTCAACGATGAATCAACTGGAAGAAATGCACTCAAAACAATTACTGAGTCATTGAGAAGATTAAATCTTGTGTCGAGTATTGAAAAAACGTCGATAATTGACAGTGATAGGGCCAAGGAGGAGCTGTTTTTCGAAGAGAATCGTCAGCTTAGCTCATTGAACGATAGAATAATCAAAAAGCTAAAAAAGAACGAAAGTATTGATAACGAAATATTGAATATCCAAAATTATTATGAAGACCTCAAGAAAAAGAAGAAAGAGTCATACGGAAATTGGATAAAGATTTTGAAAAGATTTTATACTACTAGTATGTTTGCGAAATCTGATTTTATCATACAAGAGTTCCCTACGCATATCATTAAATACCCTTTTCTATTTTCTGATAAGAGGATAGGGAAATATTTGCTGAGGATTAGAAATAGCTCTAATTTCAATAAAGCGATAACGAATTTAATTAATTATCTTTATTCAGATGAAAATCTATACCCTGCGTTAGAATCTAACTTGATTGAAACCATACTCTTAATACCGGAAGACTACTTTGATGAGACTACCAAAGATGAACTTAAGAAACTAGGGAGTAATATATTGTTCAAGAGAAATGACTATTCTCCACTTTCTGACTATGCAAGAGCTCTATCATGTTTACTAGTTCATAAACTTGATAAATCAACTATTGATATTATTGCGAGACACTATACAAAATCAACTGAAAATGATTCGTTGCTTAGAAAATATCTGTTTTTTGTCTCTCTTACATCTAAAAACCAGAACTTACGTCAAAAAGCCTTGGATAAAGCTAAAAAAGACCATGACTATTCTATGCAGAGGTTGGTGAACTTAATTGAGAATATTGACAGACATAAGAATAAGCCGCTGGTGAAAAAATATGTAGACCATAATGAGATCTATATCTATTATGATTCAGATGATAAATTCGAAATCAAGGAAAAATATTCTAATGTTCGAGGTTCGGTTTTGAAGGAATTAATTGACATATATCAAAAGACATAGCCTTATATCAACTGACAACTTATTTGAGCAAGAGTTTCGCCACACTTTTCTTCGGCTCCACTCCCAGAAAAACATCTCCAATCCACAAAACGTTATGTCCAAATCACCCATCGACCCGCCAACAAATTAGATGAATCCGGAAATAGATTGACAACCACTGACATTTATCTAAATCTATGTCCAGAAGAGGCTGTCAGGGAATTTTTGAGTACGTAGTAACAGATTGACGAGGATTAAGATGTTAGGTTGTTGATACAGTTATTACCGGGAGGTATGGAGTGGACCCCATCGGTCGGACACTAATTTGCCAAAGTTAAGTTACAGCTAAGTCTGTTTTTGTAGTTCCTACTATCATAATATACCTCAGCTGGTGCCCGGTAATCAAGTGATTGATGTGGTCTTTTTTGATTGTAGAAGGCCAGATACTTGCTGATTTCTTCTTTTGCCTCCCGAACCGTCCAGTAGTCATGGAGGTAAACTTCCTGGTATAATATTCACTTATCTGTTGAGAATACTTCGTCTTCGCTGGTGAATGTTGACATCAGTCTCTATTCTCCCTCCAAAATCTTTTCCACGGTTGTCTTCCCTAATTTGGCAATCTTCAAAAGAATTTGCGCAGGAGGAATAGTCTCTCCCTTCTCGTACTTACTCACCATTGGTTGAGTAATCCCCAATTTTTCTGCGAATTGCTTCTGACTCATATCTAAATCAATAACTCTGATCTTCTTAATTCTTCTTCCGGCATCTTTCTTGTTGATGTCCATCGAGACCCTTGACAATATAAGTATTTAGTATATAATATAACTAATAGATATAATCAATCGTTCTCATTCATAATCTACTTTATACGAATATTGGTCATTGTCAACCCCAGGGTTGGGGGGAATAGCATAGAAGAGAAGAATCTGTGGGGAGAAGCTTTATGTCTAGCCTTGAAAAGCAAGAAATAGTCTCTGCGGAAGGTCCAAACAGATTGGGTATAAAGGGAAATCGGAAGAAAGAAGCTCTTCAAAAGATAGCTCGGTACCTGAGAGACGAGAGGGGCTATTCGGAGAGTGAAATTAAGAGATTTATGACTGAATCCTTTATGGGAAATGATGATGACCAAGAGAATGTGGCGATCCGAACATCGGGGACATAAAGAACGCGCCAGGACGAGAGGGTACAGGGAATGTGGATTCTAGTGCCCGTTGCTTTTGAGGATCAACAGCGAAGCAGGTGGAAATAACGGTTGCCAGACAACGTGGGTTCAGGGAAAATCGTGTTGTGGAACAAATGGCGAAAATGAAAACCAAGATGATAAATAGAATTAGCACCAAAAGATTGATTGACGTCCATGAACTGTCAGTGGTTACCGGTGTCAGTGTGAGCACGCTCTATTCCTGGGTGAGCCAGAGAAAGATTCCTTTTGTGAAATGCGGTAGACTGACGAAATTCGATTTGCCAAGTATCGATATATGGATTGAGAGAAATACGGTGAAACCGGCGGAGATCGACGATCTGACGAATTGGAGGCGTTGACAGCAGCCGCTTATTCGCTATCATAAGATAACAGGAGAGCCCGATGGGTGTCTTCAAGAAGGGCAAGAACTGGTACATCGATTATTATGTCCGGGGAAGGCGTAGACGGGAAAAAATCGGTCCCAACAAACGCCAGGCCGAGCTGGTTCTGCAGAAGAGAACGGTCCAAATAGCCGAGGATAAGTTCTTTGATATCAAGAGGGTAGGGCGGGTTTTGCTTGATGACTTCAGCCGAATGTACGTGGAGACCTATTCAAAACCCAACAAGAGATCCTGGGTCAGAGATAAGAACTGCGTTGATCATCTGACCGAATTCTTCAAGGGCAAGTATCTGCACGAGATCACACCTCTGGGTATCGAGCAATACAAGAAGCTTCGTCTCAATGCAGTGACTCCCAGGACGGTGAACATTGAATTATCATGCCTGAGGGCCATGTTCAACAAGGCCATCGCCTGGGGCAAGGCGCTGGAGAATCCGGTAACACGTGTCAAGCTGCTGCCGGAGAATGATAGAAGGTTGAGGTATCTGGAAAGAGACGAAATAAATACCCTGCTAAAAAACTGTCCTGATTACCTGAGACCTATAGTTATTATGGCCCTGCATGCCGGGATGCGCCGCGGGGAGATCCTCAACCTCGAGTGGGAGCAGGTGGACCTTAAAAGAAGGATTATTTACGTCCTGAACACAAAGACGGATGAAAAGAGGGAAATCCCCATAAACAGCATTCTTTACTCGACGCTGGTCGAGCTATATGGAAAGGGAAACGGGGACTATGTTTTCCCGGGCAGAAAAGAGGGCAGGCCCTACACCCAGATAAGAAAGGGTTTCTTGACGGCTCTCAAGAAATCTGCTATCAAGAACTTCAGATTCCACGATCTGAGGCACACCTTTGCCTCGCATCTGGTGATGAAGGGGGCAGACCTCAAGACCGTGCAGGAGCTCCTGGGGCACAAATCAATTGAGATGACCATGCGGTACGCGCACCTTTCGCCCAATCACAAACAAACGGCAGTGGAGAGGTTGTGCGATGAGATGGACACTATTTGGACACCGGGCCTCCAGGGAAGTCAATTTAAAGATTTTGTTGTTGCCTTAAAACAGTTATCCAGTAAGGATTTAGAAAGACTGTGCGCCTGTAGTTCAGTGGATAGAATGTCGGCCTCCGGAGCCGAAGGTCGCAGGTTCGAATCCTGCCAGGCGCGCCACCAATCTAATAGATAGTCTGGGGGACAATACTGCTTCTGGCCATGTCATTACCAAGGCACAAGATCCGAAAGCAGTCTCGGGTTTATTCCTGAGATTGCTTTTTGTCAAATGATGGCTATATTATAAGGTAAAAGTTCTGGAAGGGACTAGTATAGCGTTTCCAAAATAACCTTACAATGCTTTGTCATTGCGAGCGATAGTAGCCGAAGCTCAGAGCGAAGCGAAGAGGAAGCAATCTCATG
>AQRW01000145.1 GCA_000402295.1 Candidatus Aerophobus profundus SCGC AAA252-L23
GTCTTTTGGCCTTTCTTTTGGTTATGATTGCCCATAAGAAAGCCAAGGAAGAACTTAAGTTCACTGAATCAGTCGATACTTTATTAAAGAAGCTCTCTTCTATTAGACTGGCAACCTTTATTGAAAGACCCCTTCAAAAAACTAAAGGGAAATACCGGGCTGTCTATCGTCTGGAAGAGATGGACCCTGATGTTGAGAAACTTGCTGAAGGGATGGGAATAACAAAAAAGAAATTAAAAAGGATTAAGTACTTCAGTGTATACAATTAGCTAATTGATCTAAGTCAGTATTGTTAAGGCATTGCATGTTTTTGTGGCCAATGGTTTAATAAACTCACGCTAGTCTGGTGCCTTGAAAACCAAAGGCACCTCCCATTAAGCAATATGTCGATTTTGTGCAGGATATTCAGTTTCTGGCAAAAAGTGGTCATATCCTTACTGTGCACTGTTCGTAAGTAAACACGGCATAGGGACGAAACAGGAACTGGATGCAGCACGTTTCCAAACTGAAACGGGTTTTCTCGGGATCTCTTCGCTCAGATTCCGACCTAATAGTGCTAAATTCCTGGGGAAATAGGATTGGTTTTTCCTGTGTAGTCTGCTGAGGATAATTCTTTGGTTGGTTTTTCTTGGCTGACTCTTCCTTTGAGTTTGGCGTGGTATTTGTATTTGTCTCCTCGGTAAATTGTAGAACTGTAGGCTATTACCCTCCCTTCAGCATCACGCAGAATTCTGTGTGATAAAAGACAGGGGGAACCCATTTTTGTTATCAGTAGCCTGCTTTCTTCTTCTCCAGCTGATTTTACCTGTATTGTCTCGTCTATTTCGTCAATAATCACGTTGTAATCACTCTCCATTGATTCGTACAATGACTCCTGAGAAAATCCTTTTTCCACGAATTGAGGAAGCAGATCTTTTCTTAGATATGTGGGATCGATAGCAACAGGTTCTCCATTTACCAGCCGGAGTCTTTTGAGAAAGATAACTTCTTCTTCACTGCCTATTTGAAGGCATCTGGCTATAATTCCTGGAGGTTTAGTATAACAAAGAGAGAGTATCTTGGTGCCCGGTATAAGACCCTTAGCACGGATATTCTTAGTGAAACTGGAGATAGGTCCGAAGGTGTGCTCTAATTTGGATTGAGCTACATAGGGCGTCTTTCCTCTTTCCCTAGCCAAAAAACCCTGTTTGCACAAAAGATATATAGCTTGTCTTACTGTTATGCGACTAACACCATAATCTTTCCCCAATTCTGCTTCTGTAGGAATGGGGTCTCCTATCTCAAATTCTGCATCCAGAATCTTCTCTTTTATAATTTCGGCCAGACGATAATATAGGGGAACAGGAATCTCTCTTTCTATTTTCACGGGACCTTTCTTTGATTCAGGGATATATTGTTCTAATGATATAATCTACTGATATTATATACATGGGTCAAAAAGTGTCAAGAGGCCGCATCAACTCAGGTAGGTAAACTTATATTGAGATATCGAATGTGGGGGTGGGCCCGGCCAGTACTGTTCGCGTCTTACTGAGCACTTATTCGGTCAACTCTCGTCTCAGGGGAGAAATGGTGGAGGTTCGAGCTTATGTCCAGCATCTACAAGTCTGGTACGGACAAAGACAAGTAGATACTCTTCCCCGCCTCAGAGGTGAGGGAGGCTACCGGGTTAACTACCGGCACATTATTGATTGGCTGGTGAGAAAACCAGGGGCCTTTGAGGAGTATCGCTACCGGGAGGACCTTTACCCTTCCACTACTTTTCGCCTCACCTACGATGCCCTGAAAAGAGATAATGGGAGCACGGCCAACAAGAAGTATCTTCAGATCCTCCACCTGGCGGCTCAAGAAACCGAAGTGGGAGTGGAGCGGGCTTTGGAACTACTCCTAAATGAGAGACGATCAATTAGCCCTGATGTGGTGAGAGAACTTCTTGAGAGTGAGAGGCAGATTGAGGCTGTCCCCGAGATTCAGATACCCGAGGTAGACCTTGAAATCTACGACCGCTTTCTTAAAGTCCAGGAGGTCATCTAATGGAAAACAAGAGAAAAGACCTCTTGGAGCTTTTGAAAGAGCTACACCTGCCTACCTTCCGGGAGACTTACGAGGAAGTTAGCCGGCAGGCTGAGGAGGGATCATGGGGATATGAGAACTTCCTTTTCCAGCTGGCAGAAAGAGAAGGCCAGGAGAGGCGCCAAAGAAGAATTGAGCGACTTCTGCGTCAATCCAGACTCCCC
>AQRW01000146.1 GCA_000402295.1 Candidatus Aerophobus profundus SCGC AAA252-L23
AGGGGAAAGCTGGTACATTTTAAAGATTTTGTTGTGGCCTTAAAACAGTTATCCAGTAAGGATTTAGAAAGACTGTGCGCCTGTAGTTCAGTGGATAGAATGTCGGCCTCCGGAGCCGAATCGAACGAATCCAGAAAGAAGCATAGAAAGCCGAAAAATGACTGCAAGTAAGGATTTCCCTCACTTTTCTTTTCCCACCAATTTGCCTGAATTTGCCCGGTTTTGCACCTCTCATGGACATTATTTGGACACCGCGAATTGAGTTTTGTCATTACTCAGTTATGCTCAACAATTTAACAAAATCCCGATTTCTGGTATGATGAAGGCAGTCGTAAAGAGAGACAGGCCACTCCCCAATGCCACTGAGAGTTGACTTTACCCTTGCTCCAGAGCAGATTAAGGAAGCTTACGATAGAGTAGGGTTTGAGTGAAAGCTTTTTGACTGTTCTTCGTTATAGCTATTTTATATGAGTCTAGATTTGCTAAATATAAGGTGGGAGAAATGAAAACTAGAAATATTCCTCTTAAGATTAATTCTAAATTACATAACCAATACACGGAATATTGTGAAAAGAAAGGTTTAATAGTCTCTCGTCAGTTTGAAATCATGATAAAGAAAACAACTAAAAGAGAAGGATTCATAATGAATCAAAAAGAAAAGTTATTTTTCGACCAACTTGAAGATATTTTCACAGGGGTGCACCCCATAAATAACCCTGCTCAGGGAAAATAGAAAGCGATAAAGAACACTAAGGGGGTAAGCCACTAAATGAGTAAGGATAGAAAGGGAGGATATGAATGGCTAGAAGAAGCTACAGACCTGAGTAAATCATCAAGAAGCTCCGGGAAGCAGAAGTCCTTCTTGAGTCAAGGATCTAGTGTGGGCGAAGCTGATAGGAAGATAGGGGTAACAGAACAGACTTATTATCGCTGACGAAGAGAATACGGTGAGATGAGGATTGAGCAGGTTAAGCGACTCAGAAGACCTCTGAGAAGGAGAATACTCGGCTGAAAATATTAGTAGCAGATCTTTCCTTGGATAATGCAATCCTCAAGGAGGTATCCCGGGGAAACCCCTAAGCCTCATCCAAGAGACGTAAGGTGGTAATCAAGGTTTGTACATCGCTTTTGGTCTCTCAAGAAGACGGGTATGTCGAGCCATAGGGCAGGCAAGAACGACTCAGCGCTATATTCCTGAGCTGAAAAGTGTGCAGTATCATTATAGCCATCCAGGTTTATTCCGTTGACTCTAACTTAACAAGTGGTACAGTTAATGGGGGGCAGGTCACCAAGGGGGAAATTCCTGGTAGAATTATACAAAACTTAAAATTGTATAGGAGGTGATATGCCAGGAAGATCTATCGCCCTGAGAAGAGCGCAGCTTGCTCAGGCTTTAAGAATTGTCCCTTATCTTACCTCTGATGAGGTGAGGTTACTTATTGAGGAAGCAAGGAAAAGAAGATGTGGGGAAAGGGATGCACTTTTAATTTTGGTTTTGTTTCAGACAGGCCTTCGGATCTCGGAAGTCTTATCTCTTACTCCATTTAAAATTGAAGTCTTTGAAGGAAAACCTATTCTAAGATTTGAATGTATTGGACATTTGGTATAATTTTAATAAATTAATATAAAATTAAAATTATAAGAGCAAAAAAGTGGTTGAAACTTTTGTACTGTTTCAGTACGGAAAAAAAGAAAGGAATTTAGAGAATTAAGAGTAATCGGGAGAAGGGCGCAAGGAAATCTGAAAGGAGGATTATCCATGGGAACATTATTGAGATCAAGTCCCTCTTCGGGTATTAATTATCTTCCCCAATTTGTAATTATGAAAAAATATCCAAATGTAGAGCAAGAGTTAATTAGGGAGATAGAGAATGAGATAGAATTAGTGAGAAAATCTTCAATGCCGATTCAAGAGACAATAAAGGCGAATCTTTCTAATATATTCCAAATCAGGTTAAAACTAATTAAATGGGTAATCGCGAACAGAGTTGATTGTATTCTGCCTATAGTAGGGTTAATAGAAGAGTTTCAAAAAGCCTATGGAAGAACAAATAATAATGAAGAAATTGTCTTTCTTGAGAATGCTATTTTTGCCCTCAGAACCGCGATGAAAATCGCAAATTCAATTCTCCCTCAACACGTGTTTCCTATGGAAGCTTTAAAAGAAATCAACACTATACATCTCCCCTATGATCAATTAAGGATTCTCATCCAACAACTACCTCTCTCACGAGAGATACAGTCAAAACTTATTCGGTTTCTCGACACCTCTCTTTCTCTTGATTTTGCTCTATTATTAGCTACTTCCCTTGTTTCAGGAGAATATGAATCGTTGAAGTTCAAGATAACTGAAATATCTACGTTACTGCGTAACTGGACTCAAGATTATGGTTCCTTGGTAATAGAACTAGGGCTATGGAGGCCAGGAATAAAAAAAATAATATCTAAGAAAATACCATCATTGAGTGCAGAAGAAATAGAAGAGCAACAAGAACTTGCTGAACTTGGGATAGAAGACTATCTCTCTGGAATACTGAAGGAAGAAAATGCATAATTATGAGGAAGGCGACGTAGTTGTAGTAGATTTAGGGAAAAGTCTTGGGCATGAACAAAAGGGCAGGCGGCCTAGTATTATTATAGCAAATCCACAAGTTGGCGGAAAAACACGTGGACTAGTGGTAATAATTCCACTTACCACTAAAGAAAAAACCTGGTGGACAATGGTAAGAGTTGAAAAAGGAGATGGTGGTGTCAAAGATGACTGTTTTGCGATGTGTCATCAGATAAGAGCCATTTCGACGTTGCGAGTGAGAACAAAGTGGGGTAAATTGCGATCAGAAACTCTTAACCGTATCAAGACCGTTTTGAGTAATTTATTGGCAATACCATAGTAGAGATTCCGGGGCAAACCTACCACCTATTCCGGAGGAAAGTTACCACTTTTTTGTAAAACACCGGAATGACTGGCGGTTACCATTCCAACCATTCATATTCCCTTCAAAAAAGGAAAAGTAGAGCGGTCTTACCGGTGATTACAGGATCATATAGTTAGAATCTGTGCTCGGGAGAATATAAAAGATATTCGTGGGGCACGAAAAATCTTAGCCCAAGAAGTCCATCAGTACAACTACCGTCGTGTTCACTCAACCACCAAAGAAGTACCCTATTTTAGATTTCAAAGAGCATTGAAAGAGAAAAAATCTTTGTTCAGAAACTTCGTCTTATAGATGGTCACTGAAAACTGACCCCCTATCGCCACCCAAAATTGACCCACCTGGGTAAACAATATAACCTCCTGGAAAAGAAGAATTTCAGGAGGGAAAGGGGGATGATTAAATTGGGAGAGTGGTCAGCAATCAGACAGCTATACGAACAAGGATATGGGAAAAGAAGAATCGCCAGAATGCTGGGGGTATCAAGGAATACGGTAAGAAAAGCCATAGAGCAAGAAGATACTTCCACCTATCAGCGCCGGGTGCATCCGGTCAAGAAAACTGATCCTTTTGAGGATCTGATCAAGGAGATGTTCTGGGAGAAGAAGTTTATTGGTACCAGGATTTTGACTGAGGTCAAGAAAGAAGGCTACACTGGGTCCCTCACCAGCCTGTACCGTCTTTTGAGGAAGATAAGAAAGGATCCTCCCCTAAGAACTACCTGCCGGTATGAAACCGATCCAGCAGAGCAGGGTCAGTTTGACTGGACTCCTTATGAGGTAGTGCTGGGAGGAGAAAAACGAAAGGTGTATTGCTTTTCATTTATCCTGGGCTACTCCCGAAGAAAGTATATAACCTTCAGTTTAAGGAAAACTCTGGCCAGTGTAATTGAGGCTCTGGAGGAGGCTCTTCGGTTCTTTCAGGGATCACCAATAAAACTGCTCATTGATAATGCCAAGCAAATGGTAGTGGAATACCTAAAAGAAGGCATTGTCAGGTTCAATGAGACCTTCCTGGCTCTCTCAGGTCTGTATCGCTTCGAGCCGAAAGCATGCAGGCTTTACTGGCCAAGAACCAAAGGGAAAGTGGAAAGACCCTTTTACTACATCCAGGAGCATTTCATCAAGGGAAGAGAGTTTTCTTCTCTGGAAGATTTGATTCAGCAAGGCCATAAGTTCATTGATCTCTGGGATGATAAAGTACACACCACCACTCTGGAAAAACCCAAGGTGAGATTTGAGAGAGAAAAGGACCTCCTCATTCATCTGCCTGAGACTCGATTCGCTCCTACCATCAGAGAGTTAAGAAAGGTCAGCTGGGACTGCTTAGTCTCCTATCAGGGCTCCCGTTATTCCTGTCCCCATTCATATGCTGGAAAGAGAGTCTGGGTCAGGGAATCCAAGGGAGCCTACCTGGAGATTATGGAACCCTCAGGTAGGGTCATGGCCTGTCATTCTCTTTCCTCAAAAAAGGGAGCGACTATCATTCAAAAAGAGCACTATGAGGGCATTAAATCCTCTTGCCCCAAGACTGCTCCCCGCATCAGAGAGATCTTCCTTGGCAGCTTTGCTTCCGGGGATAAGTTCTATGAGGGACTGGTAAGAAATGTTTCCTACAATGCCCCCTATCATGCCAAAAAGATCCTGGAGCAAAGAAGGATCTATGAGGATGAGTTCATTGAGGAGGCACTTGAGAAGGCCCGGGAGTTTGGAGCCTTCTCTTCTCAAGCAGTGAAGAATATTCTAGCCAGCTGTCCTCTCAAGGAGGATCCCTTACACGTGACGGCTAGTAGCTACATCCGAGCAGGCTCCATTAGGCGCTCCTTATCTGAGTACAACCTTCTTTTAAAGGAGACAAACTAATGGGATCAGATAAACTGGAACGCCTAAGAGAACAGCTTAAAGCTTTAAGGCTTGGTAAAATCAGGGACATTTTTGAGGAGGAGGCAGAGAAGGCAATTAAGACCAAACTTGGCTACATCGGGTACCTGGCGAAACTCATTGAAGAAGAAACCTTATCCCAAACGGATCGGTCCATCAACCGCAAAATCCAGACCGCCAAGTTCCCCTGGTTAAAGACCATAGAAGAGTTTGATTTTTCCTATCAACCCTCAATTGATGAGGAGAGAATAAGGAAACTAACTGACTTATCTTTCATCGACAGAAAAGAGAATGTACTTCTTTTGGGGCCTCCCGGGGTGGGCAAAAGTCACTTAGCTATCTCCCTGGCGATAAAGGCCTGTGTGACTCGCTACCGGGTCTTATTCCAGCATGCCAGTGACCTGGTCGGATACCTCTATGCCTCCTTGGTTGATAACACCACGGCCAGGAAACTCGATGCACTCTCAAGGCTTCAACTTCTCGTCATTGATGAGCTGGGATACCTACCCATAGAGCCTAAAAGAGCGAATCTTTTCTTTCAGTTGGTGAGCAAACGCTATGAGCAAGGATCAATCATTCTCACTTCTAATCGTTCCTTTGATGAGTGGGGAACTA
The DNA here is from genome assembly GCA_000402295.1 of Candidatus Aerophobus profundus SCGC AAA252-L23. Classification (GTDB taxonomy): domain Bacteria; phylum Aerophobota; class Aerophobia; order Aerophobales; family Aerophobaceae; genus Aerophobus; species Aerophobus profundus. The sequence continues at coordinate 5,429 of AQRW01000146.1, forward strand.
CCTTTGGAGATGAGGTAATTGCCGCAGCAATTATTGACCGGCTGGTTCATCACAGTCACATATTCAACATTACCGGCAGAAGCTACCGGGTGAAGGACAAACTGGATGGAAACCAGGATCAAAAGAGCTCATGAAGGTTTTTAGGGCACAAATTTTCTATGGTGCTATGCTTGACAATCAAGGGCCATTGAAAACAATAAGGGTGGGTCAAAATTCAATGGCGAAGGTGGGTCAATTTTGGGTGGCGATCAACATTTGAGTTTCTCCAGAGAAATAATCCAGGCAGCTTCCAGGACGGACAGCTCAGAACTCTGCAGCGAAGGGTGAAGGTATGGCGGGCCACTCAAGGGACCGCCCAAAGAGGTTTTCTTTCCCCAGAAGCACCATCCGGGCAGGCTCTGTCAATCTGACTTCACCCATCTTACCAAGTTGGGTATTACCATTGGCAGGCGAACCTTTCCTCATCTCATCTACCACTTTTGTCTAACCTATTCCAACTGGGAGACAGGAACCATTTGTTTTTCAGAGAGTTACCAATCTTTAAGTGAGGGTCTACAAGATGCTCTCTGGAAGTTGGGAGGAATACCCCAGATGCACCGTACCGATCGTCTTTCAGCCGCAGTTCACCAAGATCTAAATCCTGGGGAGTTCACTGACCGTTACCGGGGACTCGTTGGACATTACGGAATGAAGCCGGCAAGCATCCAGGCACAGGAACCTAACGAAAATGGAGATATTGAACAGCGGCACTACCGATTCAAAGGAGCCCTGGACCAAGCTCTTATGCTCCGGGGCTCTCGGGATTTCGACAGTAGAGAAGAATATGAGGAGTCCCTTACCCGGTTATTCAGTCAACTTAATGCGGGTAGACAAAAACGCCTTCAGGAAGAAATGGCCCAGCTTAAATCTCTGCCCAGATACCGGCTTGATGATTGCCAAAAGGAAGTGCTCAGAGTGGGTCCGTCTAGCACCATTCGCGTCTTACACAACACCTATTCGGTCAACTCTCGTCTCAGGGGAGAAATGGTGGAGGTTCGAGCCTATGTCCAGTACCTACAAGTCTGGTACGGACAAAGACAAGTAGATACTCTTCCTCGCCTTAGAGGTGAGGGAAGCTACCGGGT
>AQRW01000147.1 GCA_000402295.1 Candidatus Aerophobus profundus SCGC AAA252-L23
AAAGGGTTTTATCAAGCTATGCGGTACAAATATTTTTCTAGTATGAGTTTCTTGGCTATATCGGCTGAATATTTACATCGTGTCAACTTAGGACTCCTAAAAAGCAATAATGTTGGTTTGATTGCTGTTTCAAGAGATGATGTACAGCTCATTTACAAACCCAGAAAAAAATGTCCCACAAATAAAATATCCTTCAATTATCTATGTGAATATTTTATATCATTATTCCAAACAACCTGTGAAAAAGCACTTTAGGTAGGTTACAGTAACAAATAATGAAAATTACACATAACAAATCGTTTCACCTGACATTTTTCCGCTTCGCTCCAAAATGCAGGTGAACTCAAACGTTATGCCCCTAAAATAAAAAAATGATCTGGGAATCGGCAGATTGGAAAAAACCTTTATTAAGGGTTTCTAAGCAAGTGAAAAAGTGGAAAAAGAAGAAAGATCTTTCTGATAAAGATTTTGTAGATATTGAAAAAGCAATTCTAATTGCTTTCTACTCAATCAGAAAATTAGTTGATGCTCGTAAACTATCAAACGCAACTCAAGAAATGAAGATTAATATTTCATCATATCCAAATGTTAAGAATGTTACTTTAATGAATTGGCATAAAATTGATGAACTTTATAATTTGAAAAAAGAGAACCGTGAAAAACGCAATATTGCATTTATCTACAACCAGTTGATTCATAGCTATGTTTTCATGATCGGCGAAAAAGATTCAGGTGGTTTTGATGGTATCTTTTTTTCGTCTGACTCTCAACGGAACAAAAAACTCTATAAAATATGTGTCGATGAATTAATACGTATTATAAACACGGTCGGTAATGATTATCCTTCAAGATCAGAAATGAAATTTAACGAAGAAAAGCAAGATTTTGATGTTTTCCTGGCCTCCCATTCGGCAGAGCCTGGTAAAAAATATCTCTGTAAGCCGTATACAGAGAGTGATTGCTGGCACGGTGAAAAAGAGGCGTTTACCAGGTTTTGTTTTTGGGTGGAATTCTACCTATCGTGGATATGGTGTGACTTTCAGAGGATTTTGAGGACTTCTGGAGGCGGCTTAATTGAAAATTTTCTTAGGATACTCCTTTGTTCTTTGTTAGCCTCAGTAGTTTTAATGAAAGTTGCCTTAAGGGGAGGAGATACAGCCAGCATGAAGACCTCCTAAAGAGCTTCTAATCTTTTTCTTATCTCATGGGGCATATCTTCTCGGCATGAGTGCTCAAAAGGTAGGCTAGAACACAAATACCCACATGGGCTCTGATTCTTTGCTCTTTAGTGTGATTTACCGGTCTAATATCCAGGACATGCTTCATTGACTGGAAGGCGGCCTCTATTCTGCTTAAGTTTTTGTATCCTTGAGCAATCTCCCCGGGGGGAAGAGAGAAATCATTGGTGGACAGGATGTACTTTCCGTCAAGTCTTGCCTCGCCTCGAAGTTTCGCTTTGTCTACTCTGATCCGTCCGTTCTTTGACAGGGTAAGGTATCTACCATAGGTTCTGTGGCTGAGGAGCTTGGCTGAGGATTTATCAGCCCTTGAGAGTGAGAGAGTTCCTCCTCAATGACCCTGAGTGCTCTTTCTCGTCTTTGCTTATCTCTTTTCGCCTCTTTAGGATTATAGCAAAGGATGTAGCGCATTTTTCTTGCCTCATCCTGGAGGATTTTCTCCTTCACCCACAGACTGTCGTTCACCTTGATGAAGCGACCCTTTTTGGAGACAGCCTCACTGGCCAGGGGATCAAATCGTCCTTTAACTGCCAGGATATACTTCAGCTCGACTTTGACAGTTGGAAAAGAAAAAGTCCTTGTTCATAGTGGTTTCAGCGATCAAAAAGTGAGCGTACCACTACATTTCATTCTCTATCTTTTCAAAGATGGACAACTAAAGCCTCTTCACTTGAGAAGGAACCTGAAGCCCTGCAGCACGAAAAGCCCTGTGGGCTGAACCTTTCAGTTCAGTCCTGAGAAGATAGGCCTGCTCTTTGACATACAAAGTAACTGCCTTCATGCGTTTTACATCCCGAATCACTTGGTGGACACTTTCTTTGACTCCCATCTTAAGAGAGTCGCCTGGCCAGGGTGACCGTGAGCAGGAAGGATAAGAAACAGACGAAGATGTGTCCTTTTACCCGAGAAGGTGTCCAGTGGAAGACGGGTCTTATCTTGAAGATGTTCTTGAGATCCCTGAAGGCACGCTCAATCATCCACAGACTCTTATAGGCCCGGGCTACGTCCTCTGAAGGAAGCTTGGTTGTTGTTCTAAAGAACATACTTCCCATCGTAGCGAGCCTCTTTTTGGATCTTGTCCTGGTTAAGGATCACTTCATCGGCTTTGATCTGACAGAACCTTTTCGCATCTCCGGTGAGGACTTTAGTGAGGGAGCGGCCTCGAATCTTCTTTTCCAGATTGGCGATGATGGCATTGCGATCCTCTCGGTCTTTTTCTGCTTCCTTGGGGTTGAAGCAGATCACATAGCGGACTCCCTCAAGGGTCGTTTCTTTCACCTTCAGAGTGGCCTTTGACGAGGTAGCCGATCTGGAAAGAATGCCCAAGGAAGTCATGACTACCTTAAAGACTTATTGTGAGTCGGGTATGTTTGCCCGAGGACGGGAGAATCTACAAGGTAGAGCATCGGTGGCTCTTTTTGGGAATATTAATCAACCGGTTGACATACTGTTGAAAACCTCTCATCTTTTCGCGCCAATGCCCTCCCTGGTGAGAAACGATATGGCATTTTTGGACCGGCTTCATTTCTATCTTCCCGGTTGGGAGATGCCCAAGATGGAAAACAGGTTTCTTACCAATCATTATGGGTTTGTGGTTGATTATCTTGCAGAAACTTTCAAGGAGCTTCGTAAGCAAAATTTCACTGAAATTATCGACAGGTCTTTTCGATTGGGTCCTCACCTGAATACCAGAGATGTCAAGGCAGTGAGAAAGACAGTATCTGGTATTGTAAAGCTGCTGAACCCATCGGGAAAAGTGAAGTGCGGTGATCTGGAGTATTATTTGCAGATAGCTCTGGAAGGGCGTCGTCGGGTCAAAGAACAACTGAAGAAATTGGGAGCTTTCGAATACCATCGAACAAGCTTTTCGTACATTAGCGGAACAACGGATGAGGAAAAATTTGTCACTGTCCCCGAAATTGGTGGAAGTCATCTAATCTCAGCCGACCCTCTTCCACCTGGCTCGGTTTATGCCGTGTCGGTAGGGTCAAACGGAAAAATAGCCTTCTATCGTTTGGAGGTTGCTACATCTCCCGGGTCAGGAAAGATCCGGACATCCGGTGCGATTGATTCTGCGCTTCGCCAAGCTGTGCAAACAGCCTGGTCCTACGTGTGTTCAAAGAAAGAACAAATGGGGCTTACCGGGATATTCAATTCGGTTGATTTTCATTTTCAGGGAATAGATTTGCTCAGTAACCGGGAAGGATTAGAGGCAAGTGTTGCCGTCTTCGTTGCCCTGTATTCCGCAGCGCTTAGAAAATCAACACTACCGGCTCTCATCGTGCTGGGAGATATGACGGTCCAGGGAAACATAAAGGTCTGCCGGTCTCTAATAGAGCCTCTCCAGTTGGCCATGGAAAATGGGGCTCAACGCGTGCTGTTACCAACGGCAAATCGTCGCCATTTTCTGGAGGTACCGGCGGACACAATGGAGAAGGTAGACCCAGTCTTCTACACGGATCCGCAAACCGCTGCCACGAAGGCTCTTGGATTACGTTAGTCAAGACTAAGTATTGTACGGACAAATGAATTGAAGCTGCTGTACCAAGTGATCGAGCATTGCTAATAGAGCTGACGTTTGTCAGACGGAAGCATTGAGAGAGAACGACCAAAACGTGAAATCACCAGGGGATAATTAGGGGGTTTTCACCCCTCTCATAGGTGGTCAAATAACAGGAGGTGACAAAGATGACCAAGGAGATGGCACAATGACCGGATTTGAGAACATACTAAGAGGCAAAATAAGAATCCTATTATTGGTTTTTCTTTTCCTCCTCCTTCCTTCTGAGTTAATTGCTGGCTTGATGCCGAATTCGTTCGTAGACAGCCTGGTTTTGATCGGACTTAAGATAGATGACGATTTTGACCCTTTCTGTACTGGATTCTTTGTTGGCGATGAGAAACACACCATTTTGGTAACAAACAAGCACTGTCTAAAGAACAACACAGGGAAGACCGTGTTCGTTAGGCTCAACAGGAAGACCCCCGGACCAACTGGAGATATGTTCGAGGAGGTGCAAATACTACCAGCGGCCCAGGCAAGATATGAGCCAAGATTTCATGAACGAGTTGACCTTGCGGTTCTTCGCGTACAAAAACCCAATTCTCTTGATCTAAAGCAACTAAAGGCCCACAAGATTGTTGATTCTCATTTCCTGGGGTACAAGGATGTGCCACTAGGAGATGAAGTCTTTCTCGTGGGATTTCCTACGTCCGTGGACAAAATGAAAGAGTTACAGAGACAATCAAATATTCCTATTGTCAGAGGAGGGCTTGTTTCAGCAAAGTACGAACGAGATAATCTGAGTTTTCTTCTTATTCATGCACCAGCTTATTGGGGGGATAGTGGTAGTCCTGTAATCATAAAGCCAAGTAAACTGAATGTTTCAGAGACTGTGTCAGGAACTCCACCAAAATCTCCAGACAATCCAATGCTGATTGGGATTGTTTCAGAAATGCGCCGGATTGGCCGTAAGTGGGGAGAGATAGAAGTCGAAGACGAATTGATGATACCTCTCATTTCTTTTTGGAATAGTGGTTTGACGGTTGCGATTCCTGTTGATTACTTGATTGAGCTAATGAATGAACTACCATAACGAGGTGATACGAGCGCGAAGTCCTATTTCCCTTCATGAGCATCATTTCCTTGATTAAGGAGAAATGCCGAAACTATTGATAGTCATCCTGGTAACTGGAGTATTGCTACTCGTCTTGTTCACTGATCTGTGCAGATGAGATAAGAAGAAATAAGAACTAGGAGGTGAGCCAAGATGGATAAAGAAAACAGGCTATTCATTAGCTATGCTGACGAGGATTTGAACACAGTCCAATTGATTGATATGATTTTGATTCTAAACAATGTCCAATCTGATTATTGGGATAAAAGTAAGGTACCAGGAGAAAGAGATTGGGAACAAATAAAAAGTTGGATTGAGAGAGATCGCTATTTTACGGTCATACTGACGAAGAATGCTATGACAAGTTCGCCGGTGGGTCAAGAAATTGGTTTTGCTATGCACGCCAAAAGCCAAATAATTCCTTTTCAACTAGAGAGAGTAGATCCACGAGATTTGGGTGTTCTTCAGGGCATCGCTCCAATAGATGTCACAAGAAATGAGCTTACAAGAGGAGCGGAAGACATAGCAAGGGCTATACGCTCCCGGGAAACGGGCTACTTGTTGGGGAGGGTTGTAAGACAAATTAAAGAAAACCTTACTCAACAGGCATTGGAAGAACAACAGAGAAAAGAATCTGCCATTTTTTGGGGAGGAGTTGCCACGGGGGTTATTGCAGCGGTATTGATATGGCTAATAATGCCTAAAAAGAAATAGATCAAAGTTACAAATTATTGGGACAAATTTGGGTCAAAAATGCTGATAAAAGTTGCGAAAACTTACATACTGGTGAGACTGTGAAATGTGGCTCAAATCTCTTACCTGACAGCGGTTGGTTTCACTGTGGCGGGATAGAGGAGATAGGGCTAACCGTATGCCACCCTCTACTACGGCGATAATCTGGACGTTTGGGAGGTATAGGATGACGTGCATGGAAGCGGCTACTTGGCTTATTGCTGGTTTCACAGGTGTATTAGCAGTCGTTGGCATTTTGGGATTAGGCAAAATATGGAAGGGAATAAAAACTCGACCGAGCAGGGAGATCATGAGCGAAACAAGAACAACTCGTCGGTTCTGTAAGTGTATAGGCGAAGATGTTGAGCTAAAAGCTAAAGTGGCTGTGGTGAAAGCAGGGAGTCCTGCACAAACAATCAAGACGCAACTTGTGGAATGGTCGTGCTGTAGCAAACAGGAGACTTGTGGAAAAAAGTGCAACTATTTCTACGCTCCTAATCTGGCTGACTGTGAGGCTGGTAGTGAAAAAGATACAACGACTTTTCCATAAAAGTCCTTGTATCTAATCACCGGTAACTGGATTTCTTGTGGAGGGGAAATGGAAAGGGATATAGATTCCAGCGAGGGGTGTAACAATGCGGTTCCTTGAGAAATATAATGAGAGGCCTAGAGCGAGTCATAAGGATTGGGTTAACATTAGAAATCAACTAAACTCCATCAGACTAATTAGTTGGGGGAGTACAACAATCATTATTTTAGCCACAATTCTATTCATATTCAGTATTATGAAATTGGCCGAACAGGGACTGCTTAATGGAGGTATCCTTCTGTTGTCTATCTCAGCGATCATGTTGAGCGGGGGAGGTATTGGTGTGTCATATGCTGGCAATAGATTAGGTGTGGCGGCAATGAAGCTTTCTTTTATTCTATCTGACTTTCCAGAAAATCTGGAGGCCCTACGACGTGAACAAATGATATTCCAGAAACGAGTAAACAGGTTCGAAAGTGACCGACAAAGGTTTACAGAGATAACAAAAAGATGGGATAACCATGCGGAGAGACTATTGAAACACATGAAACGGTATTATGAAATGGATAGGAAGATCGAAAGAGAAAAGCAAAACACCGATAAGCCGTCATGATAAAAAATACCAGTCGAAAGACAGAGTTGTCTTTAGCCAATAGCTCATCTGACTTGAAGGAGCTCGTATCTAGACAACGTCTTTTACATCATCCTTGTCATCTATTAGTGTAATGATCATCACGCTGGCTATTGGGGTTCGGAGGATGGAGAGGAGGTTGGATAGGAAAATTGAGGAAGTGAGGGGGGAGAGTTTAGAAGTCAGGAGGATGTTATGTCAGAAAACCGACAAAAAAGGGAATTAGAGGATGTCCGAAATGGAATTAGGACATTAAAAGACAGCATACCAATTATGCAAGCCCGACTTGAATCAAAACAGAAAGAATACAAACATGAATATGACAGATATGTACAAGCGGGAGCAACTGACCTAGTGCTGAAAGATAAATTGAAAGAAAAGATGCGGAAGTTAGACAAGCTCCCACGTGAGTTGCAGCAGGGCAAATCGACACTCACAGGACTCGAGAGAAAAGAAAAGGAGTTAATTAACCAATGAAAGCTTTTGTTGTTAGGATAGAAAAGACGGAATAAAAAAGGGGAAACCCATTAGCCCCCTCCCTCGAGGCAACAAAACAAGAAGTTCACGAAGAACTATGGCGGTTTTTCCGGTCAAGTCAACTGACAGCGGTTGTTAAGCCTATACACTGCGCTCCGAGGGGGAATAATAAGACGCAGGGGCTTATAAGGGAGGCAAAGATATGCATTGGTGGCAGAGGTTAGTATGTGTTTTCTGTCCTCGAAGAAAGGGTAAAGAAGAGGCTGAACCCAAACAGAGACCTGAGCCTAAGCCAAAGCGCGAACAGAAGGATCTTGATAAATAGAAAGTCCACCAGGGAATCATAAATGGTGGACGGGAGAGCAACAGGGGTGGTAGGAGTGGTGGGCTCCTGGTTGGGCTTCAAGGAAGTAGGATTGTTTGAAGGGAGGTGATTATCATAGCAAAGAGAGAACCTAGGAAGCAAACGATACATGACAAAAAAGTGGCTGCAATTGCAAGGAAATTAAAAGGAGAAGGTTGGAATGTGAAAGCGGATCTTCCCAAGTATGAACAGCCCAACCAGATTGGAAAATATATACCCGATATAGAAGCCACGAAGCCCGGGACAAGAAAACTTATCGAAGTGGAAACAGAGGATTCGATTGAAAAGGACAAAGACCAAATTGCTACTTTCAAGAGAAGCGCGAGCCAAAGAAATAGAACAACTTTTGGAGTTGTGATTGCAGATGAGTCCTGACGAGTCTTTCCTGAAAAGCGGATAGGGCAGGCATAAGAGCGATACTTGAGAAAATTGGCCCTTTTGTGTATAATGAAATAATTGACCTCACAAAACAGAGATTAAATATGTGACAAAAGGGGACAGAAAGTGCTATGTACAATAGGCTACCAAGGTAAGACAGTTGGTGAATTTATTGGGCGACTAGAGAATTTCCGTGTTTCCACCCTCATAGACGTCAGAGAAATACCCATCAGCCGGAAAAAGGGATTCTCCAAGACCTCGTTGTCACAACATTTGAGAGAACATGACATTGAATACGTGCATTTGGGAGAATTGGGCAGTCCCAGAGCCTTGAGGCATAAGTTACGGAAAGACAATGATTACGACTATTTCTTTATTGAGTATTCCAGACATATCAAGTCTCATATGCAGGTCATAGAGGCACTACGCAAGACTATTTCCGATCACATCTGTTGTATTATGTGTTATGAGAAACTGCCTGAGTACTGTCACCGCAGTATCGTCGCCGAAGAAATAAGAAAGTCCGAAGGTAATGGCCTCGTTATTCAACACATATAGGAAAGGTCATAATGAACGGTGAGTTAAAGCGAGTCTTGATTACAGTAAAAACCTACCCTAATCCCAGTAGAAAGTATACAGAGACCGTCTGTGTTGCAGGTATTGACCTCGATACTGGTCAATGGGTGAGGCTTTATCCCATCCCCTACAGGGATCTAGACCGAAGCAAGAAATTCAGGAAGTACCGGATAATCGAAGTAAGAGCGAAAAGGGCAGTGGATGATAAGCGTCCTGAAAGCTATAAAGTGGATAGGGATAGTATAAGACCGCTTGACTATCTGGACACCGGAAAAGACAGAACATGGAGCAGGAGAAAATCTATCATCTTACCCACCGTCGACAAGTCTATGTGTGAAATATTGAGAAAAAGCGAGACAGAGGACAAATCGCTTGGAATGTTCAAACCTCACAATGTAGATTTTGTAATTGTTAAGGCTAGATCGAAGGACCAAAAAACAAGAGAATCTTGTTACGCCCAGCTCAGTTTTTTCGATAAACAGAAGAAAGCCATTGAGAGAATCCCTTTTGATTTTCGTTACAAGTTCTTCTGCCATAATGAGCCCCTGTGCAAGGGGCACGATTACCCTATTATTGATTGGGAAATTGGGCAAGCCTACCGAGATTGGCGACGGAAGTATAAACCGCAAGATTTGTTACTAGCTAAAATAAAGGAAAGATGGCTCGACCGGATGTGTTCTATCAAAAATGATGTCTATTTCTTCGTGGGCAATATGAAAAGACTGCGTCAGAATTTTATGGTATTAGGAGTTTTCTATCCGCCCAAGGATAAGCAGGAGGTTGGGTCGAATTTGGGTCAAAAATGCTGATAAAAGTTGCAAAAACTTGCGTACTGATAAGACTGTGAAATGGGGCTCAAATCTCTTACCTGACAGCGGTTAGCTTTACTGTGGCGGATAACAGAAATAGGGCTGATCGTATCCTACCTCCGGCACCGTGCTGAACTAGAGCTGACAAGCCCACCATCTGAAAGGGAACATGGCAAGCCGAAAGCGAAAGACACAAAAGAACCACCCAAGACTACAATCCCAGACTTCAGATTTTGAGCAGGAAAGGCTCCTACAGTGGTTGACCCGGCTACTACTTTACCCTACACGTTCAAGGTCTTTACAGATAGACTTGAAAACATACAATATATTTGGTACCGGAAACGTAAGTAGATCTCGGTTCTGAGTCACTGAAGATAATACGCGGATGAATCAAGTTCTCTAAAAGCGAGACGAGAATCTACGAGGTTTTGCTCTAAAGGGCAGTCCTATCCTGAGGCGAAGACTATAAGCTGGATACCATGAAGCCGTAAGAATCCCGGAGGCACAGAATTGGGGAAAGATAAAACTGAAAATAATAGCCAGATACCGGGGATTTCCCAGGTATGTCCTCTAATTGTCTATGATAAACCGCCTGAGGGCAATTTCAAGAAGATAGGGATTTACTACTACAATGAGGATTGGTCTGGTCTGGCCTGGGATCTTTCCGGGGTGGATAATGAGAATGTTTTGAAACAGTCAACGAGACCCACAGAATTATCATCAATCAAACCTGGTTCCGTATTACCTGCCCATAGATTAGAGCTAACCCCTTCGGATTTCCAACTCTTCAAAGAGATGACAGACAAAGCCTTGCAGAAACAAGCTCCCACAAAAGAGGATCTGAGAGTTTTTGAGAAATCCTTTTCGGTTGTTGGAGCTCGGGATGACCAAAGACCAGTGGTTTATACTCCTCTTCCGGAGAATAAGTCTATATTGTTTCAATGGGTCTATTATGTATGGCGGGGTAGCATTAATGTAAGACGTTGCAAGGCGGAGGACTGTGATAAAATCTTTATTCCGGTGAGATCAGATCAGCAATACTGTTCCAAACGATGTGCCAATCGAGTGTGGGCCCAAAAGCATTTGTTAGGAGGATAATTCAATAAAAGACTTGACATCGTCCTAAAATGTAGTATAATGAATAGTGATAATAATTAGCAAGTAGATATCTTGAGAAGGACCATGGAGAGTCGATATTAGCCGATAACACAAACAAGCTATCATAAAAAAATGGGGGAGTTGTAGCTCCCCCATCGTGGCGGCTAAAAACACCAGAAAGAAACAGCAGGACGCAGGCAGCGAACTACCTCTCTTTTGGTGTTGCGCCATTTCTATTAAAGCACAAGAGAAGATTAAGTCAACCAGAACGAAAAAGAAAAGGGGGTGAGACCTATGATAGAGAGCCCAATAAGAACACGAAGGAAAGCAAAAGGGCTATCCCAGGGAGATGTGGCTTTGCTGATTAGCATCAGCCCATTCTACATTCACCGTTGGGAGAAGGGTCATGCCCTTCCTTGTGAGAAGCGAATAATACAGTTGGCAGAGATATTTGGAATTACCCCAAAAACTCTGAAAGAAGAACTAGATGAATTTTATGAGGCCAGAGGGAATGAACTGAGGAAAATGTTAGGGGTAGGTCAAGATATATAAAGATTAGGAAGAAAGGGAGGGTTTATCAAATGGTTGCTGAACTACTAAGCGTGAAGGAGTTAGCTCGTCTGATCAAAGTAAACAAGAGTACTCTGTATCTCTGGGTTAACCAGAGGAGAATTCCCCACGTGAAATTGGGGGCTAAGGTACTCTTTGATCAGAAAGACATCGAGAGTTGGGTGTTGGATAACAAGAGACAAGTGGTAAAACTATAACCAGGGTTAAGGCGGTGGAGTAATTAATGGGCATCTACAAAAGAGATAAGATCTGGTACATTGATTACTACGACCAATTTAACCGAAGACACCGAGAAGGGGTAGGTCCTAATAAGAGAGCCGCAGAGCAAGCTCTGGCCAAAAGAAAAACAGAAGTGGCTGAGAATAAATTCCTGGACAGGAAAAAACAAGAAAAGATCAGATTTACCCACTTTGCCCACCAATTCATCGAGTATTATTCAAAGCCCAACAAGAGATCCTGGAAGAGAGATACCCAACTGGTCAACAACCTGGTGTCGTTCTTCCACGAGAAGCTGTTGCATGAGCTGACTCCTCTTGATATTGAGAAGTATAAGAAAGAGAGAATCAAGACAGTTGCACCGGCCACGGTGAATAGAGAACTGGCTTGTCTCAAGACTATTTTCAATAAAGCTATTGAATGGGGAAAAGTGGAACAAAATCCGGTGAGGAAGGTGAAACTCTACCAAGAGAACAACCGGCGGGTCAGATACCTGGAATCAGAGGAGATAGATAAACTACTGCGAGAATGCTCGGGTCATCTGAATCCCATTGTAACTACGGCCTTGAATACAGGAATGCGGCGGGGTGAAATCCTGAATTTAAAGTGGGAAGATGTTGACATACATCAAAGATTGATATATATTATACACAGTAAGAGCGGGGAGAAAAGAGAAATCCCCATTAACAGCTTGCTCCTGGAGCTTTTGAAGAGGTTAAGACGAAGCTCAAGAAGTGATTATGTTTTTTGTCACGAAGACGGGTCTCCCTTTAGCAAAGTGGACAAGGGTTTTCGGGGTGCTTGCAAGAGAGCAGGAATAAAGAATCTTAGGTTTCACGACCTGAGGCACACCTTTGCTTCTCATTTAGTAATGAACGGAGTGGACTTGAAGACGATTCAAGAGCTACTGGGGCATAAGTCATTAGAGATGACTCTCAGGTACGCTCATTTGTCTCCGGACCATAAGAGAAGAGCGGTGGACGACCTGGGTGAGAAGATGTGCCAGGTAGTCACAATATGGTCACAAGGGACAAAATGTTAGGAAGGATAGTCTTCGTAAAGCTATATTTGATCAGTGTTTGGGCCCATAGCTCAGTTGGTAGAGCAACGGACTCATAATCCGTGAGTCGGAGGTTCAAGTCCTCCTGGGCCCACCAGGGCGGGTAGCTCAGTTGGGAGAGCGCTGCCTTCACGCGGCAGAGGTCACGGGTTCAAGCCCTGTTCCGCCCACCAAAGGATTATGTTTTTCGGTCGGGGCCGTAGTTCAGTTGGCTAGAATGCCAGACTGTCGATCTGGAGGTCGCGGGTTCGAGCCCCGTCGGCCCCGCCAAAAAACATAATTCTTTCCTCCAGCTAAATCATAAAGTCTCCCCAATTAATTGTCTTGGTTATTTATGGTGGTATTGCCCTGGTTGTGGCACTGACAGACGGGCGAGTTTATTATTTAATTGAACATTTGAGTTTAATTTCTCTCTTGGCTGGCTTCTTCCGTTCTTTTGTGTCCTATCTGCTCTCCCGAACACAAGATGTAATCAGGTTATCATCTTAGTTACTGTTTCTGAGCAGTCGAACCAAGAGTATGGTCCCTATCATCATAGGAAGAACCGTTAACCGGTAGGCGGCCACCAATCCCCATTTATCGGCAATGAATCCAAAAAACACTGGTGAGGAGATGTTGGCCACGCTCCCCAAACTCATTGCTCCCCCAAAGACTTTCCCTCGTGTTTTCTCCAGGGTGACTCGGCTAAGCCACATATTTTGAGGAACCCAGGCTCCAATAGTACAAAAGCCTATGACCGCCAGGAGAGGGAAAAGAGTAAGAAGGGGAAGAGATAAAGTAATAGTAAGTACTATGGGAACCACCAGGAAAGTGAGAACTAAGATTATTTTCAAGGGAGACCAGATATCAGAGAGAATGCCGTGAATAAGGGTAGCCGGAACTCCCCCGGCCCAAACTAAGAGAGGAAAAAGGGAGGCCTTTTCCACCGGAAAGCCGGCCACATCAACAGCAAAAAGAGGCATAAAGGATATGACTGCCGTACCCCCAAATATCTGAATCCCCCGAGCAACATAGAAAAGGATAACAGATTTCACCTTAGGGGAGCTACTTCTTGGTGTGGTGAGCCCAGGTTGGTATCTTAGATTTATGCGGGAAGAAAGAAAGACCAAAGCAATGGGTAGGTTGGGAAGAGCTAAAATGAGAACGGCGAGGCGCCATCCGAAGGAAACTACCAAAGGATAAAATAGGAGGGTTGCCAGGACAACTCCTCCAGTTCCTGCTGCTTCAAAGAGACCAAAGAAAATGCCCTTTGGCCAGCCCCGGCTTACCCAGGCCATGGCTACCGGGTAAAAGATGCTCACTCCCACCGCGACAAGAGCAAGGATGGCTAATATTTGAAGGTAGGATTGGGTAAGAGGCATAAGACAAAAAGCAATTAGGGTGAGCAGAAAGCCAAGGCAGAGAAGTTTCCTTGGCTGCCATATATCTCCCAGATGGCCACTCACCATAGTAAAAACTGACAATACCAGAGAGTAAGAAGCAAGAAGAAGACCTCCTCGGGTGTAAGTGAGATGAAGTTCTTCTCTTATGAGAGGCAAAAGAAGAGGGGCTATCCAACAGAGGCCATGAATAGTGTGTGCTACAGAAAGCAAAATAAAATTACCTCGTGGGGATGTTTGCGTTTGCATGGGAATCTTTCTCTTTTCCACAATCGGGATAGTGAGTTATTTTTTTCAAAAACAATCTACTTACCAGATTATTTCTTTTGGTCAAGTCCAAGCGAGAAGGAAAACTCATACTTAAATGGCGACCAAAGACCCGAGAAGAATGAGGGGTTGGGCTGATACAATGTTTAAAGATGGTAACAAAAAATCAATTGTGCTGGGTATGTTCATCTGCGTCACCTTGACAAGTATTGGAAAGTAACCAATATATAAGTGAAGTAGCTACTTGGGAGGTTTGGGTCATGGATATTGTTTCTGCAAGGGAGTTGAAAAACAAAACAGGAGAGATATTAAGACGGGTACGTTCGGGAAAGAAAATCTTGGTGACTCGACGAGGCAAACCTTGCGCGGTGATAGAGTGGCCAGAAAATGTAGAAAAAGAGGAATCTTTCTCGTTACGTCCATTTGATATCGCCTGGGAAGATCTCCTGAACACGCTGGCGAGAACGGAACCGGAGTTCAAGAATTGGGAAGAGGCAACCAAATGGGCCCGCGGCAGGGTCTAACAGTTATTGACACGAATGTCTTTGTTATTGATCTACGCTACCGAAGAGATAAAAATTTTGGCATAAACAGGGAATTTCTGGAAAATATGTCGAAAAGTGGTTTGGGAGCAACAACTTGCTGAGCTGTTCTTCCATTTCTCCCGACGCTACAAGATTTGCGTAGTCCCTACTCCTCAAATTAAACAGTATCTTCCTACAGTTAGAGTTGAAGACATCCTCAAGATTATTAGCTTAAAGACCGGTCTGGGAGATGCCCTTTTCATTGCGACGATAAAGAACTGTTTACCTCTGGCAACGACTATTGTTTCATGGGACAAAGAGCATCTTACTGGAAGGATTGATATTGAGGTAGTCTCACCAAAGGATTTCCTTGAAATACCGAGGAGGTGATGAACTTGGCAATTTGGCATGCATGGGTTATTGTGGGGATTCTCTTTTTCATTGGTGAGATCTTCACCCCGGGCTTCTTCTTGGCCTGCCTGGGGATAGCTTGTCTTGGCTCAGGGTTAGCGTCTGCTTTTGGACTAGGTATCGGGAGCCAAATTCTCGTGTTCTCAATCACGACCTTGGCAGTCTTTTTTGGCATCAGGCCGTTCTTTCTCAAGTACTTATATTCGCCCGGGACTAAGGTAGAGACAAATGTCAAGGCGTTGGTAGGTAAGACGGGTCTGGTTTCAGAGAGAATTGATTCCAGCAGGAATAAGGGGAGAGTAGTGGTTGGAGGTGAAGATTGGAGGGCAGTATCAATTGATGAAACGGTAATTGAATCAGGAGAGAAAATTGCCGTGGTTCAGGTTGAGGGAACCAAGCTGGTAGTTAAATCAGCACCAATAAGAAAGGAGGGATAAGCAATGGCTGTGATGGTTATCTTAGGAATAGTAGCTATTTTCGTTATCGTTTTAGCCGCAAGAGGTTTTACGATAGTTCCCCAAGCACAGACTATGGTCATAGAAAGACTGGGAAAATATCACAAGACACTTGCCCCAGGTATCAATATCATATGGCCAATCTTCGACCGACCTAAGCGGGTTGAATGGCGCTACGTTCGGGAGGCCTCCGATGGCACTAAAACGACTAGAACAGAGAGAGTAACCAGAATTGACCTTCGGGAGACAGTTTACGATTTCCCCAAACAAAATGTCATTACCAAGGACAATGTAGTTACCGAGATTAATGCCCTTCTCTATTTCCAGGTTACCGATCCCATGAGGGCAGTATATGAAATTGCCAATCTTCCCGACGCCATTGAAAAACTAACCCAGACGACTTTGAGAAATGTAATTGGCGAGCTAGATCTTGACCAGACCCTGGCTTCCCGAGACACCATAAATAGCAAGTTGAGAGCTATACTTGATGAGGCTACTGATAAATGGGGGGTGAAAGTAAACCGAGTGGAACTTCAAGACATTAATCCTCCCCAGGATATTCGAGATGCCATGGAAAAGCAGATGCGTGCCGAACGAGACCGACGGGCGGTTATTCTTCAAGCGGAGGGATCGAAACGATCTAATATACTGGAAGCCGAAGGTGAGAGAGAAGCCCGGATAAGCCGGGCGGAGGGAGAGAAGAAGTCCAAGATATTGATTGCCGAAGGAGAAGCGGAAGCCCGGGTGAAAGTGGCCCAGGCTGAGGCTGAAGCAATTACGAAAATCACTGAGTCAATTGCCGCCAGCAAGGGAGACCCAGCCAACTATCTCCTAGCCGTTCGATATATTGAGACCCTCAAGGAAATGGTTTCAGGTAAAGGAAACAAAGTTGTCTATTTGCCTTACGAAGCTACGGGTATTCTTAGTTCCATTGGCGGGATAAAAGATATGCTCGAAGGCACAAAAAAAGGTACTGGAAAGTAATACTTCAAGTTGGCCTTTAAGGAGATCGCCAACGTTCCCGAGAGTCAAGCAGAGTTGAGCAGAGAACTTGACCAGTGCTGGAACGAACGTTATCTCTCAGGAGCAGCGGGAATGTCAGATAAAGAGGGAATGAACGGGTCTTTCGAAGTGGTGGCGGTATGTTTCAGGGATAATTCTGGTGAAAAAGACGAATGGGTAGTAATCATGAATCAGTTAGGCCGCACCAATCAATGAGAAATAAGGTAATGGATTTAGTGGCTTCTATGAGGCTGTCGATGGAAACATATTCATCGGCCACATGAGCTTGGTGGTAATGCCCGGGGCCGTACCAAACGCCGGGTATCCCATTGAGAATGAAGTAACGAAGGTCGGAACAGGTGGGGGAGACTACTACAGCACCTTTTTTTCCTACTTCCTGCACGGCCCTTTTTACTGTCTGTATCAGCGGATGGTCAGCATCGATGAGACAAGGATTAGCATCGGTGATCCAGTCCAGGGATGGCGGATGATCTTTCATCCAGGGGTCCGAATGTGCCAGCATTATGATCCGTTCTTCTATTTCATGCTTAATAGCGTCCCCGAAACCATTTTGATCAACATATTGGGGAAGATATTTGATATCACAGGTAAGGGTGCAAACATCGGGAATCACATTGAAACCAGTGCCTCCTTGAATCATTGTCTGAGCTATGGAGGGAGGAACAAAGGGATACTGGGTTTTTGAGATGAGCCACTCTTTCTCTAATTGCTGCAAAAAATTCTGGACTTTAATCATTTGGTCAATAGCATTGACGTATATCCATCTACCGCTGGCATGACCGGCCTGTCCGTACGTAGTAATTCTCAATCCCAAGATTCCTCGGTGTCCTCTAACGATCTGCTGGTCTGAGATCTCCGGAATGAGAGCGGCATCAGCCACATAGCCTCTTCCCAGGCAGGCAAGAGTCCCATTTCCCGTAGATTCCTCGTCCACCACGCACTCGACAATAATATCTCCCCTTAAGTTGATGTTAAGCTCCACCAGAGTCTTAACTGCCATAATCATTGCTGCAATACCACTTTTCATATCAGAAGCGCCCCGCCCGAAGATCTTGCCTTCCTCGATTTCACCACCCAGAGGATCGTGAGTCCAGGCTTCCCGGGCGCCAATCGGTACAGTATCGACATGCCCATTGAGGATGAGGGATTTCCCTTTTCCTCGTCCGGGAAGAACTCCCACCACATTTGGTCGTCCGGTGTAGTCTCTTTTTTGACCAGGTCGGTATCCTTTGTATTTAAGCAAATCTTTCTCTACTGGCTCCCACATGTCTACCCGCATTCCCATCTCCACGAGTTGATCTTTCAACCATTCCTGTATTTTACCCTCATGCCCAGTTGGAGGATCCACCTGACTGTCAATTTGAACGAGTTTTTGGCAGAATTTCACAATCTCATCTCGTCTGGAATCGATTTTCTCCTTTATTTGCTGCCCCGTGCTGAGCCGATCCATACTCATCCTCCTGGTAAAACTGTTTTTTTCCTAACGATTACTACCTTAACCATAAGGTACATATCCAGAGGTCTCTTACTGATTTCTGAGGCTTTGGTCTTTGGTTATTTGGAGCGGGTCATTTCCCTGCTCAATTTCGTTTGTGGAAGATAGGCCCCCGCTCTGCGTAGCGTCTCCACCAGTTCTGCCGTGTCCAGGTCGCAGGCCGCTTGTCCGGTATTGATTGATTGTACCGCAGCCGTTCCGGCCGCTTGTCCCATCATGGAAGCCGCCGGTTGAACACGGATGGACCCGTGTACCTTAATGTCGCTGGAATTGCAACGTCCCGCTGCCCACAAATTATTCCATCCCCTGGGCACCAGAATACTATACGGAATACCAAAGCACTCCCCTTTTCCCAGTCTATCTCGGTCGAATTCGTCATGGGTCCGTTTATACTGCTCATAGGAACTATCATAGGGGTGAATATCCACCGCCTTATTGAAGACACCGATAGTCCGGAGTGACAAAATCAGGAATAAAACCACGTTCGTACATCTTCTCCACTAACTCACGCATGAATCCACCTACCAGTGGTTGTTCCCCATCGGCCATAGGGTCAAAAGATGTCACCAGGCCTGAGGTTCCCATACCTCCCAAACACCCGGTAGCCTCAGCCAGTAAGACTTTGGCACCCAGTCGCGCCGCACAAATGGCCGCGGCCGACCCGGCCGGTCCTCCGCCGGCTACCAAAACGTCATATCCTTTCTCTATCGGAATATCTCTTATGAGTTTGTAGGTATCCATTTTATGGCTCCTATTAGTTACTAAGATTTATACTCTGGCTCCCTGATCTTCTAGCCTCTCCTGCAACAACTTCACCTTTAATTTTCTGGGAGTTGTTCCTTGCCTCACACACAAAGCTGCCGCGCATCCTGCTGCCTGGCCTAGAGCCATACAAGTGCCCTGAACACGAACTGAAGCAAAAGCCTTCTCGGTAGTAGAGATAGCTCTTCCGGTCACAATTAGATTCTCCATTTTCTCAGGGATCATACATCGGTATGGGATTGAATATGGTTCTTTAAGGTGGACCAATTTCTGATTCTCAGATTCAGGGCTATGAATATCTATGGGATGGCATCCCTGGGCTATGCTGTCGGGAAAACGGGTATGACTTAGTATATCCTTGGCGGTTAATACGTACTCTCCTCGGATTCTTCTGGTCTCCCTCACTCCTATTTGAGTTCCACTGTCGATAATAAATGAGTTACGGAAAGGGGTAAAATTTTTCTTCAAAAATTCTGCAATCCTTTGCATATCTTCTCTTGCCTTAAGTTCGGCTCTGGTAATATCGACTACATTTGTGGCATCTCCAGGAATCCTGGTGACATTCAAAGAAACCTCACCTTTTCTTACGGTACTTCCGTAACATATCCATGGTCCGCCAAAAAGGGGAAGCTCACCTTTTCTATAGGCTGGGATCATTTTTTTTCTTATCCGAACATTTACCCCCTGGGGGCTTCTTTTCCTGTCAGACCCCAGAAAAAGATCCGATAGATTATCTGTATCTACTCCGCCCATTCTAAAACAAAGGCTCATGGGTTGGAGCTTAGAACTTTTCTCATACTCTGCTCCACAAAAGTGGGCCACATCCGCATCTCCGGTGGCGTCTATTACCAATTTGCCCAGAATAGCCTGTCTCCCGGATTTATTCTCTATGATAATGCCCTTTATTTCACCATCTTCTGTGATTGCAGCCGCTACCAGGGAATGAAGAAAAATATCACACTTTTCCTCCTCCAACATTTTCTGGGCTACTATCTTTACCACTTCCGGATCAAAGGCAACATTCCCCATCCCTTCAATTATCAAAACTCCTTCCCTTTCCCTCATTCTGCATACAAATTCCCAGGGAATACCTCCAATTATTCTTTCACCACCAATGGCAAAACTGGAGAACGGACCCACCAGGCTGGCCGTGGCCATTCCTCCCAAAAATCCGTATCTTTCCACCAGCACCGGTTTCACATTATTCCTGGCACAGGCAACTGCGGCCATTAATCCGGCCGGGCCACCACCGGCTACCACCACGTCGGCGACTTTGAATACGGGAATCTTCTTCTCCGGCTCTGTTATCTGCATCTTTGTCCTGTTACGATCATAAAGGGTAATATCAAAAAATCTATAGATAAGAAACTAGACCAAGAAATAAGCTCAATTAGCCGGTGCGGACTCGGCAACCCTTGGAATATAAGCACCTTGGGCCACGAGACTTTCCTGCAAGAATCGATGATCTAACTGTCTCGGCAAGACTTCTTTTCTTAAAGACAGGGCCGCCGCCGCGCCGGCTGCTTCTCCCATGGCAAAACAGCAAGGCATCACTCGAATAGCCCCTAAGGCTTCATGAGTAGCTGAAACACAACGGCCGGCTACCAGTAAGTTCTCAACTTTCAAAGGAAGTAGGCAGCGATAGGGAATCTCGTAGTGGTGTCCCCTGGGAGGTTCAAACGAGCCAAAGGTACCGGCCGGGTCATGGATATCAACCGGGAAGGCGTAAGCCACCACACAATCGTCAAATGGTGTGCAGTTGTAGACATCCTCTACCGTCAGGACATATTCTCCTCGAATGCGCCGGGTCTCTCTTAATCCTATCTGCTCTGCGGAAGTGATTATTTGAGCATTTTCACAACCAGGTACATATTGGCGAAGAAACTTTAGGGCTTCGAAGACTTGTCTTTGACCTTCTATATGGGCTCTGGTAAGATCATCAACAGAGGTTCCGTCAACATCAGGTATTCGGGTGTGATTCACCGTCCACTCATCCCACCTTACATTTTGGAACAGGCTAATTCTATCATGAGGAACCGAATAATTCATCTCCTCTCGGGCCTTGGTTATGAGTTTCAGAAAACCACTTCTTTCATCTCCCAATACAAAATTTTTACGCACATAGCTTATCAAACACTGAGAATCCACCTTACCAATGTGGAAGAAGAGGGAAGCCGGTTGCATCTTCCGGTCCTTTTCTCTTCCTTTTTCTATAGGAACTCCACTACTGGCGGCTACATCTCCATCTCCGGTACAATCAACAAACCTCTGTGCTCTAATGGCCTGTATTCCTGATTTGTTAGCCACCACCGCTTCATTGATCCGGATCTCCCCGTTCTTAGAGGTAGTTGTAGTATCTAAAAACCGAGTGTATAATTTCAACCTTACTCCTGCTTCTTGGCACATTTCAAAAGCGGTCAACTTCAATATTTCAGGGTCAAAGGGAGTTACATGGTCGTGTCCCACAACATGAAAAGCACTGTACGGACTGGCACCTGGAATGTGAGAAGAATGAATCGCTCCTCCTCTTTTTACCATCCTACTGTTATTGATAATTGTTGTTCCGGAAATCTGGGCCTTATTTCTCAGCTTCACCAAATATGAACCGGGAACCAAGCCGGTTTATGTAGGATTAAGAAACTACATTGAAATTATCCGGGATCGGTTTTTCATCCAAGCGCTACTTAATAATGTTTTTTTTGTGGCAGTGGTTGTCTCGCTGGAACTTCTGGTTGGATTGGGAAGCGCTCTTTTATTGAATCACCGGTTCCCCCTTCAAAGGCTGTGGGTTTCTTTGCTTCTAGCCCCTTATTGTGTTAGCCTGGTTGTGGCTTGTGTTATCTGGAGATACATGCTCAATCCCAGTTACGGTGTGGTCAATTACACCCTTTCTTGGCTTGGCCTTTCACCATTAGCCTGGTTCGGGGCAGTCGTTCCTTCCTTTTTAGCGGTAATTATTGTAGATGTATGGAAGTTCTCCCCTTTCTTAATGGTGATTGCTTACTCGGCTCTTACCGCACTGCCCCTGGAAGTTCTTGAGGCATCAAATATTTATGGAGCCAGTGGCTGGGCAACATTCCAGTTTATAACATTACCTTTAATTACTCCCGCTTTGCTGGTAGGTTTGATTTTCAGGGTAATTTTTGCTCTTCGCACTTTTGGAATAATATGGATATTGACCCAAGGTGGACCCGGTCATGGAACAGAAGTTTTATCAATTTATCTATACAAAGAAAGTTTTCGATATTTCCACTTTGGGAAAGGTTCAGCCGTCGCCTGGTTTATGTTAATCATAACCGCTCTTTTCTCCATATCTATTGTAAAGAGAATGTACAAGAGAATGTTCTAAACCGAAAACTCCGCATTCCCCAGGACCTTTCCCGGGGATAGCCGGCTGAATTCTGGAAATTCTTGGATAAACGGTGGCAAGATTTACTATGATTACTCCAAAATTAAGGAAGTACTTAAAGGAACTGATTTGTTGGATTCTACTGGCAACAGCCTTGTTATGGGCAGTTTTCCCGTTATTATATACAATCATTAGTTCTTTTAAGTTGCCCACAAATATTTGGGAATATCCTCCCAGTCTTGCTGGTCCCTATTCTTTGGCTAATTATCAGGACCTGGTCCTGAAGTGGCCAAGCTATTTTACCAATCTAAAAAACAGCTTAATTGTTACTGCCGGCACTGGCTTGGTGGCACTTAGTTGCTCAATTTTTGCCGCTTATGCTCTCTCCCGTTTCAAGAACAGATTAGTAAGATGGTCAGCTCTTTCCATTATTATGGTTAGGATGGTACCCCCATAATAATTACTATTCCTCTTTTCCCTTTATTCAATTCCCTGGGATTAATCGACAAGCACGTCACATTAATAATACTCTACTCTGCTTTTATGGTTAGTCTGACCACTCTGATAATGAAGACATTTGTGGATGATGTTCCGGTGGCATTGGAAGAAGCAGCCACCATAGATGGGTGTTCCAGACTGCAAGCTTTCTTAAAAATAACCCTACCTTTATCGGTACCCGGAGTTGTCACAGTTATAATTTTTACCTCCATCTTTGCCTGGAATGAATACTTATTTGCTTTTATTTTTACCACTTTCAGAGCTCAGACAGCACCGTTAGTTCTATCAGAATTTATGGGTGCTATTATGGGAGTCCAATGGGGGATGCTGTTGGCTGCCGCCATTATTCATCTGCTTCCCATGATAGTTCTGACCTGGATAATGCAGAAGCATTTAATAAAGGGAATGGGCTTTGGGGCAGTAAAGTAGGATTAGCCAGCGGCGCCCAAGAAGAAGTAAGATTCCTCAGATGTTGCTACTTAGCGGCTCGTCCTTCAAGAAAAGGGAGGCTGAAGCCTCCCCTACCCAGGTATCCCAAGAGAGAGGGGTAGCCGCAGGCTTTAGCCTGCGTTCATTGTCGCAACCTTTAGGTTGCGACTACCTTGGGGGATGATTTATAAATTCCTATAGGTCAAGAAAACTGAGAGTAAATAACCTGGGAACAAAATACTCTACTAATTCCTGGTAAGGGAGGTATAGAATATGGAGACCATAGCTTTTAGTCGACAAGTTCCGGTAGAAGAAACAGAAGTATTGGTAGTGGGGGGCGGTCCGGCCGGCCTGGCCAGTGCCATAGCCAGCGCCAGGCGAGGAGCTGATACAACCCTAATTGAAAACAATGGAATCCTGGGGGGAATGGCCACATCAGGCTTGGTCGGACCTTTTATGACTTGTTACAGTGCCGACGGAAAAGACCAAATTGTAAAGGGTATATTCGATGAATTGGTTCGTAGGATGGTAAAAAGAGGAGGAGCGATTCATTCTTCTCACATTCCAGGTGCCAGTCCGTACAGTGCTTTTCATGTTGTGGGACACGACCATGTA
>AQRW01000148.1 GCA_000402295.1 Candidatus Aerophobus profundus SCGC AAA252-L23
CGGACCGCTACAATATGGGGGTTTTTCACCCGGCTCATAGACGGACAAAATGAACGGTTTCAACGGAATGAACGAGAGGAACCAGAAGAACCAAATGAACCAGAGGAACGGAATGTGCCGAGCGCCGGTTTGAAGTACCACTCTCAGCGAGGCCCATTCTCCTGAGGCGACATTGATAATCTACCTTTACGAGGTCTTCGCCGTGAGGAATAAGGAGAAATTCTGTTTGAGTCGCAAAGCGGTGAGTTTATTTCTCCCCGAACAAGAAGGCCAAGCAGTTATTGATAGATGATTATCCCAGGAGCAAAGGAGAATGTGCCGAGCGCCGCTTGACAATAAACTCCTTTGTTATTAGGATAGCATACCAACGAGGACAAACAGATGGAAAAAAGATATTATCCTGAGCAAGTGGAGAAAAAATGGATGGAATACTGGGAGGAAAAAGGATATTCCTCCCCCTACCGAGAGGGGACAAAAGGCTTTTTTTCCCTGGTAATGCCTCCCCCCAATATCACCGGGGTCCTTCACATGGGGCATGCACTGAACAATACTCTTCAGGATATCCTGACTCGGTTCAAAAGAATGCAAGGTTACCAGGTTCTCTGGATACCCGGGATAGACCACGCCGGAATAGCTACCCAAAACGTACTGGAAAGAGAGTTGTCCCGCCAGGGTCTGGATCGCCAAGGATTGGGTAGAGAAAAGTTCATCAAAAGAATCTGGGATTGGAAGAGTCAATACGGAGATAGAATTACCTTTCAGCTTCGTCATCTGGGAGTCTCCTGCTACTGGCCGGATTTAGCCTTTACTATGGACCCTCAACGCTCCCGGGCCGTAAGAGAAGTATTTGTTCGGCTTTACCAGGAAGGATATATTTACCGGGGAGATTACATCATTAACTGGTGCCCTCGCTGTCAAACTGCTCTCTCGGACATAGAAGTAGAATATGAGGCAAGCACTGGTAAGCTTTATTACATTAAGTATCCCTTTAGAGACGGCTCCTTCCAGGGAAAAAAGAATATTACCGTGGCTACTACCCGGCCGGAAACTCTTCTGGGAGACGCAGCCGTAGCAGTGCATCCAAAAGATGAACGGTTCCGGGGCCTGGAGGACAGAATCCTTCTCCTGCCTTTGCTAAACCGGGAAATCCCCCTTATCCTTGATGAATACGTAGACCCTAATTTTGGTACTGGAGCCCTTAAAGTGACTCCGGCTCACGCGGCTAATGATTTCCTTATCGCCCAGAGACACCATCTTCCCTCCATCAACATCTTCAACCCCGATGCTTCCATCAACGAAAAAGGAGGAACCTACCAGGGTCTAAACCGTTATCAGGCCCGAGAAAAAGTGGTGGAGGATTTGAGAAGGGAAGGATATCTGGAAAAGATAGAAGAACACTCTTTACGCCTAGGCCACTGTTACCGCTGTGGGACGGAAGTAGAGCCTTATCTTTCCCGTCAGTGGTTTGTCCGGATGAAGAAATTAGCTGCTCCCGCTGTAGAGGCAGTAAAGAACGGCCAGATAAAAATTATCCCTTCTTACTGGCAAAAAAGTTACTTTGATTGGCTTGAGAGAATTCATGATTGGTGTATTTCCCGCCAAATTTGGTGGGGGCACCGTCTTCCTGTCTGGTACTGCCAGGACTGCGAGGAAATCCTGGTCAGCCTGGATAAACCTGGAGAGTGTCGGCGCTGCCACTCCAGTAACCTCAAACAGGAGGAGGATGTTTTGGATACCTGGTTTTCTTCAAGTCTTTGGCCGTTTTCCACCTTGGGTTGGCCGGAGACAAGCGAGAAGTTTAATAAATTCTATCCCACTTCCCTTTTGTGCAGTGGGTGGGATATTCTCTTTTTCTGGGTAGCTCGGATGGTTATGATGGGTCTTAAGTTTACTGGCCGCATCCCTTTTCACCAGGTTTATATTCACCCTCTTATTGGTGATGAAAAAGGGGAAAAAATGAGTAAATCCAAAGGAAATGTGGTAGATCCACTGTTGATGATAAAAAAATACGGGGCTGATGCCTTTCGGTTCTCCTTGATAGCTCTAAAGACCGAAACCCCTTATCTCCGTTTCTCCCAGGAGAGAGTAGCGGGATACCGGAATTTTGCCAATAAGATTTGGAACGCCTCAAGATTTGTTTTAATGAATTTAAAGGGATTTACCCCTCCTGAAAAGGGATGGATTCCCAGCCCGGTTGAGCTCTCTGACCGCTGGATTCTCAGTCGCTATCACCGACTGGTAAGCGAGGTTACCCAGAAATTGGAAGACTTTCAGTTCCCCCAGGCGGCGGGAATTATCTACCAATTCATCTGGGGTGAGTTCTGCGATTGGTACATTGAGCTGGTTAAACCTCGTCTGGCTGAAAGCTCATCACCCCCGGTTCGTTCCTCGGCCCAGCAGATTCTCTGGTATATCCTCAAAAGTTGCCTCAAACTCCTTCATCCTTTTATGCCCTTCATCACTGAAGATATTTACCAGCGCCTGCCCGGGACAGAAGAAAGTATCATGATTTCTTCCTGGCCTTCTTTAGAGACCAAGCTTGACTCAGAAGCCGAAAGAGAAATGGACCTTTTGATTGAAGTTATCCGAGAAGTCAGAACCATCCGGGCGGAGATGCTTATTCCTCCGCAGAAAAAGATAGACCTTTTCTTGAGAAGTCCTGACGAGTTCAATCTGAACATCCTAACAAATAATCAAGATTATTTGTTAAATTTAGTTAAAATTAACCAAATTAAACTAAGAAAAGACATCTCCAAGCCAGCCTTTTGCGCCTCATCCGTGGTGGATGAAACAGAGATTTTTATACCCTTAGAGGGTCTGATCGATCTGGAAAAAGAAAAGGTTAGATTGAAACGAAATCTGGATGAGATAAAATTACAGCTCCAGAGAACCTCTAAAAAACTGGCGTCTTCTCAGTTTTTGGAGAAAGCTCCCCCGCAAATTATTCAGAAGGAAAAGGAAAAAAAGGAAGAGTTGGAAAGAAAATTCCAGAAGCTTCAATCACGATTAAAAGAAATTAGCTAATCTACAAGAGTAGCTTCCCACCGTCAGCGGATGGCCCCAAAAGTCAGACCTCTGACCAAATGTTTTTGAATCAGAAGAGCAAAGGCTAAAATAGGCGAGACTAAAATAGTTCCGACCAAACATAAGGAGCCCCACATTACCCCTCCCTCTCCCCCAATAAATTCAGTTTGTTCCTACGAATCATTTGACTTTTTGAACAAAGTATGGTAAAATCTACCATAGTTCTCTCAAACCTAATTAAAAAAACAGAGCAATGGGTATAATAACGAGAGGAAAGGAGGTGATGGCAAACTTTTGACTTGGCAAGAAAAAGACAAAAATTACGGAGGTAGAAATGAGTACGAAACTTGTTAAGCGATGTTTAATTACCGTGATGTTATTGGCACTGGTTTCTTTGGTAAGCGGGGCTTTTACCTGCTTACAGGCTAAAGAAATAAATTGGAAAACGGAACTCAAAAACTGGGAAGGAAGAGAACTGAGAGTGATAATGATCGCGGATCCCTGGGTAGATGCTTTTGATGTTATTGACCCTGAGTTTGAAAGAATAACTGGGGCCAAGGTTTTAGTTGACGCCTACCCGTATGATGGGACCCACGAAAAGCAGATTATGATTGGTGCAGGACGTTCTGCTGATTACGATGTAATTGTTCTGGACTGTCCCTGGGTTGGTGAATTTGCCGAGGTAGAGTATATAGAAGACCTTACCCCATACATGAATGCGACTGATCCTGAAGTAGTAGCCTGGGACGATTATCTGGAAGCTTATAAAAAAGCGGCCACTTGGAAGGGAAAGATTGTAGGAATACCATTTGGAGCATATCACGTTCTATTTCACTATAGGACAGACCTATTTGATGCAGCAGGTTTTACTCCCCCCAAAACCATGGAAGAATGGGAAGAGATCGCTGCTTACTTTACCAACAATCCCGAATATCCGGGTCTTTATGGAACCGCGTTGAACTATTTCCGTGGTGCACCCATTGGTCAGGCCTGGTTTGAGAATATCTGGAATTTTGGCGGAAGGCCTTTTGAGAGTAATTATCCTGGCTCTCCTGATCCTTATGCAGATATGACTCCCAGGATTAATTCCCCTGAAGGAAGGGGAGTGGTACAGATGTTCATTGATGCGGTTAAATACGGACCTCCGGGGGTAACCTCATATGCCTGGGATGAGAGAGCGACGTCTTTTGCTATGGGGAAAATTGCTATGGTGAGTTGCTGGTCAGCAAGAACTCCCCTGTTTGTGGACCCGGCTCGATCAGAAATTGCCGACAAATTTGCCACTGCGGTGGTTCCGGCCAAGAAAGGAGTTAAGGCCGTTGCACCTCTTGGAGGATGGGTAATGGGTATCAATAAATTCGGTGTTCAAAAAGACATTGCCTGGGACTACATCAAGTGGTTCTGCAGCATTCCGGTACACAAAGAATTTATGAAAGCGAAACCCGTGGGAGGTCCACCCAGTAGATATTCAGCGATGTTAGATCCCGAATTAAACAAGATGTTCCCTTGGTACCCAACCATATATCAGTCGGCTAAACTGACCTATGAGGATTGTCGACCAAGAATTCCGGAAAGTTTTGAGATTATTGATACCGTGGGATTGTATTGCTCAAAAGCGGTAGCTGGTGAATTGAGTATAGAGGAAGCTATGGCAGAGGCAGAGAAAAAGATTAAGAGTGTTCTGGCAACGGGCGGATACTACGTTCGCTAACCTTTTTGTGATGAAAAACTGGCCGAACTTCCAACTAATTGTTCGGCCAGTTTTTCAGGATACAATTACCAGGAGGCCTTAGCCACCATCAAAAAATGAGCAAAAATACCAAAGCTACCAAGTACATCCTGGTTCTACCGGCAATTATCTATCTTGTTCTACTCACCATTTACCCTCTCATATACTCTGTGAAAGTGAGTCTTACCACTTTGAATATAGCACGACCCTACCCACCTCGATATATAGGTCTTAGTAATTTTTCAGAACTCCTAAAGGATTCTATATTCCTTACGGCCATGAAGAATACTTTTTTTCTAACCGCTCTCAGTATCTGTGCAGAATTTACCTTGGGTTTTATCATAGCCAGAATCTTTTTTATGGGTGCAAATCTTAAACTTAAGAGTGTGGGTCTTTTGAGAACCATTTATATGTTGCCGATGATGGTTACACCTATAGTTTTTGGATTGACCTGGCTCTATATGTTTAACCCCACCTTGGGAATAGCTAATTACCTTTTGGGTCTTTTGGGTTTTCCGCCTGTATCCTGGTTTGGAAGTAGTGGTATAGCTTTGTATTCCATTATTCTGATTAATGTATGGGAATGGACACCCTTTATGATGTTATTATGTCTGGCTGGTCTTTCAACGATTCCTCCTCAGTTGTTTGAGGCAGCCAGAACTGATGGAATTGCCTGGCACCAAAGTATAGCTTTCATAGAACTTCCCCTGGTAAAACGAGTTATACTTATTGGACTAATGATAAGGATAATGGATAATTTCAGATTATTTGACCTGGTTTATGTTACAACTGGCGGTGGCCCGGGAAGTTCAACAGAGACTCTCAGTATGTTCGCCTATAGACACTCTTTTATGTTTTTCAATGTAGGCTACGGGGCTGCTGCCTCGATTATCATTCTCATTTTGGGAATCATTCTGGCCCAAATTCTCATAAAGTATATATGGGGGAAACAAGAATATGCTTAGAACAAAAACTAAGAGAACTCTGGTTTATGTTACCCTAATATTGTTAACATTTCTCAGTATTTCTCCATTAATATGGATATTCTTGACTGCTTTTAAGATTCGGAAAGAGATATTCGCTATCCCCCCGGTATGGATACCAAAACCTCCCACTCTAAGTAACTTTATTACTATTT
This sequence comes from Candidatus Aerophobus profundus SCGC AAA252-L23, assembly GCA_000402295.1. Taxonomy (GTDB): domain Bacteria; phylum Aerophobota; class Aerophobia; order Aerophobales; family Aerophobaceae; genus Aerophobus; species Aerophobus profundus. The sequence continues at coordinate 5,892 of AQRW01000148.1, forward strand.
TTACCGGGGGCTTTTCTCGTACTCCTTTTATCTACAACTCCATAATTATTAGTTTGTCTACCACTGCCTTAGCTCTGGTAATTGCCACCATGGCAGCATACGGCTTTGCCAAATATAAGGTGCCGGGTAGCAAAGATATTGAATTCTGGATCCTCAGTACCCGAATGATGCCCCCTATTGCAGTAGTTATCCCTCTTTTTCTCCTGTTTAGAAATATTGGTCTTCTGGATACAAAAAGGGGCTTAATAGCAATATACATCGCTTTTAACTTACCTTTTGCTGTATGGATGATGAGCATTTTCTTCCGACAACTTCCCAGGGAGATTGAGGAAGCTGCCGTAATTGATGGGTGCTCTGTATTCAACCTTTTACGTTATATCAGTTTACCTCTTGTTGCCTCTGGTTTAGCGGTGGTCGCCATATTCACTTTTTATTTTACCTGGAACGAACTTCTATTCGCCCTGATTCTTACCAATAGGATAGCCAAAACTTTTCCAGTTTCTATCTCTGAGTTTAGAGGAGTAGTTAACATTAGATGGGGACCTATGGCCGCTTCCTCAATTATTCACATTGCCCCCGTTATAGCTATAACCTTCCTCATTCAAAAATATATCATCGCCGGGTTAACCTTGGGAGCCGTCAAGAGATGAGACAACCCTTCTTGACGGCACATTCCTTCTTGCTCGGGATATAATCTTGTGTATACCTGCCCACTGATATTAAGGTCAGATGTTACTTTGGAGAAATCTGATCATCCAAGCTCACCCAACGTTTTTCTTTAGCCGAAATTTGAGCCGCTTCTAAAACTTCCTGTACTTTATAACCATCGTAAAAACTGGGATTTCCCACTTTTCCTTTTACCACTCGGCTGAGAAAATCATACTGGCTGGCAATATGATACCTCATCCAACCAATAGAAAACTTGGGTCCGGGCAGCGAGGCCGGCTCAGGATAGCGCTGAACCGTCTCTATTTTCTTAAACCCCCGTCTTCCTCCCATAGGCTCATCCGGGTCTCGTACATCATAAACCCAGAGCCAATTGGGCTCCATAAGATTAAAATAAAGGGCTCCCTTGCTCCCGTGAATCTCCAGACGCAACTCATCGTTAGCTCCGGTGGCCAGACGGGAAGCTTCCACTGTCCCCAGGGCACCACTGGCCATTTCCACCTGCAAGAAAGCCAGGTCATCTACCTCTACGGCTGCCTTCTTGCCTGAATCTTCGGGCAAAGGACGCTCCTGGATAAATGTAGGCGTAGTAGCGAAAACAGCTTTATATTCTCCCAGAAGATATCGGACAAGGTCAAGTACGTGGGAGCCAAGATCGAAAAGGGCTCCGCCACCGGCTTTCTTCTTGTCCATTCTCCAACTCATAGGTCGGGAAGGGTCAATATATCCGGAGTGCAGATAGCTACCCCGAAAACTGAAGACATCTCCTAATAAACCCTCCTCAATCAACTGTTTGGCTCTCATTATAGCCGGAATGAATCGGTATTCGAAGGTCATCTGGTGGACAATGTGGGATTTTTCCGCTGCCTTGAGAACCTCTTCCGCTTCTTTTAAGTTCAGGGTCAGGGGTTTTTCACAGTAAATATGCTTTTCCCTCTCCAAAGCCTCAATGAGAAAGTCCTTATGCAAGTAATTGGGAGTGCAACAGTGGACAATATCAATATCTTCTCTCTCTAAAATAGCCCGGTAGGAAGTAGTGCCAAAGGAAAAACCCCCGGTTTTTTTTGGCCAGGCGAGCTGTTTTTTCCCCAGCGGTACACACCCCTATTAGATTTATACTGGCCGGGCAAGTCCGGTAGAAAAGGGGCAGATTGATGTATCCGTAGGTATGAACCTTCCCGATAAATCCCCAACCCACCATGCCTACTCCCAGCGTCCTGGGCATTTTCTTTCTCCTCAATATCCCAACTTCGTCTCCCTATCGGCTAACCTTTGACTGCTCCCCCCACCAATCCACTAATTACATACTTTTGCAGGAATATGTAGATAATCAGTAGCGGAGTCAGAGTCAGCAGGGAGGTAGCCATCACGTCAGACCAACGAAGGGAGGCAAAACCAAAGTAGTACACGGCCAGACCGGGTGAGATCGGACGAACAGCCTCAGTGCTGGTGAATATCAGGGCCAGGAGGAATTCGCGCCAAGAAATGAGAAAGGCATACACCGCCGCGGTGATAATGCCCGGGCCTATCAGCGGCATGACTATCCTAGTGAGGATTTTCCCTCGGCTGCAACCATCAATTCTGGCTGCTTCCTCCAACTCAACAGGAATGGTATCGAAAAACCCCTTGAGCAACCATAGAGACAAAGGAAGTGCAATGGCACTGTGGACCAGGATTACCCCGAAGTAAGTATTGAGCAAATGGAGCTTATGGAAATAAACGTAGAGAGGGATAGCCAGTAAGGCCAAGGGAAACATCTGGGAAACCAACATAAACATCATAATGAATCGACTCGTTCGAGAGCGAAAACGGGAGAGAGAATACCCTCCCAAAATACCCGCTCCCAGACAAAGGGCCACTGCTCCTCCACCAATAACCAAACTGTTCCAGAAGAATCGGAGCACGGTACGGTCCGCGGTAAGAATCTTCCGGAAACCATCCAGAGTCGGATTCCGAGGAATAAATTCAGGCGGCATTTTGTAGGCATCAACCTGGGTTTTCAGTGCCGTGGACAACATCCAAAAGACCGGAAAGATGGTAAATATCATATAAACTGAAATCATTATTAAAGCGGCTATTTTGATCAAATCAAACTGTTTGCCCCCGGCCATCCCTCTGTAGTACCGTGCCATATTTTGATCTCCTCTTTTATCGGCGGTTATGCCTCAGGCCGTTACCTCCTCTTTTCCGGCAATAAGCCTGACGTACACAATCGAGAATCCCAGCAGTAGAAGCATCCAAGTTACACCAATAGCGCTTGCCCGTCCTAAACGACCAGAGTTAAAGGCGGTTTCGTAAACAAAGAGGGAAAAGATCTCGGTGGCGTACCCGGGACCCCCCTTGGTCAACATATAAATAATGGCAAAGTTCTGGAAAATGTAGACAATGGATAAAAGCGTGTTGATGGCAATTAGCGGACGCAAAAAGGGTAAGGTAATAAAGCGGAAGACGGAAAACTTTCCGGCGCCATCAATGGCAGCTGATTCATTAATCTCGGAAGGGATTGTCTGCAATCCGGCCAACATAACCATCATGATAAACGGAGTGCCGGCCCAGGTAAAGGCAATAATAACGGCAATTTTAGCCAGAACATTTTCGGCCAGCCAGGATAGGTTAACGGGAATCACTCCCAAGGCCACCAGAACATAGTTAACAATCCCAATATCGCTATCAAACAGCCAGGCCCAAAGAAGCCCCACCACCACCGAGGGAATGAGCCAGGGCAGAACCAGCAAGCCCCGCACGATCGTCCTTCCCCTGAAAGCACGGTTAATAATCAAGGCCAGGCCCATACCGGCAGCAAAGCGCAAAGCCACCGTGGTTACAGAAATAAGCAAGGTGTTAATCAGGACTTGCTGATAAGCGGTGCTGCGAAAGATTATTAGGTAGTTCTTCAGACCAACGAATTTCCCCTTGAAACCAATTAGATTCAAACTGGTGAAGCTAATTCTAAAGGCCTCAATTAAAGGAAAAAGCAATACACCACCGATGATTGCCAGAGCCGGAACCAGAAGGAGAATACTCAACCAACGGTCACTCAATCTGCTCCTTCTCAGTGAACCAGACGTTTGATTAGACATTCCTTCTCCCTTTCAGCTACAGACCAGGTTGACTTCCAGAGCAGCAAGGCGGCAATTCTGGTAACTAGACCGCCTTGCTGCCGCTATTGTTCACTTAATCCCTATTCTGTTAACCCTTATTAGCCAGTAACTAAGGCCGGCAATTCGACTTTTTTCTCTCTCTTAATCGCTCAGTAAGTCTAGCAGGTCTCGCTGCACCTCTTGGGCAATTTTAGCCACATCGTTGCCGGCAACTGCTTCGGTTAGGGCCCGGGCAATAAAATCCTGGGCACCGGGCCACTTGGCATGCTTCCAGGGAACACCCCGGGCATAAGGATTTTGTTCTTTGAAGGCTGCCAGATAGAGATCTTTGGCCCAGGTTTTTGCCAACATTTCAAAGCTGGCCGGCATCATCCCCATATCTTCGTACATCATCTGAATAGCGTGTTCATCGGAGGTAAGGTAATTGACGAAGGTAAAGGCTTCCATCTTGTGCTTGGAACCAGAGAGCACGACCATATCACTGTAATTGGAGATACTCCAGTTGGTTCCGTCCCAACCTCTGGGAACAACAACCGGAATGTACATGTCATCGACGGCATCTCCTCCGGTGATATTCCGCAGCATCCCCCGTAGCCAGGGACCGTCAAAAACAAACCCGGCTCGACCCTGGGAGAAAGTGATTCTGGTGGGATAGTGGTCCGCACCCTTGGCACTGTAGCCCTCTGCGGTTACCCACTGATAGAACCCCAGTGCTTCCTGAGCCCCGGGTGAGTCAAAGACTGGTTTATCGTACATATCAACTAATTTACCACCACAGGCCCAGAGCCAGGTCATAAACCAGAGGGCCGAGTTGTGCGATTTCACATTTCTCAGAGCAAAACCATAAATCTTCTCCCCGCTGGGAGTAAGACCAAGAGAACCAATTTTGCTGATCATTTCCCTAAATTCGGACATATCTTCGGGACCCTTCACCTGGTAACCGGCTCTTTTCGCTAAATCCTTATTGAGAAACAAGGTGATGGGACCACTCCAGAGGGGAACGGTATAGAGAGTACCACTGATAGTCCCGTCCAGAAGCATAGAACCAGGAAAATTGGCTAAATGCCCGGCGGAGACATAATCACCAATCGGCTCCAGGATTCCTGCTTCCACCAGACTGGGCACCCAGGAAGCCACCGGTTCAGTGATGTCCGGAGGTGTCCCGGCTTGTGCTCTCAACAAAACATCTTCCCGTAGCTTGTCATAAGTAGTATCAATGTAGGTCAGCTTTATATCGGGATATTTAGCCTGGAACTCCTCATTAATAGTGTTGAACACTTGGCGACCCCATTCCTCCGCTCTCAATCGAGTAAGATAGGTTATTTCTGTTTTGGCAAACCCAATTCCGCCCAATAACAACGTCAGAAGCAGGGACCATATTATCACTTTTACATACGGTTTTTTCATTTGCCTCTCCTTATTTTTTACTTCTACCCCGGTTTATTCGCTGGGAGTGGAAAGAAACTTTGCTCTTCTTGGACCCACTTCTAAAAAGCGAATAAACCGCGGCCACTTTCTTCGCTCTTATTTGCCAGCTTCGTTAGGGAATAAGCTACCCCGATTCTTAGCTATTACTTAACAACACCACCTCCTTTTACTCAATTATATTCAATGCCCAAAGAAATAACCTCTCCGCAACAAGAACCAGAGTCTCTGATTCTATTCCATCAAGGGACTACACCCCGGTCCATCTGTAGCTTGACGGATATAGTCGGGAATAGTCCCTCCGGCATCCGCAATGGCCAGCTTCTTCATCCGGGCACAAATATCGGGATGCTGGACAGAAACATTATTTTCCAATTTAGGGTCAACCTTCAAATCAAAGAGCAAAGGTGCTTCTCCCCAAATATAGGCATTGTACCACCACTGTTTATCCCGAACCATCACCAGAGGTCCCCAAGCGCAGGTGACATGATCATAGAAGTCCTTGGTCTTACCCAAAACCAGAGGCCAAACATCTTTTCCGTCCATTGGGTTCTCTGGAGTTATGTCTAAACGAGCCAGGACAGTGGGAATTAGGTCAAAATTGTAAAGTAGCTCATTGCAGACTGTACCGGCTCCTTCTCCCCGAGGATCCCGGATCATATATACCAAATCCGCAATCTCGCGGGACATGGGATAGCCTTGCTTCCCCACAATATTATGCTCACCAATGCAGTGCCCGTGATCCGATATCACTGCTATAACGGTATCATTCATCAGCCCCAGATATTTCATTTTCTCCAAGAGATAACCAAACCAGCGATCAACCAGGCTAACCTCGCCCGCATAGTTGGCCCGGAGTCGTTTGAGTATACGAGGACTCACCTGATCCGCCGGTCCGTACAAAGAAGCTAAGAAATCCATACAATCATCATCCGGATCATACAATCTTCGATAAAACGCGGGTGGATCCCAGGGTTCATGGGGATCGAAGGAGTCAACTACTAAAAAAAAATTCTCGGCATCCTGGTTACGCTCCAACCAGTTGGCCGCGGCTGAGAAAACCCGGGCCGGAAAGTAATCCTCTTCACAGCGTCGGTCTGCCACGTTGGTCAAGTAGTCTCGCACGAAGTCCATATATCTTTTTCTTCTTTGTCCACCACCCTCAATTTGTATCCTCAGATTCTCCATGGTTTTTGTCTGGAATTGTTTTGGAATATGTTTTGCTACCTCTTCCCGGGAAGGTTTAGGGCCGGAACGGTAAGGATCATTCTCCTGCCCACGAATCCATATCCATTCATCAAAACCCCGATGGAAATTCTTATGGGGTTTAAACTGATGATAAGCATCGGTAACAAAACCAGTGCGGTACCCCTGTTGCTGCAAAATTTCGGCAATAGTGTCCCGCTCTTCCAAGACCGGTCCCCAACCAAGACCTCCCATAAATTGATTACCCTTATAGTCTTGATCATTTTTGAAGGGAAAGACACGACAACCGGTTTGAAGAGCCCGTCGCACCTGCAAAGTAGGAAGTGACTCAGGATAACCATGAGTAAACACCACTGATTCTTTAGCCAAAGAATCAAGATAGGGAGTCTTGACCCAGTCATTTCCGTAACAACCCACGTGGTCCTGTCGCAAAGTGTCCACGATTACCAATATTAGGTTCATCCTCTCTACTCCTTGTGTCTAGTTAAGATAGTTTAAAAACTTCTCCTACCCAAATTTTGAAAATAAACCACCCAAGATTTAATTAACTGCAAAACACTTATTCTTTTAGCTTTTACGATGATAACTATAGTAGCAAGAAATAACTTTATCAAAGGGAACCAACATGTCAAGTATTGCCAGCCCATATGTTGACTTTTTTTTGATAATACTATAATTATTACAGTAAAAGTGTAGGTAAAGAACGTTATATTTTGAGAGCCGGAGACAGTATTTGTTTTGATCCTTCTTTTGTTCTTTTACTCTATTTTACCCTCCCAATGATCTTGAGCTGATGAGATACTATGTGGAAGCACGGTAGCCGCAAGTTTTAACTTGCGCAAGAGAAGGTTAGCACATAAAAACACAGGCTAAAGCCTGCGGCTACCCTCTTCCGTCATTGCGAGCCTGCTGAAAGCAGGGGTGGCAATCTCATAAGATAGAATATAGAATTAAGGACTCTCTCCGCGAGTAGGGGCGAGTTTAGTCGCCCTGGATAATTTATAAATTCCTAATACATTGGAAAAAGGAGATATTAGATGTCTAACCAACCGAAGAAAAATGTGATTTTGCTAAGTATGGATGAAGTGCGGGCTGACCATTTAAGTTGCTACGGGTACAAAAAGATAACCACTCATAATATTGATAAGGTGGCCGAAGAAGGAGTGTTGTTTGAAACTTGTATAGCGGCTGCTTGCATAACTCCAGTATGTATGAGCTCTGTCATATGTGGAGCTTACCCCAATAAGCATACCGTCCGAGACCCTTTCTCTCACATTCGATCCCAGACCGTAGCAGCAATACTGAAAGAACACGGTTACCAGACGGCCGGTTTTGTGGGACAGGGGCTATTAGGATCAAAGCACGGTTTTGCCGCCGGCTTTGACTATTACGATGAACCCACTCAGGATACCTCGTGGGGTTCCTGGAATGCGGAACAAAAAGAGGTGTTCTATGAAGGCAGTTGGTGGATTGATCGCATGCTCAATTGGTTGAAGAAAAATTATTCCTCTCCCTTTTTCCTCTGGGGACACTATTTTGAGACTCACGAGGGAGCTGAACAAGCGCTGTTGCGGGACGGATTGATCAAATCAGGGGAACTTTCCGAATTCAGCTATAAAGACGCTAAGATAAAATATATGGATGAGCAGTTAATTGGCCCGCTTCTTAAGACACTTGACCAACTAAATCTAAGAGATGATACTATTCTCATTCTCATGAGTGATCATGGTACCAATTTAGGTGAGCACCCGGCCAAACCGGTTCCCCATCGTTCCTATAATCTTGTATATCCTCAGCACACCACTCTATATGATGTGGACATAAGAGTTACTTTAATCATTAAGGGTAAGGAGTTGCCCAAAGGTGCTAGAGTGAAAGAAATGGTGCGTTCGGTAGATGTTGTTCCCACCATCCTGAATTTCCTGGAGATACCCACAGACAAAATAGACTTTGATGGAAGCACTCTCCTTCCGATAATAGCTCAAGGAAAAACTGAAGGACGCAGTGCCTATGCCGAGATGCTATATCCCCTGGTCGAAGGAATGGGATCATTACAAGCCTTCCGCACGGACAAATTCAAGTTCATCAGAGATCTCACTAATGGAACAGAAGAATTTTATAATTTGTCCGATGACCCTTTAGAACAAATAAATTTAATCAAAGAAGTAAAAGAATCCAAAAAACAAGAACTCCGGGATGTAAGAAAAGAGTTAAATAGGCACCTCTTTGAGCTGAAAGGAGAGGGTGCCGATTTTTCCGGTCAGGAGAAAGAAGAGATTAAAGAGCGTCTTCGTAAGCTTGGATATATGGAGTGAAGGAGATAGAAATAATGAAAGAAGACAAAGTTAGTGAGAACAAAACCGAGGAGCTTCAGAAAAAAATTGACCAATCAAAAAAGGTGATCCGGGAAACCTTGGAAAAGTTTGCACCCTGGGAGATAGCTATCACCTGGACAGGCGGGAAAGACAGTACTACAAACCTCTGGATTACTCGTCAAGTCTGCTTAGAGGATAATATTGATCTTCCGTATATTATAACCATTGATGAAGGAGATACATTTACAGAAATCACGGATCTTTTGATAAATATCTCCAAAAAATGGAACATAGATCTTAAGTGGCTCTGTAATTTTGATGTGCTTAGAGCTTGTCAAAGTAAGTTAGGTAATACGGTTAAGCTAAAGGATTTAAGCGAGCGAAACCAAACTGAGCTTAAACGAATTGGATTTGAAGCTGATTCATTTCCCTTTGAGGCAGAATCTTATGCCGGCAATCACCTGATGAAAACAGTAGTGCTTAATCAGTTTATTGAAGAAAATAAGATAAAAGCTGTGTCCGTGGCTATTCGATGGGATGAACACCCCGCCCGGAAAAACGATAAGTACTTTACCAGAAAAGAGGGTGGCAATTTAATGCCTGAGCACACCAGGATAGCTCCAATTCTGCACTTTACCGAAAGGGATATTTGGGACAATATCAAACTGCACAACCTTCCTTATTGTGGACTCTATGAGATAGGCTACCGTTCCTTGGGGGTAAGGACTACCAGCAATCCTATGGTAGTTGGTATACCTGCCTGGCAGCAGGATCTAGAAAATACCATTGAAAGGGCTGGTAGAAGACAGGACAAAGAAAAAACTATGGATAGACTAAGAAAGTTAGGATATATGTAAATCTTAGGAAAAAGTCCCTTTTTTCCCTTCCCAAATTTTGCCACGAGAATAGAAGAATATATCTCAGGAATTAGTTGAATAAAAATGTCTCACTAAGGGGAAGATCAAGATTTAGTGCAACATCTCGAAACTTGGGGGAACCAAAGAATTAGATTTTCACTTATATCAATTCGGCTGTAGGGAAAACAATTGTCCGCAGGACTAAAAGTTAGAGACGTTCAACCCAGGCGGATAAAGTAAGCCTTCAAAAACAAGAAGAGAGGAGACAATTTTAGATAGTTGTATTGATCCAGACCTAAATTGCAAATATCGTACGAAAATGGTATCCATAAATAGCAAAAGTGATTGCCAACGGGAAAAGTCGTGGACGTCTGAATAAAAACCAGAAAAAGAGCTTCCAGTAATAAATCCTTCCTTTATCCTTTATACCAAGAAACCAGATAGATTTAAAAAATGCTCCCGGATAACCGGAATGAAAACGCAACTTTTGTGATGGTTTACATTCTCTCAAGAATTTATTGACCCGCTCGTAGTAAGGTTTAACAGAATAAATTCCTTTAATAATCTTCTTATATCCCTCAATAAGTTTTGTGTAATCCATTTTAGGAGTAAAATTGAGTGAGAAGTCAGTATTATTACCAGAAGTATTTTTTAATAATCTTTTCTCTTTTTCAAGACGATGATAAAGCCTAGTATTTTTAGGAGCATTTAACAATCCAACCATTGCCGTAACTATTCCGCTTTTTTGAATAAATTCAATTTGCCTTTGGAAAATTGAAGGGGGATCATTATCAAATCCCACAATAAACCCTCCGGTTACTTCCATACCAAAACTTTGAATTTTCTTGACACAGTTTACTAAATTACGATTTTTGTTATGATATTTGTTACATTCTGCTAAACTATCTTCATTCGGTGTTTCAATCCCCACAAAGACAGAATTAAATCCAGCATTAACCATCATTTGCATTAGTTCTTCATCATCGGAAAGATTGATTGAAGCCTCTGTCGAAAACACAAAAGGATATTTTCGTTGTTCCATCCAATAAATTATTGCCGGCAAAATTTCTTCTTTTAACTTATGTTTATTTCCAATAAAGTTGTCGTCAACAAAAAAAACATTGCCTCTCCATCCTAAGTTATATAAATTTTCTAATTCAACTAATATTTGATATTTAGTTTTTGTTCTCACTTTTCTGCCAAAAAGAGCTGTTATGTCACAAAATTCACAATCGAAAGGGCATCCTCTAGAATATTGAATGTTCATAGATACATATTTTCTCATATTAATAAGTTCAAAAAGGGGGACTGGCGTCTTTTCTAGGTCTGGAAACTCTCTGGTTGAATAGATATGTTTGGCCCAGTTATTCTTTAAATCTTTTAAAAATATTGGTAAAGTAATCTCTGCTTCATTAAGGACAAAATAATCAATGTCCTTAAAATCCTCATGAGAGGCAGTAAATAAAGGCCCACCTGCAACAATTTTTACACTATGAGCTTTACACCTTTCCAGAACTTTCTTAACACTCTCTTTTTGAACCGCCATAGCACTAATAAATACATAGTCTGCCCATTCAATGTCTTTATCTTTCAGCTTTCGAACATTCATATCAATAAGTTTTTTATTCCATTCTTTGGGCAGCATGGCAGCAACAGTTAATAATCCCAAGGGAGGATGGACTGCTTTTTTAGAAATAAACTTTAATGCATATTTAAAACTCCAAAAAGTGTCTGGATACTTGGGATAAAGTAAAAGTATTTTCATCTCAGATTTATTCATATTTTTAGGAAAACTTATCTGTTACAGAGCTTCTTGGTCATAAGACCAATGGACACTGTATGAACACCAAGGCAAAACAGACAAAAAAACTGCAACTTGACCAATCGCCATAATTCATCTATAATCAAAAAGAACAAAAAGAAGAAGATTTTGCCGGAGTGGCGGAACTGGTAGACGCGCTGGACTCAAAATCCAGTGAGGCTTAACCCTCGTGTGGGTTCGACTCCCACCTTCGGCACCTCATTATCCATTATAAACCTTCTTCAGCCCTTCTTTAAAACTTGATTTCTCGCAAAAATCAATAAAGGCACTGGTAATCTTAGGATCATACTTTTTCTCAGAGTCTTCCTTAATTCTAGATAAAGTTTCTTCATGGGTAAGAGCCCCCCGATATGGTCGAGGAGTTCTCATAGCCCAATAAGCATCTACTACCGCAATGATTCTTGCTTCAATGGGAATATTTTCCCCTTCCAGACCCTCTGGATAACCACTACCGTCATAGTTTTCGTGGATACTTTTTACTATAGGAATAATATTTCTTAAACCTCTAATATGCCTTAAAATATCCACTGCGGCCAGGGAATGTACTTTTATACCTTCCCATCCCTTTTCGCTCAAAGGAGTAGACCTGTTTAAAATCTCTTCAGGCACAGCAAATTTCCCCACATCATGTAGAAGTCCAGCCATCCGAATTTGTTCTAGCCCGGCCCGGTCAAACTTCATCTCCTTGGCAAAAATAACTGATTGTTCTGAGACTAGCCGAGAGTGCTCAAAAATATAGCCATCTTTACGGTCAACAATTTCCGCTAAAGCATAGGCCAATTCCTGAATAATATTCTTGGAGGAAATTCTTGATGGAATTTCTTCTCCGGTCCCTTTCAGTATCTTCCAGCTCATAATTTTTTTGTCCGGGTAGTGTTTGGCCGCTAACATAGCTCTATCTGCCTTGGAAATTAAATCCTCTATAGAACGAGCATCCTCGGGGAAAGAGGCTAATCCAATACTCATAGTCACTCCAAAAGGACTGGCCTCATCCAGAATACCGGGAGCCTCCTGGATAGCCTTCAGTAAGCGGTTAGAAGTTTTTAAGGCCGTAAGAGAATCAGCCTCAGGAAGAATGATGGCAAACTCATCTCCTCCATACCGGGTGGGAATATCACAGGCCCGCACAGAGGACTTCGTAACTTTACCTACTTCTCTGAGGACTTTGTCTCCTCCCTGGTGACCCAGTATCTCGTTGAGAGTACGAAAATTATCAAGATCAGAAATCAAAAGAGAAACTGGCTCTCCTCCGCGGGCAGAACGAGCTATTTCCTCACTGAGACGAAGATGAAAATACCTGCGGTTGTACAGCCCCGTGAGGTCATCCTGGTAGGACTTAGCCTTTAAAACACCAATGAGACTCATCCTCTCAACAGCCAGAGTTTGTAGACCTGCCAGTGAAGAAAGAAGATCCAGTCTGTCCCGAGGGTACTTTAAAGGTTTACGACTCAATACCCAGAAACGACCTCTTATTTTCCCCTCTTTTATCACGGGAACATAAAGAAAAGAGGTAAAACCATTCTTATCCCAGGGGCCCACAGATATGATGGTGGGATCCTTGTGGACATTTCGAACGTAGATAGGCTCCTTTTGGTCCTGGGCACCAAGGGTACTTAAATATCTCTTCCCCCAGTCTTCTCCTTGAACATTAAGATTATAGCTAACCTCCTCAATTTGCTCTCCTTCCTCATCCAGAAGCTGAATCAGGGAAGCAGCAGCACCAAGTTGTCGGGCAATAGTTCGGACTCCTAAAAGCAGGAGTTCCCGGATACTACCACCCCGGTCAATAGCCTTGTAAACGTCTACAAAAACTCGGGTAACTTCACTTTGAGTTCTTCGCTGAAGTGTCCAGAGATTGCGCCAGATATGTGTTCTCAGAAGCAACACCAATAAAATAACCAGACCAAAAGACAGGATCATACCATAAGGAGTGTTCCACCAGGGCATCTTGTCTTCCTCAATCTGAAGAATTTAACACTTCTTTATTATAATGAAAAATTCTAATCAGGCAACCTGGAGAAGCAAAAAAATTATTTCGTTTGACATTTGTTACGTAATTGATAATCTAATGGCCAATCAATAAGAGTATCCCTCGAAATAACGGAGTTCCGATGAGGAATTTCCGAAAACTAATTCCCTTACTGTGTACGGTAACCTTACTTGCTTTCTCTGGCTCTACACTTCCTCAAGAAACACCCCCGGGAGCACTGAAGAAAGCCGGTCAGGCTTTTCAGGAAGGTAACTATGACTTAGCTGTCCAGCTCTATTTATCTATCGTAGAGATAGATAAGGATAATCTGGAAGCTCGGGTAAGACTGGCTACCTCTTACTTCTTTGCCGCCAATCACAACCCTGATTATTATCCGGAAGCTGTAAAACAATACCGCGCCGTGATTAGCCTTTATCCTAAGTTCCCTTTGTCTTACCTTCATTTAGGAGAAATTGCCTATATTTGGGGCAAAAAATATCAGATTGAAGGAAAAGAAAAACACGCCCGAGGCCTTTTTGAAAGTGCTCTGAACTGGATAGAGATATCTATCAGACTCCGGGAAACTGACAGTGATGAGGAAAATCTCCACGAGGCAGTTAGAGAACAGATTCATCTGGCTCTTATTTATTATCGGTTAGGTAATCACGAAAAAGCCTTTCAAATAATGGATAAGGCCATAAGTGACTACAAAACTGTTTCTACCTCAAAAGAGGCAAAAGAAGAACTTTTTATTTATTTCCTTAACAGTGGACAGCAATATTCGCAAAGTAAGCTCTTTGACCAGGCCTTAATCTATCTGGAAGGAGCCTGGTTCATTGAATCCCGGCCGGAGGTGAAATCTTTGTTCCAGACAGTGGTTAGAGAAATAGGTAGCAAAGATAAACTCCCCCTCATAAATAGAAAGAAACAAATGGGAGAAGAGGGGAAAGAAGAGGAAATCTCCCTCCTTCAAAGCCAAATCAAAGAACTGCAGAAAAACATCCTTCTCCTCCAAGAGAAAATTGACCGGATGGAGAAGAAAATTATGGAGCTGGAGAAGAAACTGGAAGAAGTAAGCCAGAAAGCACACTAAGAAGTGGATTCTCTCCTTAGTGTGACAAGAAAGTGGGAGGCTAAAGCCTCCCCTACCCAAAACCCGAGATTGCTTCGCTTCACTCGCAATAGGGGCAACTTCACCTACCCATAGTCGTTATTGCCAATCTACCCGCGGCAGACGTGGCAATCCCACTCCTTCTGTCATTGCGAGGAGCACAGCGACGTGGCAATCCCACTCCTTCTGTCATTGCGAGGAGCACAGCGACGTGGCAATC